>JAGOHE010000044.1 GCA_017996315.1 Kiritimatiellia bacterium | reverse complement strand
GCCCGCACCACCGCCATGATGAACCGCCAGAAGAAGGGCACATAGACCACATCGCGGCGGCGGCGCACCGCCCGGCAAATCCCGCGGGCCACGCGGTCGGGCGAGGCCCAGAGCGGACCCTTGCGGAAGCCGGCCGTCATGGGCGTGTCCACAAATCCCGGCTTGATCGTCAGCACATGAACCCCGCGCGGGTGCAGCCGCTGCCGCAATCCCTGCAAATACAGGCTCACCGCGCCCTTCGCGGTTCCATAGACGTAGTTCGACGCGCGTCCGCGGTCGCCGGCCACGGAGCTGATCACCGCGATCGTCCCCCGCCCCTGCGCTTCAAAATGCGCGGCCAGGTGCGTGAGCAGGGAAATGACGCTGAGCGCGTTGGTGTTCAATTCCCGCAGCGCCGCCGGAACATCGCGCGCGCATTCGGCCGGATCAGACAGTGTGCCGTGCGCGATGAGCGCCAGATCGAGCCCGCCCATCGCGGCAACAGCGCGCGCGATGGTTTCGGCATGGCGATCCGTGTCGAGGGCATCCAGCACACTGATGTCCGCCGATTCCGCGCCGCGGATGCGCAGGTCCGCCGCCAGATCGTGCAGGCGATCCGCGTTCCGCCCGCACAAGTGAAAGCGGCAACGCTCTCGCGCCCAGCGCCGCGCGGTCGCCTCCGCCATCGCCGAATAGGCGCCGATGATCAGAATTTTCTTCATTACGCATCCCCGGCCCGCATGGTATCACACGGTTCCCGCGGCGCGCCATGACCCCGGCGGGCGGGGTCAGGACGGCGGCGCGGAGGGATCCCGCGGCACATAGCGAAACCGCACCCGCCGGATCGGGGCGGAGGGCACGGCCTTCTGTATCCGATCCGCCAGATCGCGAAGTTCCCGCGTCGCTTCAAACGCAAGAACGGGATGATCCATATCCACCACCAGCATGCGCGAGGGGGCGATGTACTCCCCGGGGATCGCATGATGCGCATAGGCGGAGCCCATCAACTCCGGCCACCGGCGATCCAATTCCTCCCGCCAGGCGCCCTGGCTCTTCTGCACCTTTTGCATCAGGGCGGGAAGATACTCCGCAATCCGCGTTCCACCCGTCAGCGGCGGAGGATCGCGCCACGCACCCGAGCTGGGCGCCACACCCTTCGGCAGCGCGCGGGGCGCGTGCGCCCGGCGGCCCGGCCCCCCCTCCGGAGGCGGCAAAATCATTCCACGCGGCATAACAGCCCCTTCAGATACTCGCTCTCCGGAAAGGTCGCGAGCACGGGATGATCGAAAGGCTGGCCGCTGGATTCGATGATCCGGACCGGACGCCCGGCATCCACGGCGGCCCATCGCAGCATCTGGCGGAAATCTTCCGGCGACACCAGCCCGGAACACGAATAGGTCGCCAGCCAGCCCCCCGGCGCGAGCAGTTTCAAGGCCAGCAGATTGATATCCTTGTAGGCGCGCAGGCCCTTCTCCTTCTGCGCCGCGCTGAACACGAAGCGCGGGGGATCGAGAATAATGCCGTCAAACGTCCGGCCCTCGTCGCGAAATTTCCGCAGCCGCACGGGAACATCCGCCCGCTCGAACCGGACGCGATCCGACACGCCGTTGAGTTCCGCGTGGCAGCGCGCCTGCTCCAGCGCCGGTTCGGACGAATCCACGCCAAGCACCTCCGCCGCCCCCGCGCGCGCGGCGTGGATTTCAAACGCGCCGGTGTAGCAGTAGGCGCCGAGCACGCGCCCGCCGGGAGCGCACCGGGCCGCCCGCCGCCGGTTGTCGCGCTGGTCGAGAAAAAACCCGGTCTTCTGCCCGTGCGCCAGATGCGCCTGAAACCGCGCGCCATGTTCGGAAAACTCCACCGGCTGCTCATCCGTCGGCCAGCCGCGGACCGCCAGGACCGCATCCACGCCCTCGCGCCCGGCCGACTCGGCGTCGAACGCCGCATGCAACCGACGCACCCCGGGAAGACGGGCCAACCATTCGAACGCCGCCGGCGCCAACTCCAGCATGGACCGGGATGAAATACGCACGCTGACCGCATCCGCGAAACGATCGGCGATCAACCCGGACACCCCATCCGCCTCGGAATACACCAGACGATACGCGTCCGTTTCGGGCGCGCCCGGCGCACGGAGTTGGGTTTGGCGCAGCGCGTGCGCCGCCTCAAGGCGCGCTTCGAGCCATGCCGCGTCGCGCGACACGCCCGGGACCCACGCATGCAGCCGAACCGCGAGCGCGGCTTCGGGATTGCAGTAGCCCGAAGCCAGCCATTCCCCGTTCGCGGCCATCACCTCGCACGGGCCGCTCTGCGCGCCGTCATTGGAAAGAGAAGCGATGGCGCCTGAAAAGATCCAGGGATGCCGGTTTCGCACACTGCGATCCCGGCCGGGCTTGAGCGTGACCACCATACATTCCGGCATGCGCGCAGTCTATCGCTCCCTCCGCCTCCAGCCAAGCCCGGCGAAATGGGACTCAGTTCCCGCCGGCCTCACCGCGGCTACAGGGCGGAGCGACGGAGGACAGAGGACGGAAGACCGAGGTCCGAAGTCCGAGGTCCGAGGTCCGAGGTCCGAGTACAGAGCGTAGGGCATAGAGCGTAGAGCATAGAGCGGGGAGCGGAGGGGGGCGGAGGACCGAGGTCCGAGGTCCGAAGTCCGAGGTCCGAGCGGGAACCGCATTCGCGTGATTCGCGTGATTCGTTGCTATTGCCGGCCTCACCACGGCCGGCTACAGATTCCCGGTCTGGATGGTCGCGCATGCAGGAAAAAGAAGAAGCCGCGGATTGCTCCGCGGCTTCCCAAAACACATGCGGCTGTGGATTGCCTATCCGTGACGACGACGGTGAAAAACCGCCGCCGCACCGAAAACCAGCGCCAGACTCAGCGTCGCGGGTTCGGGAATGACCGTGGCTGAAAACACCGCGTCATAGGCTGGGTCCTGATCACCAAAAGTCGCCCGGGCAACCAGACCTTCTGAGGCGTAGGTGTGGCCAGCGTTGTTGGACACGCGCTGACGACCCGCCGTCCAGATGACGCTCGCGGGGTCTACGTTGCCGGTCGTATTCGAGTAATAGAAGAAATACGTCTGCGTGGGATCCAGCGCGATGTTGTTGAACGTGTAAGCCGCGTTCCGTTCGACGCCGGTTTGGCTCATGTCCTGGGTATTGGTGGAATCACCCACATACGTGCCCATCGTAGGGGTCTGTGTCGTATAGATCTTGACGAGCGCCGTGGACCAATCGCCGGCAAATGCCGACGACGCAGCTCCCTGACTGCCGGGGTGACGAAGAGTCAAGCCTGTGAGAAAGACGGTCGCGTAATCTCCCAAGGTCGTTCCGGTATGGGCGCCGGTCGCATCCAGCGACAGTGCGACGTCAGTGAGATTGACGCCGAATCCGCGATACGTCCCCCATCCGCCGCCGGGAAGGTCAGTGGCATCCGGAGGATTATTCTGGTTATAGACAACCAAGTCGGCCTGCGCCACGCCCATCGCGCCCAGCGTGATCGCCGCGACCAAACCCAACATGAGTTTTTTCATATTCATTTGTTCGTCCCCGAAGTGACTTACGCATCTTGCGAGGCTCGGAATCTTCTCTCCGCTCGCAATCGCTCGCGTCCGGGAGTCTGTCAACTATTTCTTCTTCGGACATTGGAGATTCTTTACCCCTCAAATGAACCATCCCGGGAGCTGGCATGGCGGGCACCAGGAAGAATGTGGAGGGCGCAGTTCCCGCCCGCCTCACGCTCTGAGGCCGATCTTCGCGCGCCGGGTCGCGCGAAGGAAAGCGGCGAGGGCTCGCCGCACTCCAAATTTTGGACTGCGGTGACCTGTCACCGCTTTGTCCGGCGAGCCCTGGCTCGCCGGAATATCAGCCGGCCTCACCGCGGCCGGCTACAGGGCGGAGCGACGGAGTCCCGAGGTCCGAGATCCGAAGTCCGAGTCCCGAGCGGGAACCGCATTCGCGTTATTCGCGTGATTCGTAGTTTTTGCCCAACCGATTTTTAGCTACAAATATCGCAAATCACGCGAATCCGAAGGACAAAGTGCGGAGGGGTGCTGGGTTGGGCCGATCTTCGCGCGCCGGGTCGCGCGAAGGAAAGCGGCGAGAGCTCGCCGCATTCCAAATTTTTGGACTGCGGTGACCTGTCACCGCTTTGTTCGGCGAGCCCTGGCTCGCCGGGAATATCAGCCGGCCTCACCGCGGCCGGCTACAGGGCGGAGCGACGGAGTCCCGAGGTCAGAAGTCCGAGGTCCGAGGTCCGAGATCCGAAGTCCGAGTCCCGAGCGGGAACCGCGTTCGCGTGATTCGCGTGATTCGTAGTTTCTTACGGCTCCGTATTCGCGTGCTTCGTAGTCTCCGCCGCTCTGGGACCGGGGCCGATGTCGACACCGACCCTGACCCGATGCCGGGCGGGGAGCGAACGGCGGCCGCGAACGGATGGGGCTAGAGCGAACCCTCGATATATTTCTCGAGGTTCTGAATCATCTGGTCTTGTTCCGAGACCATGAATTTCACGCAATCGCCGATGGAGATGACTCCGGCCACGTTCCCATGATCCATCACCGGCAGATGCCGTATTCGGTTTTTGGTCATCAGGGCCATGCATTCCTCGACCGTGCATTCCGGCGGAACCGTCACCAGCTTGGACGTCATGATATCCGAGGCCGGAGTTTTATATGGATCCCGGTCGGCCATGATCACTTTGCGCAGGCAGTCGCGCTCGGAAATAATCCCCAGCAACGCGCCCTGGGCATTCCGCACCAGCACGGATCCGACGGACTGTTCTCCCATCAACCGCATCGCTTCACGGGCTGATTCCGTGGGCACGATGCTCACGATGGGCCCCTTGCTTTTCAGCAGCGTTCGTACCGGTGTTCTCATCTCATCTCCTTGTGGGGCGGCTTCTCGCCCTCTGTTCCGTGGGTGAGCATGGACTGTGAGGCGGGGTGGTTTCAATAGAAAAGTGAGCCGGATTCTCGTTCGCCGGTTCAACCCGGTTGCGCCGGGACGTTTCTGATGAATTTCGTTATGATGGAATCCATGAAGGAACCGGACTTGCCCCGAAGCGTCCGCACCGGCACGGCGGCGGAGACGCAGGCGCTGGCCGCGCGGCTGGCCGCGCGGCTGCGGCCGGGCGATGTCGTCGCTCTCGTCGGCGATCTGGGCGCGGGGAAGACCTGCTTCGCCCAGGGGCTTGGACGCGCGCTCGGGGTGACCGGGCCCATGGGCAGTCCGACCTTCACGCTTATCAATGAGTACGAAGGCCGGATGCCGTTTCATCACGTGGATCTGTACCGGCTCTCCGGCTCCGCCGAAGCGCTGGATCTGGGTTTGGATGAGCTGCTGAATGGCGATGGGGTGACGGCGATCGAATGGCCGGAGCGCGCGCCCGAGACGATTCCCCCGCGGGCGTGGACGGTTCGTCTGCGGCTGGATCCGGACGATCCGGGGGTCCGCTGGATCGAGATTTCTCCGGGGGTTTCCGCATGATTACTCTGGCGCTTGAACTCTCGTCCCCCCGGTGCAGCCTGGCGTTGTTCCGGGATCGTGAACCGGCGGCGCGGGCGGAGTGGGTGTCGAGCCGGCGGGATCCTCCGCGGATGTTTGAGGAACTGCGGCGCGGGCTGGCGGAGATTGGCGCGGACGCGTCGCACATCCGCGCGGTGGCGGTCGGCCGCGGGCCGGGCAATTACACCGGGATGCGGACGGCCCTGACGCTGGGCGAGACGCTGCTGTTACCCGGGGGCGGCGAGTTGCTGGCAGTCAGCAGCGGCGCGGCGATGGCGCGGCGGCGGCTGGAAGCGGAGCCGCGCGGCCGGGTGGTCGTGGTGGGCGATGCGCGCCGGGGGCGGCTCTGGCGGGGAGTGTTCGTCCGGGAGGGGGCTCGCGTGAGGACCCTCATCCCCTGGGGCCTGATGGCACCGGCGGAGCTGGCGCGCGATGACTCCGGCGATGGCGCGTGGGTGTCGTATGAAGCCGAAGCCGTCGCCACCCGTCTGCGCGAAGCGGGCGTCGCGCCGCTTCCCATCGCCCAGGATTATCCGCGCGCTGAAGATGTCGCCGCGCTGGCGTGGGAGCGGGCGGACTCCGGGGAATCCCCGGAGCCCGCGACGCCCATCTATCTGCACCCGCCGGTGTGAGGCGGCTCAGAACGCCAGGCGGAGCGCCGCGCCCAGAAACACCGTGTCGGTGTCGATATTCAGGTCCGAGTCCGACAGATCGGCGGTGTCGTTGAACCGGTAGTTGGCGTTGATGTCGATATGCAGCGAGTCCGTCAGTTCGAAATCCAGCCCCGCTTTGAAGCTGTAGAACGGTTCGTCGGCCCATTCGCCATCGCTATACAGGATGCCGATTCCCGCGGCCGCGTAGAGTCCCGATCCCAGCACCGCGTATATCTGCGGGGCGTAGGCGGTCTCTTCGAACCGGTCCGGCTGCACTTCGAGGTCGGCCTGGATGCCGAACAGGCTGGGCTTGTATTGGTAGGACGCGAAGTAGCTCAGTCCGTTTTCGTCGAATTCCTCGTCGAGGTTTTCCAGCGTCATCCAGTAGTACACACCGCCACCCAGCCGATGGGGCAGCTCGTCGGCCCAAACGCCCTGCGTCGCGCACAACCATCCCGCCAGCGCCATTCCGATCAGCGATATTCTCATGACCCTCTCCTTTGGTGTTGCCGCCGAAATGAGTCAACCGATGTTCCCAATTGACCATCCGGCAGAAGTGAGCCTCTCCCTGTTCGTGACATAACTAATGTGAACGTAAGCCACAGACCGCGTCTTGTCCACCCCCATTGCCGGGGGTTCGGGTGACCCGGGAGGCGCGGCCCCGGCGGCCGCAGAAGGCGCGCCGCGGGCGCCCGTTACGAGGGAAGCCGATTGCTGGGGCTCAGCTCGGTTCTTCAATGGGCAGAATTTGCCGGGCGTGTTGGTGACATGCGATACGTGATGGCACGGGCGGCGGCGCGCGGCACCGTGGATGCCCCGGTTCGTTGGTTTCCTCATTCCTTTTCCACGGGCTCAATGACGTGGACTCTGAAGCCAACTCCGGCCGTCGGGTACTCTGTCTTCCCTGTAATCGGGTTCTCCGAAGGCAATGGCATCTGTTCGGTACTGTCTTCCGGGGGCATGCCGGGTTCGCCCGCTACGAACACGCCTCGACAGGTGACGAGCCGGCCGACGAAGTTCGTGAAATGTTCGAATGGGACGGTGTTCGAGGGCCTGAGAATTACGCCCTCTTTTGCCGTTGGCCTGCCCGGAGGAAGCAGCGAATTCTCCACCTTGAGGACATAGTATTCGCTCCCGCCGGCGTTCCACGATTCCGCAGATTTGGTCCAATTTTTCCGAATGACCACGCCCGTGAGAGTCTCGGATTCTGTGGCGCGCGCAACAGACGGCGCGCGTTGGCAACCGCACGCAACGGCGACCAGAAGAACCGCTGTGATATTTTTCATCGTCTTCTCGCCGAATGTTACTTCTCTGGCCCGGCGCGGTGAGCGGCGTCGCCAGCAGAAGATGGTCGGGCATCATTTTCCGCCGATTCGATCATTCTCAGTGACGCCTTGGCCATTTCGCTTTCCGGGAACTCTGCCTGCGTGCGCCGATAGAACTCCTTAGCTTTCAACCCGTTTCCCGCTTGCGCGTGACAGAAGGCCATGTTCAACAGGGCCATTTCTCGGTAGCTGATGCGAGAAGACGAAAGAAGCGTTAGAAATCGCCAATCGTCAAGCCATCTGTATCGACTGAAGAAGTCGTAACTTCTCTCGAACGAGGGAATGGCATCCGCGTATTGTTTTCTCTTGAACAACGAGATGCCGCGGCGGTGCTCCCTGGCGACGCCATATCGAAGGGACATGGACAGCGCCAGGTAGGCCAATGCGCCAAAGAAAATGGCTTCCTGCACTCCCGCCATCGACAGAAGCCACATGATCAAACCCATGATGGCCAACTGTGGCACAACCGATAGCCATGCGATCTGACGAACTATTGGTGCTCCGGATGACATTTCTTCTCCTGCCCGACGTCACGCCTCACCGGACGGCGAACCCGCCGAGGGTGAGCAATACGGTGAAGGCGGCTGTTGTGGCCTCTTTGTTTTCATGGGAACCCTGGAGAGTGCTCCCGAGTCTTGTATCTGCGGAATTCTGTGATCAGGTTTTGTTTGGGATCGTACTCGATATCCTGGGAGTGGGCGGGGTTGACGAAGTACCTGAACTCAACATACGGAATATCATCCCCACGATATCCAAATCGGAATATTCCCCGGATAACTCCGTAGCACGGACCGCTATCATGGTTGCTTCGGATACGGAGAAAGTAGTTCACCTCTTCCATCCACGATCGGGCGGAATCCCTGAACGCATAGTTGTCCGTCCAGTACCAGGGCTTTGGCAAGGATTCGGCTCCCATCCGATGGTACCCGTGCTCGCGATAAACAGCTTCGGTATCCCCGTTTGCACGGGCGAGAGAAGGGGCGTAGCCGTCAATTGGAGCAGACAGGGGGAGTTGATATTCGGATTCTGGATGCACTCTGTGCGGGACAAAGAATGCCTGAAGTCCGTCATTCGCGTCGGGGAATGTTACGTCACCGCTCAAACGATATATCGTCCGATCACGCCAGTTTGTCGTCGTCGTCTGAACATGGAAGATCAGGTCCGTTATGATTCCAACTCCGTGTGGAGCCACAAGATCGCCGACAAAGAGATCGTATGCGTACGCGCCACTGCCAGACGGCAAGTCGATCGTGGCTTCCTTCGCATACATCGGAATCGGGTTGATCTGCTTTCTCAGTTCGACAACAAACGGCTGCTTCCCTGCGGGTCCCGCAAAAGTCGTGTAGTATCCATCCTTGGAGGCCGACACTCCGATGCCACCTTTCGTCATGCCGATGAAGGTGTAGCGTCCGGTCCCATCAGCTTTTCCGGTCTTATGCCGGCTCTTGGGAGAGGTCTTCCCGCTGACGTCATAACTCCAAGACCAGCCAACCGTGACCTCTGCGCCGGGCACCGGGGCGCCTGCCGTATCGACCACCTGAACTTTGCAGAGTGTCGGATGCGCGCAGCCGGAAATCAGCAGGGCAAGGCTCAATAATGCGCCGTGAATAGGCTTCATTCTTTCTGTCACAACAGCCCGGTTCAGCGGCGGCGGTATGCCGGCCGCTGGAACCGGCTGTTAGCTGGCACATTTCTCTCGGTCAGAAGTCCGCGGACCAACCGGCTGCGATCAGGCCAGGTCAAAGCGGTCCAGGTTCATTACCTTGACCCATGCCGCTACGAAGTCTTTAACGAACCTTTCCCCGCCGTCGCTGCTGGCGTAGACCTCGGCATAGGCGCGCAGCACGGAGTTGGAGCCGAAGATCAGGTCGTTGCGCGTGCCCGTGTACTTGACCTTGCCGCTCTTGCGGTCCCTGCCTTCGAACAGCTCCGCCTCGGCATCCACCGGCTTCCACTCGGTGTTCATGTCGAGCAGATTGGTGAAGAAGTCGTTGGATAGTACGCCCACCTTGTCGGTGAACACACCGTGCCGGCTGCCGTCGGCATTGGCGCCCAACACGCGCAGGCCGCCGACCAGCACCGTCATCTCTGGCGCGGTCAGGGTCAGCAGCTGGGCCCTGTCGATCAGCATGGCCTCGGTCGCCACGCCGAGCTTGCCGGCGCAGTAGTTGCGGAAGCCGTCCGCCAGCGGTTCCAACACGCTGAAGGATTCGACATCGGTCTGGTCCTGGCGGGCATCGACGCGGCCCGGAGAGAACGGGACCTCCACCGCCACGCCGGCGGCTTTGGCGGCCTGCTCCACGCCGACCACGCCGGCCAGCACGATCACGTCG
This sequence comes from Kiritimatiellia bacterium, assembly GCA_017996315.1. Classification (GTDB taxonomy): domain Bacteria; phylum Verrucomicrobiota; class Kiritimatiellia; order PWTM01; family PWTM01; genus JAGOHE01. The sequence continues at coordinate 4,245 of JAGOHE010000044.1, read as the reverse complement.
GCCAGCGAGGCCTTGCCGGATGCCTTCTGGATCTCCACCAGCTTGGGAAGCACCTTGACGGCTCTCTTGTTGACATTCCAGTCCTTCTGCGGACTCAGGGCCAGGCGCGCGCCGTTGGCGCCGCCGCGCTTGTCGCCGCCGCGGAAGGTGGAGGCCGAGGCCCAAGCCACCGAGACCAGATCACCGGCCGAGAGGCCCGAGGCGGCGATCTTCGCCTTGATGTCCGCGATGTCGGCGGCCGTCGGCTGGTGGGTGGGCGCGGGCAGCGGATCCTGCCAGATCATATCTTCCTTGGGTACCTCGGGGCCAAGGTAGCGCGCCTTCGGACCCATGTCGCGGTGCGTCAGCTTGTACCAGGCGCGGGCGAATGCGTCGGCGAAGGCCTGCGGGTTTTCGTAGAAGCGCCTGGAAATTTTGCCGTACTCGGGGTCGAAGCGCATCGTCAGGTCGGTGGTCAGCATGGTGGGCTTGTGGAACTTGCCCGGCACATGCGCATCCGGAATGATCTCCGGCGCGTCCTTGGCCACCCATTGCTTGGCGCCCGCGGGTGATTTCGTCAACTCCCACTCGTATTTGAACAGGTTCTCGAAGAAGTTGTTGCTCCACAGCGCCGGGGTCTTGGTCCAGGTCACCTCCAAGCCGCTCGTGATGGTGTCCTTGCCATGGCCTTGGCCATAGTCGCTGTGCCAACCCAACCCCTGGGCCTCGATCGGCGCGCCTTCGGGCTCGGGGCCCTTGTGCGACTCGGGCGCGGCGCCGTGGGCCTTGCCGAAGGAGTGGCCACCGGCGATCAGCGCGACGGTCTCCTCGTCGTTCATGGCCATGCGGGAGAAGGTGGCGCGAATGTCTTTGGCGGCGGCGAGGTAGTCGCCGCTGGCGTTCGGGCCTTCCGGGTTCACATAGATCAGGCCCATATGCGTCGCGCCGAACGGTCCGAGCAGTTCGCGATCCTCGGTGACGCGCTGGTCGACACCCAGCCACTTGATCTCGGTGCCCCAGTTGACGTCCATGTCCGGTTCCCAGACATCCTCTCGGCCGCCGGCGAAGCCGAAGGTGCGGAACCCCATCGATTCCAGCGCCACGTTGCCGGCCAGGATGTAGAGGTCGGCCCAGGAGATCTTCTGGCCGTACTTCTGCTTGATGGGCCAGAGCAGGCGGCGGGACTTGTCGATGTTGACGTTGTCGGGCCAGGAGTTCAGCGGCGCAAAGCGCTGCTGGCCCCGCCCGCCGCCGCCGCGGCCATCGACGGTGCGGTAGGTTCCGGCCGCGTGCCAGGCCATACGGATCAACTGCGGGCCGTAGTGGCCGAAGTCGGCCGGCCACCAGTCCTGGCTATCGGTCATCAGCTTGACCAAGTCGGCTTTCAGCGCGTGGTAGTCGAGCTTCTTGAACTCCTCGGCATAGTCGAACTTCTCTCCCAGGGGATTGGACTTGCTGGAGTGCTGGTTCAGCAGATCCACGCGCAATTGGTTCGGCCACCAGTCCTTGTTGGTCATGCCGCCGCCGGCAACGTGATGGATCGGACACTTACCTTCGTTTGTCATGTTGTCATTCCTTTCCTGCTGGTTTCCGTCTATTCAGCCAACGCCATCGCTCACCGTCGCGCCGCTTGCGGCGCGTACGAGTGAAGCGCCCGGTTCGAAGTTTGTTCCTTAATGGTCGCTTGTACGGCTTTTCATCACCGGGGGCAATCTATTTTCCGAGTGCATTCCTGCACGTCCCCTACCCATCCGGATTTGCGATGCGCCGACACCGCGACTCGGGTGGCGATTGTTTTCCTTATTTCTTCTGCGAACGTCAGCGATGAGGATCGGCGAGCTTGCGAGCCGTATCCTCCGGCGCTTTGTTGGGATTCTTCTCTTCTTCCTGCAAACGAAAGCGGGTAATCGGGATCTGAACGGCTGCGAATCGTCCGCGCGGCGTTGCTCTGGATACTTCCCCTTTGAGGAACGCGCCAGCGATCCGCTCTGGCTTCACAAAGAACCGGCAGTAGAGATTCGTCCGCATGGGTTCCACCGTAAACACAGAGGGGCGCATGCTTCGGAAAGTTGGACATCCGACAGAAATCGCAGTCCACTGATTGGTCTTGCCATTGCTGAGGAAGTACAGCGTGGGCAATACATCCGGCGGGGTGCCGATAACCTCCTTCCATTCCTTCTCACGATCTAGGACATGGTCTGGACCCTTGATCGCTCCGCCATGTGGGCCAGCGTCACGACCGCCACCGGCAGATCCCGTGTAGAATATGAAAGGCCGATCGGTCGGCTTGACGATGAAGACTTGAATCAGAACAGTCTCCGCAGAGGGTGTGGCGACAACAGATGCATGAACAAGCGGGTGCTCCATGCTCAGTTCCTGTGCCGAACTGAGGCCCGGCATCAGCAACAACAGAATGGTTGTGATGACTCTCATCGTTTCAATCCCAATGGGGCGTTGACCGGCAACCCGCCGCGGGCTGCGAATAGAGAGCGACGCGTTGTTGGCTCATGGTTTCTCCGCGATTCCGAGGGCCTTGGTCGCTTGGTGCAGTTTACGATCTCTGGTCCAGAGTGGCAGGCCCATCAGCATGGCGGAGGCGAGCAGATGCGCGTCGATCCATCCAATGCCACGGCCGTGCAACTTGTGGGCATCCGCCAGATGCAGGGCCTCCGCGTGCGTGGCAATCTTCACGAGTGGGAGCGCTGCGAGAAGCGCGAGAATCTCTGTCCGGTTGGACAGATTCCCGCACGCCAATTCCCCAATGATGAACGGGTGAGTTGTGACCTCGCCAGATTCCAGGAGATCACCGAGAAGCGGGATGTTGTGTCGCAGGTGATCGACCCACACCGACGTATCCACGAGGATCATCGCGCTCCTCCTATGGTCGTCGGCGTCGGATCGTCGTGACGTGACGTTCGGTCCCGCCGAGACGGGCCAGACGCCTTGCGCTCTCCAGGGAGACAAGAGCCTCCAGCCCCATGCGCACCAAAGCGGTTTTCTCCTTGACGCCCGTAATGTCCACTGCCCGTCTCAGTACCCGGTCATCTATGTTGAGTGTTGTTCTCATGCATACAAATATGGCTTATCCATGCATCTTGCACAACTCTTTTCTGGAAGCCAACGTCCCAGGTGACCGGCATTTCAAGCCGGCGCATGAAATGCGGCGGGTTGAAGTGTACGTGTCAACATGATGGTTGGGACTGGTTCATTGTGTTCCCTTCAGCAAGTTGCCTGGGCCAATGGTGCACCACAGCAAGACGAGAAGGACAAGAATGCACCACTGAACGAAAAGAAGCCCGAGCGTGCCCAGGAAGCGCGCGATGCGGGAAGACATTGCGATAGGGGCAGCAAAGATGGCCCAGCCGCAGATCAGCGGTGGAAGGACAAGCGCAAGCAAGGTGAGACTCCCTCCGACAATGTCGCCGGGCGACAGATGCTCGACGAAGGGAGAGATCAGGAAGATCACGCTGGGCAGGATGAATCCGACTGCCCAGATCGTTCCCGCTCGTCCTGTGACCATCGTGTTGATTTCGTGTCCCAACGCCAGCGCTCACCGTCGCGCCGCTTGCGGCGCGTAGGGGTGCAACGCCTTGTTCGATTCTCTTTATCTATAGACCTCTCGCCTATTCCCAATGCGCAGAATTAGGACATCGTTGTCCAGGATGGCATAGATCACTCGATAGTCACCCATGCGCATCTTGCGTAGTCCGGCCAAAGGCCCCTGAAGAACCGGATAGCGGTCCGGGTGGGAAGATAATTCCTTTTCAATCTTATCAAGAAGTTGGCGCGCTTCGGTCTTGCCGATGCGCGCCAAATCTTTCGCGACGCTCTTCTTGTATTGGATGTTATAGGCCAAGGGACTTCCTCAGGTCGCGGCTGGAAACCACAGGATCCCGAGGGTCGCGTAGGCGATCGATGGCGATCTGGACATCCGCAAAGTCCTCGATGTAGTTCTCCAGCGCCTTCTGGATGTGAAACGAGCGGGAACGCTCGGTTTCCGCGGCGATCTGGTTCAGTTCTTTGGCCAGCGGTTCAGGCAGGCGAATGGATAGGGCAGCACTCATAGGTCACCTCGTGTAATCATATGTAATACACTGTACGCGATGTCATGCAGTAGCGCAACCCATTTTATTTCTTAGGGTTCTTCCGGAAATTCCGTGTGATATTTGAGGGGGCGAATATGATGGGCGGATGCAAGACACCCAATTGTATCAGCAGCTACTGGGGCTGGTCCGGCCTTGGCACGTGACCCGCGTTTCGTTGAAG
>JAGOHE010000043.1 GCA_017996315.1 Kiritimatiellia bacterium | reverse complement strand
GCACAATCCGTAACATGACACCGAAAACCACACTGCCGCGGCGGCCGGATTGGGACGAGTATTTCATGGATATCGCGCATGTCGTGGCCCGGCGCGGGAATTGTTCGCGGCGGCAGGTGGCGGCGCTGATTGTACTGGAACGGCGGATTATCTCGACTGGCTACAACGGGACACCGCGGGGCATTCCGAATTGCCGGGATGGCGGATGCCCGCGTTGCGCGGGATCGTCGAAATCCGGCGAGGGGCTGGGCGATTGCGTCTGCGCTCACGCGGAGGAAAATGCGATTGTCCAGGCGGCCTATCACGGCATCGCCGTCCGCGGCGCGACCCTGTACTCGACGGTCAGCCCCTGCCTGCTGTGCACGAAAATGATCATCAACGCGGGATTGAAGGAAGTCGTGTTCGAGCATGACTATCACTTTTCCGCCCAGTCCCGGGCGCTGTTCCGCACTGCCGGGGTTCGGGTACGGAGGTTCAAGCGCTGAGGGCGGGCGGGATGTCGCGGGAGCAATCGCGAGGTTGAAAGGAGCCCTATGGCGACCTTGGAACGACAGCATGGACAGGACGTATGGATGATCGCGGCGAACGACGGGTGTACGTCGGCGCAGTTTGTTCCGGCGTTTGGAGGAATCGGCTCGTCGTTGACGCTTCCGTTCCGGGGCGTGGCGCGCGAGATGCTCTTTCAGCACGATTTCTTTTGGAACGAAGCCTACACCCGCACCCGGGGCGGCTGGCCGTTTTTATTTCCCGTGTGCGGACGCATGCGGCGGGACGGTCTCGATGGCGTCTATCTCCATGAAGGCCGCCGCTATGTGCTGCCCAGCCATGGATTTTCGCTGAGAGTTCCCTGGCAGGTGACCCGGTCCGACGAGCCGGACGCGTTGGAGATGGAGCTGGTCTCCGATGAAGTCACGCGCGACGTCTACCCCTTTGATTTTCAGGTGCGCCTGCGATACCGGGTCAGTCCGGGCGTGTTGGACGCCGAGATGGAAGTACGGAACACCGGGTCATCGCCGATGCCGTATTTCGCGGGATTTCATCCGTATTTTCGAACGCCACCGGCGGGGCAGGGGAAGGAAGAGGTCCGAATCGCGCTGGCCACACCACGGCAATGGCTCTACAACGCCGATCAGACCGACATCATCGGTCCCGCGCCCTCGCCGGCCTTTCCCGCTTCGATCCAATCGGCCGAGGTCAACGAGACGCTCAACGAGACGCCCGACGGGCATGCGACGAGGATGATGTATTCCGACGGGTTCACGCTCGAAGTATCTTTCGCGGAAATCAGCGCGCCCCGGCTGTTTCCCTTCGTGCAGCTCTACACCATCCCGGAACGGCCGTTTTTCTGCATCGAACCCTGGATGGGCCATCCCAACGCCTTTAACTCGCTGACCGGCTGTCGTCGGCTGGCGCCGGGCGGATGCGACCGTGCCGTACTGCGAGTGCGCGCCGGGTCCGCGGCGACGTCGGATCTGCGAACCGGTTGCTGACCATTGCGCGGAATCCCCGCCCGCGCGCGATGACGCCCGCGCGTCCGTGTTTGGCATGCCGGGCATTTGCCGGTATTCTTTGGCCCAAGATACGAGGGCGGCATGAGCGTACGTCAATTCGCCTTTTTCTATATCAAGTCCATGCGATTGTATTTCGCGTTCATCACCGGTATCGCGGGATGGATCGGCGTGTCGTTCTATCGCTTCTGCATGCCGGCGCACACCGATCCCTGGCGGAATGCGCTGATTCTTCTGCTGTTGTTCCTGAGCTACGGCATCAATCAGGTGGTGAACGACTACTTCGGGCTGGTGGAGGACCGGATTAACGCTCCGAATCGCCCGATGGTGACCGGCGAACTGCAACCGCGCGCCGCTCTGCTTGTCTCCTGCGCGCTGATGGCCGCGGTTCTGGTCGTGTCATGGGTTCTGGGGCCCTGGTCGCTCGTGCCGGTGATTGCAGGGGTGCTGCTCAACATCCTGTATGAGTTTGCCAAGTCATGGTCGCTGATCGGCAACATCGTCTTCGGGCTCTCCATCGCCATGTGCACCGCTTACGGATTCCTCGCCGCCGGCCCCCTCCCGTCTCCCGTTTTTACCCCCAATCGCATCTGTGTGTTCATCCTGGTCGCCCTGCTGAACGCCCTGATGACCTACTACACCTACTTCAAGGACTATCGCGGCGACGCGGCGGCCGGGAAACGCACCTTTGTGGTGAAGTACGGCCTGAGGGTCGCCCGCTATGCCGGGGTGGTCGGCGCATTTCTGCCGACGCTGGTATTCTTCTTCTTCCAAGCCATGGGGTGGCTGCCGCAGCAGGATATTCTGTTCCAGCGGGATTTCGTTTTTTGCGGCGTCATGACTCTCTTCCTCCAGCTCTGGACGGCCATACTGTACTTCGTCAATCCCGTGGGGGAGCGCACGTACTTCAACCTGGTGACCAACATCCGGGCCTGTGTCGCGGGCCAGGTTACGCTGATCGCGATCTTCAATGGCACCCTCGCGCTGTACCTGCTCTGTGCCAGCTATGTGCTGATCGGTTTCCTGTTCGACCTGCATCAGGACGCGCGATCGTGAAGCGCCGCCATTTCATTACCGGGGCGGGCAAGGTGTGGGTGTATCTGCGCATCATCCTGTCCATTCCACTGCATTACGCCATTCGACCGCGTTTTTTTCGCTCGCCCGCGGCGTACGTTCGGTTTCTGGCGCGGGCGCTGCGGCTCCTGCTGGTGTTCCGCCATAACAAGGTGGTGCGCGTCTTCAACGGCCTGAAGCTGCACCTCTACCTGCCCGCCTATCCCTCGCCCGCGTTCTATCATGCCCTGGAAAGCAAACTGCTGCGGACGCCGCCCGGCCCGACCACGGTCGTGTTTTCGATGACGAAGGCCTGCGACTACAAATGCCGCCACTGCTACCAGCGCCGCGACAGCGGCGCGGATGTGGACGAGGATCTGCTGATCCGCACCGCCGTGGCTGTCCGTGATGCGGGCGTGGCGATGTTCGATATCGAGGGCGGCGAACCGTTCCTGCGGTATCCCCGGCTTCTGCGGCTCGTGCGCGCGCTGGATGACCGCGCGGAGATCTGGATCAACAGCACCGGCGCCCATATCGCGCCCGGCCAACTGGAGGAATTGAAGGCGGCCGGGGTCTTCGGAATCATGGTCTCGCTCCACTCTCCGGACGCCGCCACGCACAATGCTTTCACCGGTATTCCCGGCTCGTTCGACACCGCCTGCCGCATGATTCGCCAATGGCGCGCCATGGGGCGGGTCGCGGCGCTCAATAGCGTGCTCTCCGAGGACGAACTCGCCCGAGGCGGTCTCGATCACCTGATGAATGCCGCGAAGGATCTGGATTGCGATTACGTCCAGCTCATTCATCCCAAACCGGCCGGCCAGTGGCTCGGACGCCGGGAGGACATGCAGACGGACGCCGCCGTGATCGCCCGCGTCCGCGGCGAGCACGTGCGCTACAACAGCCGTCGCTGTCCCGCCCATCCCTCGCTCGCCGCCCAGGTGTTCGAGGAAGCGGAACATGTGCTCGGCTGCACAGCCGGGGCGGTTGACCGCTTCTACGTGAATGCCCACGGCGAGGTGCAGCCCTGCGAGTTTCTCAACATCTCATTCGGCAATGTGAACGACGAGCCGTTCGAGACCATTCTCGCGCGGATGCGCTCGTTCTTCCCCCAGCCGGGCACGGACTGGCTCTGCTGCACGCAGGCCGCGGAAATTCACCGGCTGTTCGAGCAGCACCGCCTCGAGCGCACACCGCTGCCGTGGGCGGTGACGCAGGAGCTGGTGACCCGATGGCATCGCGGAAAACCCACCCCGATCTACGACAAGCTCGGCATCTACCGGCAGGAGTCCTGAAGTGCCGGACTCGAACCGCGCGCCCAGACGATGCCGGCTTGTGATGAATCCCGGCTCGCGTTCCGGACGCGGCCGGCGACTCTGGCCCATCTGGGAGAAGCTGCTTTCGTCCTCCGGCTGCGAACTGGAGCCGTGTATCACGACCGACCTCGATCATGCCCGCGAGCTGGCGCGCGAATGCCGGGGCGCGGATGCGGTGATCGCGGTGGGCGGCGACGGCACTATCAATGCCGTGCTGGACGGCGTGCTGCAATCCGGCCGCGCCGATCTCGCCATGGGCGTTCTGTATTCCGGGACAAGCCCCGACTTTTGCCGGTTTCATCGCATCCCGCTTCAGCCGGACGCGGCCATCCGCGCGCTGCTGGATAGACAACGGCGGGTGGATGCGGCGCGCATTACCTGCGCCGACGGCCATGGACGGATGGTCACCGCCCATTTCGCCTGTGGCGCCAACATCGGACTCGGCGCCGCGATCGCCCGCCGCGCCAACCGCCTGCGCCGTGTGGCCGGAGATATCCCGGGCACCGGACTGGCGGCCATCGCGGCGCTGCTCCGCGTGCCCGCGGCGAACCTGACCGTGGAAACCGATGGCGCCGTTCTCGATCTTCCGCGATGCGCGAACCTCTCGATCCTCAAGAACCCGCACATGGCGTCCGGCCTCCGCCTCGATATCGGCCGCGAACCCGACGACGGACTGCTCAGTCTTGTCGCCGTGACGGGAAAGAGCCGGATCGGCCTCCTGCAAATGCTGCCGGCGTTCTACACCGGCCGGGCGGCCCGACGGCCGGATGTGCGGGTTTGCGCCTGCCGCCGGGCTATCGTGCGCGGGCCCGCAACGGCCGAGGTCGAATTCGATGGAGACCCGCGCGGTTTTCTGCCGGCGGAAATTGAGATCCTGCCCCGGGCGCTCAACTTGTTGGGGGCGGCATGAACGAGTACGAACTCATCCGGAGTCTGGCGTCGCATTTTCCGCGCGGACCGCATCAACGCAACGCGCTGTTCGAATGCGACGCGGAAATCGTACTGATCGAAGGCAAGCCCTGGGGCATGACCATGGACGAGTTTACCCCGGAGGATGATCACTTCACCGCAGCCGACCCCATGCGGCTCGGTCGTAATCTCGCCGCCGCCACCCTGAGCGATCTGTTCGCCGCAGGGGCCATACCCCGGTTCTTCCTGAGCGCTCTCGCCCTGCCGCGCGGCGTGAAATCCGAGTTCGCCGACGGTCTGGCCGCCGGACTTTCGGCGGCGCTGGCCGAGGCCGGTTGCGCCCTGTGCGGCGGTGATCTCGGAACGGCCGATGTGTGGCGCTTCACCGGATTCGCCATGGGCCCTGTGGCGTCCGCCCGACCGCTCTCCCGCCGCGTTCCCGCGGAACCTCAGGCGCTATGCGTGACAGGCGCATTCGGCGACCTGAATATGGCGGTCCTGTCCGGAAGCCCGACGCCTGCCATCGAACTGCGCGTGGCCGAAGCCGCGTTGATCCGGGCGCACGCCACCGCGTGCATAGACACCAGCGGCGGGTTCATGGATGCCCTGTGGCTGATGCATGAGCAGAGTCCGGGATTACGGTTCGCGGTGGATGTGGATCGCCTGCCGCTGGCCCCGGACGCGCGCGCTTTCGCCGCCCGGTCCGGCGTGCCGGCCGAGGCCGTTCTTCTCGGCGGCGCGGGCGAATATGAACTGCTCTTCACGGTCCCCGCCGCCGGCCTCGACGCGGTCCGCTCCGAACTGTCCGCCGCCGGAATCACCGTGGTTGGCGAAGTGACGGAGGCCGCTTCCGGTATTGTTCTGAACATGCGCGGTCGGGAACGGCCGCTCAGCGGACCACCGCCTTGTCCGCGATCCGCGGCGACAACCGAAGAGCACGCGCTCGAGGTCATGCGGATGGCGCGGGAGCTGTTCGCGTGAGCGATCCCGTGTTCCAGCCCCTCGATCTGGCCCGCATCCGCCTGCCGAACCGCCTGGTTCGCGCGGCGACCTATGAAGGGATGGCGGATGGCGATGGAACACCTACAGAAGAACTCGGCATCCTGTACGAGCGGCTGGCGCGGGGAGGGGTGGGGACCATCATCACCGGATTCGCTTTCGTTTCCCAGGCCGGGCGCGCGATGCAGACCGCGCAGTGCGGGATCGAAAGCGACGAACGGATCGCTCCGTGGCGGCGGGCGCTCGAGCGCGCGCGGCGGGCCGGCGCCGACACAAAATACTTCATGCAGATTGCCCACACCGGCCGGCAGACTCGCCGGGCGGTCACCGGCCGGCCCGTCGTCGGCGCCACCTCACGCCGCTGCACATACTTTCGGCAAGCGGTCCGGGCGATGGATGACGCCCAGATTCGCGAAGTCATTGAGGAGTTCGCGCGGGCGGCCCGACGCGCGCAGGAAGCCGGGTTCGACGGGGTGGAAGTTCATGCCGCGCACGGCTATCTGATCCACCAATTCCTCTCGCCGTGGACCAACCGGCGTTCGGACGCATGGTCAGACGGACCACGATTTCTCGAAGACATCCTGCGCGCCGTGCGCCGCGACTGCGGAGAGCGGTTCCCGATCCTGGTCAAGCTCAGCGCGGCCGAAGATCGCACACCCGGCATCCGGCTGGAAGACACGATCGCGACCGTGCGCCGCGCCGCCGCGGCCGGAGCGGATGCTGTGGATATTTCGTACGGCACGATGGAGTACGCCCTGAATATTATTCGCGGCGACTGCCCGGTATCCGTCGTCCTGCGAGTCAACCCGCTCTTCCGCGACCGGTCCGCCGTCGCGCGCTGGCTCTGGATGCGATGTGCCATGAATGCCTACCTGTCGCGGCTGCATGCGTTCAGCGAGAACTATAACCTGTCCAACGCCGCCGCCATCCGCCGCGCCACCGGCATGCCGGTCATGGTGGTGGGCGGAGTCTGTTCCGGCGCGGGGATCGCGCAGGCCCTCGCCGCCGGAGCTGACGCGGTTTCGTTGTGCCGCGCGCTGATCTGCGAACCGGAATTTCCGCAACGACTGCGAGCGGACCCGGGCGCTATTTCGCGCTGCACCCATTGCAACCTGTGCACGGTCTACTGCGATGGCGACCGGCCGTTGCGCTGTTATTTGAAGAAGGAGAATCCGCGTGAATCCGCCTGATCCCTCCCGGCCCATTCGTCATTTCGAGGATTTTGTTCCGCGCGACGGCGGCGCGGATATCCTGCAAAAGGTCCGCGACCTGGACGCGTATCTGCAACAATCGCCCCGGGAATATCTCGATGGTCTCGGGCTCCAGATGCTCGGGCCCGCCGCGCATGTCGCGCGGATTCGCGACCACGAGAACCGCGAGCAGGACGTGATCATGCTCGGATCGAACTCCTACCTCTCGCTGACCACGCACCCGGCGGTCATCGAGGCCTCGCAGCGGGCCTGCGCAAAATACGGTTACGGCATGGGCGCCGTCTCGCTCTACGCGGGCACCACCGATCTGCATCGCGAATTGGAGGTTCTGATCGCGCAGTTCTATGGCACGGAGGATGCCGTCATTTTTCCGTGCGGCTACTCGGCCAACGTCGGCGCGATTTCCGCCCTGTGCGGGCCCGGCGACGTTGTGATGAACGACGCGGCCAACCATGCCTCGCTGTTCGACGGATCCCGGCTGAGCGGCGCGGATATCCGGGTTTACCTGCACCGCAACATAACGCACCTGGAGAAAATCCTGAAACGATTGCCGGAGTCCCGCAAAGGACGGCTGATTATCACCGACGGAGTGTTCTCGATGGACGGCGATCTCGCGCCGCTGGACCGGATCGTTGAACTCGCCGCGCGCTACGGCGCTCAGGTGATGATTGACGAAGCGCACGCCCTCGGGATTGTCGGCGAGTCCGGACGCGGCACCGCGGAGCGCTTCGGCTGCGGCGATCGGGTGGCCATCACCTGCGGAACGCTCAGCAAAACCCCGGCGGCGGTCGGAGGCTATTGCGCCGGTACCCGCGCGCTCGTCCGCTACCTGCGTTACTATGCGCGGACATACTTCTTCTCCACCAGCCTGCCCGCCCCCGTGGTTGCGGGACTGATCGAGGTGTTCAAGCTGCTCCGGGCGGATCAGGCCGGACGCCAGGACCTCTGGCGGAACATCCACTATCTTCGGAAGGGCCTGCGGGAACTGGGCTTTGATACCGGCGACACGGAATCGGCCGTGATCCCGGTCATGGTCGGCGATGAGGACCGTCTGGCCCGCTTTCACAACGATCTGCGCCGGCGCGGGGTCTTCACCAACATGGTCACCTATCCCGCCGTGCGCCGGAAGGAGTGCCGACTGCGGGTGAGTGTCATGAACTCCCTCACCATCGAAGATATGGATTCCGCGCTGGCCGCTTTTGCGGCCTCGGGTCGCGAACATGGGATCATCCGCTGAGATGCGCACGGCCCTGATCACGGGTGCGGGCGGGTTTATCGGCGGATACGTCGTGCGCGAATTTCTGGAACAGGGATGGCGCGTGGTGGCCGTCATCCATCGCGCCCGGCCCGAAGCTCTCGCCCGACTTGAAGCGGAGGGGCGAATCACTCTGGTCCGCGCCGATCTGACCCGGCCGGAAGCTCTCCGGCAAGTGTTTCCGGCCGGGGAGAAGGGGGAACTCGACGCCATCATCCATTGCGCGGGCCGGGCTTCGGATGTGGGCCATCGCCGCGCCTTTCGACGCGCGAACTTCGATGCCGTCCGCTCGATGGCCCGTCTGGTCATGGAGTCGCCCGCGACGCGCCTGGTGTTTCTATCCACCACCGATGTCTACGGACTGCGCGACTTTCATGGCGAGCCCGAAGAGGCGCTGCCGCTGCAGGCGTATCCGCGCAACCCGTATCCGGAGTTCAAAATCGCCGCGGAGCAATGGATTGCCGCCCATCTGCCGCCGCGGCAGTATGCGATTCTCCGCCCCGCGCAGGTGTGGGGCGTGGGCGACACCACACTGACCCGGCGCATCGTTGATTTTCTGCGCGGGTCGCCATGGATTGTTCACTTCGGCCGGTGGCGGGGCGGTAACCGCTGGCCGCTGGCCCATGTGCGAAACGTCGCCGCCGCCTGTTACGCGGCCGCGACCGAACCGGCCGCGGCGGGAACGGCTACGAACATTCTGGATGACGAGCGCACGACCATGGATGACTGGTATCGTCTGGTTGCGCAGATTTACCTGCCCGACAAACGCTTCAGAACCGTCACGCTGCCGCGGGCGGCTGGAGCGCTCATCGCATGGCCGGTGGAATGGATTTCATCCGCGCTGAATCTGCCGCATCCGCTCATGGACCCCACGTACTACGCGCTGCACGCCGTCAGCGCGAATCTCGATTTCAGCAACCGGCGGCTCCACGAACTTCTGGCGTCCGCGGGGCGGCAGCTCGTGACCCGCGAGGAGGGCGTGCGCGAACTGCGCGCGGGGTTCGCGGCGATGTCAGATCCGCGAACCGGTCGCTGAGGTCCTTGCGGGAAACCACGAACAGGTATTCCGTGTTGCGCAGGTGGCTCACCCGACCGACCTTCTCGCCCCGGGGATTGTAGATGCCGATCTGCGCGCCCACATAGCGTTTGTAATCATGGGCCAGCGTCACCACCCGCGCCTGTCCTTCCCAGAGAGAGGCCAGCAGCGTCTCCATGTCCGTGCGCGAGAGGAATCCTTCGTTGCTGAATGAAACGATCAGCGTTTCAGCGCGGATGGTTTCGAGAAGGTTCCGGAACGCGCGGGCGAACCGGGGGCGCGAGTTGAACACGCTGGTTCGTTCCCGGCAATCGTTGCGCTTGCAGGCCACGCCATACACGGGGGGTTTGTCCCAGCGCACGAGCGATTCCCAGATGTGATAGTTGCCGAGGTAGGAATGCTGGTTGTAGGGAGGATCGAGATAGGCGACATCGGCTTCGAATCGGCGCGCGCATTCCAGCGCGTCGAGCAGATGGGCTTCCCCCGGTCCGGCGGCCGCCTGCGGAAGGACGTCGGGCACACGCAGCGTCAGATCGTGATACGACCGGGCCGACCAGGATTTCAGAAAAGCCATTTGCACACCGGCGGTCGAGTCCACCCGGTCGGCGGCCTCCATGAGCGACACCAGCATCACCGCCTCAAGATCGGGCGGAAGCGCGCGGGCGGCGATGGCTTCGCGAATGGCATCCACGCGCGCCCCGTTCCCCGGCTGAAAGAAGCGAGATCGCTCGCAGAACGTTTCGGTGAAATAGCCGGGCCGACCCGGGAGCGCGTTAAACTCGCGCACCAGCCGTCCGGCATCCGCCTCGACATCTTCGCGATTCGCCTGAACGTAGCAGCGCGCAAGCGTCGCGGCGTACGCATTGCTGTCGCCCGCAATCATCCGGTATCCGGCGGATTTCAGGGCATGCCCCACGCGCGCCGTGCCCGAGAAGGGATCCAGCACCGTGCGGGCCGGCCCCGCTGCGCGGCGGATCACCTCGAGAATCAGCGGGATCAGCGTCCGCTTGGAGCCCAGATACTTGATCATGCGGGCATTTATATCCGGACCACCCGCCTCCGTCACGACGATACCGGCGGACGCCGACGCGACGAGGTTCAGGAAAGACTCGATCCCGAGCTGACGCGGACAGGGGCGACGGGCTCAAGGCCATGAGGATCCATCGCAATAAGATCTCGCAACGGCCCGAAACCAGAAGCACTTCAACCGACAGCTCGACTCTGATATTGGCGGTTCACCTGCCGCGGGTGCGTTCTTGAAAATTCCGCGCTGCCGGGCGTACAGTGTGCCCTTGTGAGCACCTTCCTGGCCTATCTCCGGCGGTTTCCCGAGAATACGCGTTTGCTTGTTCTGACGTGCCTCTACGGCCTCGGCGCCGGGTTGGCGGCCGTGGCCTTCCTGAAGCTCATCAATCTGCTCTACGCCTGTACCTACGTGCCGCTGGCCCGGCAATCGGTTCCGCGCTTCCTCGCCGGCAGTTTTCTGGTCATTACCGTTTCGTCGCTCATCGTCGGATACATGCTGTACCACTACAGCAAGGATGCGGCGGGCAGCGGCATACCCCAGCTCAAGCGGGCGTTCTGGAAAGAATTGGGATTCGTGCCATGGAAGACCGTGTGGGTGAAGTTCGTCGCGGGCATCATCAGCGTCGGCGGCGGCGCGAGCCTCGGACGGGAGGGTCCTTCGGTCCAGGTCGGCGGCGGGGTGGCGTCGAATTTGGCCGGTGCCATGGGTGTGCCTCGACAGGGCCGACGTCTGGCGGCGGCGGCGGGCGCAGCCGCGGGGCTGGCTGCGGCGTTCAACACGCCGCTGGCGGCGACGACTTTTGTGCTCGAGGAGATCGTCGGCGATCTGAACAGCCGCTTGCTCGGAAGCGTGATTCTCGCCGCCGTGACCGGCGCCTTCGTCACCTTCGGCCTGATCGGATACCAGCCCGCTTTTCTTCTGCCGCAGATTGATTCGCCGACATGGACGATGGATCTCGTGGTGCCATTTGTTGCCGCGCTGGCCGCGATGGTCGGCATGACCTTCCAGGCCTGGACCGTGCGGCTGCGCGGTCGGGCTAGGACGATGGACAAGGTTCCGGCCTGGTTCCGGCCCGTCCTCGGCGGTTGGGTGACGTGGGTGCTGGGCTGTGCCGTCTTTCTGGCGACGGGCCGGCTGGGCATTTTCTCGCTCGGGTACGACGATCTCTCGAGCGCGTTGCAGAACATGATGGGCTGGAAGCTGGCGGGAGTTTTGATCGTAGCCAAGCTGCTGGCGACGATGGCCTGCTACAGCTTCGGCGGGTGCGGCGGCATATTTGCCCCGACGCTGTTCCTGGGCGGCATGTGCGGCGTCTTTGTGGCCGGCATCGCGGACCACTGGGTGACCCTGACCGCCGCGGACCACATGATTCTGGCGGTGGTCGGGATGAGCGCGTGTTTCGGCTCCGTCGTGCGCGCCCCGCTGACCGCGTTGCTGATGGTGTTCGAAATGACCCACCAGTTTTCCGTCGTGCCCGGGCTGATGCTCGGCGTGCTCGTCAGCCAGGCGATCTCCCGGCGGATGGCGCGTCACAACTTCTACGAAGCGATGCTCGAGCAGGATGGCCACGAGCTGGTCAAACTCCGGCCGCCGCGCGACCTCGAGAGCTGGCAGAACCTGCCGGTTTCCGTGATCGCCCGAGCCCGGCCCGTCATTGCCAGCGACCTCTCCGAGACCGCCCTGAAGGAACTGGTGGCGCGATATCCGTACAAATGGTTCCCGGCGGTTCTGGATGGCGAGATCAAGGGCATGATTTCGCGGACAGCGATTCAGGCGGCGTTGGTCGAGAAGCGTCCGACGGAGATTCAGAAGGCGGTGACCGCTAGCCCGTCGCAGTCTATCCGCGATGCGGCCACAGCGATGGTGGACTCGCCCTCGGGCATGCTGTTGATCGTAGATCCCGCAAACGGCGCCCTGACCGGTCTTCTTACACTCCACGATTTGCTGCGGGCGCAGGTGGCGGTCTCGGAATAGACCTCGTTTTCCACGGGGGCGCCGCGATGAATGTCGGGATCGTCAAGGCTCCTGCAACGCGTGGAGCCGATAGAAGCGTTGAAGGGCGGTCATATCTTCTTCCGTCCATTCCATCCAGCCGCCGGTGCCTCCGAAGGCGGTCTGCGCGGGTGTCCAGTCGGGAAGCGGGGCGAGAACATCCGCGCGCTCGATGAGGTAGTCGCGTTTCGAGGAGGTGAAGAAGCCCACGGAGACGCTGTTGTCGTCGTTTCGGAAGATGTCCAGCCTCAGATAGGAGGACTCGCTGCGGGGATCCGTATCCGCTGCGTATTCCTCATCGTTGGTCCGTTCATCGCCGTCGGCGTCGGCCTCGCCGCCGGACAGGCCGGGGATGCCCATCTCCTCGCGGGTGAAATGCTCTTCGTACCACGCCTGGCGAACAGGATCGTCAATCCGTTGGCCGGCCGAAGGCCACAGGGCCATCCAGTTGTTGGGATCGTCGCCCCACGCATCGGGGTCCACGCGCTGGAGTGACCGTCCGGTTCCGTTGGCGGCTTCAGGCCAGGGGGCGTCGTTATCGTATTTCACGCGCTCCGCCTCGTAGAGGGGATAGCCGCTGAGCGCCGGATCGAAGTCCCCCGCGGAACGCAGGGTGACGGCCTCGCCGGAATTGTCCAGCGCGCCGGTCCATGGGCCGACCGGCGTGATGTTCCCGTAGGTGGTCTGGAATGCGGCGAGACTGGCGGGATCCGCCACAGGATCGAAGCCCACGAGCACCACGGTGGAATAGCCCACCAGGGTGGTGGGTTCGGGGAAGGCATAGGTCACACCGCTGAGCGTCCAGCGGGTGATCACGACGGGATCCGGGGTGCGGTTGTAGAGCTCAAGAAATTCGAAGACGTCGGTTCCGGGGTTGTACTGGATTTCGCTCAAGACCACGGACGGCACGGCCGGCGGCGCATTTTCCGCGTTCAGGGTCAGGGCGCTGAGCGGGTACAAGCGCGTGCCCACGCCGTTGGGCCAGCGGCCCAGCGGTTCTCCATTCAGGGAGGCGCCGAAGGATTCCGAGTTGACGAAGCTTACGAGTTTGTCGGCCGCGTCCGCCTCCAATAAATAGACATCTTCGCCGTACTCGCTCAAGGCGAAGGCGGTGGGGGAGGATGGGTCATTGAAGTCGAATGCATCGAACACCTGGTAGCCCCGGGCTGGCACGATGGTACCGTCGGGGATGCGGAACAACCGGTACCCCGCCGAACTCGTGGAGCCGCCGACGGCGTCGCTGAGATACCATCCGCCGATATTGATTGCGGTGTCGGTAGTGTTATACAGCTCAATCGAATCCACCTGGGGCGGGTCGGTGTGCGCCAGCACTTCATTGATGACGATGTCACCGCGAGGGCCGACACCCTCCCACCCGGGAGAACCGCAGACTTCGCTGCTGTTGCGCCAGGAATCACCCTCGTTGGGATTGGCCGGATCGGTCAATTCGATCGAGCTGCCCCGGCCATCGGCCCGTCCGGGCCAGGCACCGGAATCGTCATAGGTGACATCGAAAATCACGGCCCCGAACGTATCCACCAGCCGCACCTGCTCGCCGCTGCCGCTCAGGCTTCCGGTGAACGCACCGGCCACTGGCAGGCCGGCGCCGTAGTAGGCCTCGAACGCGATGGGATTCTGGACCACGACCACCCGCTCGCCCGGTTGAAGCGTCCAGCTGCCAAAGGTGAACGTGACGCCGGCGTTGAACTGCGCGCCGGCGAGATTAATCGGTCCGCCGGAGATGTTGCGC
>JAGOHE010000219.1 GCA_017996315.1 Kiritimatiellia bacterium | reverse complement strand
GATCTGATGCGTGACTTCGACCTTTGGGGGGAGGAGCCCATGGACCCTCCCGCCGGGGATGATGAAATCGCCCCCGCGGAGCCAGAGGATCCCGCGGCGCAGCTCCCGCGCGAGGTCCGGCCGGTTCAGCTGCTTCCGCTGGAAGAGCAAACCGGACCCGAAGCCGTTATCCAAAGGTCCTTCTCCGCATCCTCCACACAGGTGGAAAATGGCGTCGCCGTCACCGTCCGCTCGCAGGACGGCCAGCGCTCCGTACGAATTGAAAAAGACAACCAGGAAATCTATGACGGGCCGCTGAACACCGATGACGACCTCCAGTCGGTTCCCGAGGAATACCGCGGGCGCGTAAAGGACATGCGCGATTCCATCCGGGTGGAATTCCAATCCGACCCGGTGCGCCGCCCGGCGCGCATCCGCGGACCGGTGATCTGACCGTCGGGACAATTCCGGCGTCTTTATTGATCCGTCCGCGAGAAACATCGAAATTTAGATCGTTTGTGACTCGTGATGAGCGCGTTACGTCCCTCATCCTCGGGCGAAAACGATTATCATCGCCCCGAAACCGGAATTTCGGGTATACTATACGGCTGAATGAATAACGCCAAAATATTCGGCGAACCATTCGCGGATGCCACAAAGCTATCCACGATGACCGAACTGGACACCCCCACCGAGGAATCATCAAGCCGATGGTCCGGGCGGGGCATGGAACGCCTGATCAAAAATTATAAGGCAATCATTTCCGCCCGAACGATTTACTATCCAATGGCTTATCGCTTTCTGCGCGAGCTCGGGCGCGGACGTCAAGGTGTGGTTTTTCAGGTCGTGCGGCAGGGCGCGCGCGGCTGCATCACCCGCCATGCCATCAAGCTATTCGATCCGGGCATCTACAGCACGGTGAAGAAGTACTGGAACGACATGGGGCGAATTGCATCCCAACTCACTCGCCTGCAAACAGTTCAATCGCCAAACCTCGTGGACCTCGATGTGTACGAAGAGGCGGATGGCGTGGGATATCTGCAAATGGAAGCCGTGGACGGGCTGGACCTTCATGATCTGGTCTACGGCCGCCATTTTGACGTGGTCCGGGCCCGGTCGTCCGCCGAGGAATGGGCGTGGTTTTCAGACGTTATTTTCCGCTTTGAAGAGGGCAAGGTGCGCATCCAGCCGGGGATCGCGGTCTACATCATGCGCTCGGCCCTGCGGGGGCTCGAGGCGCTGCATGACGCGGGCTTCGCGCATTGCGATGTCAAGCTCACCAACATCATGGTGGACCGGATGGGCTATGTGAAGATTGTGGACTATGGACGCGGAACCATGCTTCAGGAACCGGTGGGATTTCTGCTGGGCAGCCCGATGTACATGGCGCCCGAAATTCACCGCCGCGAAAACCACAGCATCGAAGCGGACCTCTACAGCCTCGGCCTCGTGGGGCTGGAGCTGCTGCGCGGCGAAGCCCTGGCCGACTATAGTCGAATGACGGAAGCCGACTTGCTGCAATTCAAGGAAAAGCACATTCCGGCGCAACTGACCCAGCTTCTCCCCGCGCACGTGCGGCGCAATTCCGAATTCGTGGACGTGCTGCGACGCATGCTCGATCCGGATCCGGCCCGGCGTTATCACAGCGCGAAGGAAGCCGAGACCGCGCAGCTTGGGCTTGCCATGCTGCACAAACAGCTTACTATTTCAGGCAAAGACTCCCAGTACGATCGGGATTTGGACAGCTATATGGCCAAATTGTACCCGGACACGATCCAGACGACCGGCTTGGAGCCTTTGATGACTTGAGTGAAGGCCGCCCGAAACCAGTAACAGAAGGACCCAGAACCCATGAACGTGTTGCACATTTGCGCGAACCCGAAGCCGGCGGAAGAATCGGCCTCCAAGCAGCTCTCTTTCGCGTTCCTGTCGAAGCTGATCGAACTCTCTCCGGACGCGGAAGTGAATAATGTGGATCTGTACGACGATCCCCCGCCCTACTTCTCCTATGAAGCGTTTCGCAGCATCTGGACCCCGGTGTATACCCCCACCTACAAACCGACCGCCGCGGAAACCAAGGCGGCCGCCTACGCGGACCGGCACGCCGAAATGTTCAACGCCGCCGATGTGCTGGTGCTGACCACGCCCATGTGGAACTTCTCCTTGCCCGCCATCCTGAAAGCATGGGTTGACCAGGTGATCACCCCCGGCCGGGTGTTCAACTTCGACACCAATGAGCAGGGCGTGAAAATCAGCCCCCGCCACAAGATTCAGCGGGTGATTCTGCTGGTTTCTTCCGGTGGATCCTACTCCGAAGGCGATGAACGCGACGCCCTGACCCCCGCGATCCGATCCGTGCTCAGCTTCGTCGGCATCACCGACATCACCATCGCCTGGGCGGACGGACAGAACCCGATCAACTTCGGCGACCACGAAGAACGCAAGCAGACCGCCCTCGACGCCGCGGCCGAGGCCGCCGAGGACCTGGTCGAAGACCTCGGCGCCTGAGCGGCCCCCTCATGTCCGATCCAAGCCCAGCCTCCTGCTTCGGAAACGATCTCGAGCTGTGCTTGTGCGAGGCGGTCCATCGGTTGAAGGCCGGATATGCGGATGACGGGCGAGACCGGCCCGACAGCTTGCTTCGGAACTATCCCGACTCCACCCGCACCGTGGAGGCGCTCCGCACCTTGATTGACGCCCTGTTTCCGGGCCGCGGATACCCCGCCGATATCGCCGGAGAGGAGCTGGGGGTGTTCCTGATGCGGCGGCTCAGCGCCGTCTGGCGCCTGCTCCGGCCCGAAATCGATCGCGCCCTGCCCTTCCGCTGGACCGGCGCGTCCGGCGTGGCGGAACACGCGCAACCGGAACGCGACGTCCGCGCCGAATCGTCCCGCATTCTGCAGGAAATCGTCCAGACGATGCCCGACGTGCGCGCGGCGCTGGTGCTCGACGTCGAGGCCGCCTACCGGGGCGACCCGGCCGCCCTGAGCTACGCCGAAGTGCAACTGGCATATCCCGGCATGCTCGCCATCGCCAGCCACCGGATCGCCCACG
>JAGOHE010000218.1 GCA_017996315.1 Kiritimatiellia bacterium | reverse complement strand
GCGGTCTGGAGGAACCCAAGGATCCCACGACGTGCAACGTCTTCGCCGTGTGGCGCCTGTTCGCCCGGGACGATGAAATCGCGGAGATGGAAGCCCGGTACCGCGCCGGGGGCCTGGGCTACGGCACGGTGAAAAAGGATCTTTGGGAGCGCATGCAGGCCTATTTCGAACCCATGCGCCGCCGCCGGGCGGAGCTGGCCGCCGATCCGGAAGCTGTGGAGGAGGTGCTGCGCCGCGGAGCCGAGCGCGCCCGCGCCGCCGCCCGCGAGACCCTCCGGCGGGCTCGCGCCGCCGTGGGGCTGGAGCCGGACATCGCATGAGCGAGTCCTCCGAGTACAAGGTCCGCCTCGAAGTCTTCGAGGGGCCGCTGGACCTCCTGCTCTACCTCATCAAGAAGGAAGAGGTGGACATCTACCATATTCCCATCGAGCGCATCACCACGCAGTACATGGAATATCTGGACCTGATGCAGATGCTCGATCTGTCCATCGCCGGCGAGTTTATCGTCATGGCCGCCACGCTGATGATGATCAAGAGCCGCATGCTGCTGCCGGTCGAAGAACGGCCCGAAATGGTCGACGAAGAGGATGAAGGCGATCCGCGCTGGGATCTGGTGCGGCAGCTCGTGGAATACAAGAAGTTCAAGGACGCCGCGCAATTTCTCGGCCGGTGCGAGGATCGCCAGTCGGAAGTGTTCGGCCGCGAGGGCGACCTGATCCGGCTCGGTCCGGCGCCGGAAGTTCTGCTGCAGGACGTCAGCCTGTTCGACCTTATCGGCGCCTTCAGCGAAGCGCTCAAACGCGCCGAGCGGGAGGATCTGCGGGAGATTTTTTCGGAGCGCTACACCGTGGGCGAGAAGATTGACGCCCTCATGAGCCAGCTCCGGGAAACCCCCCGGATGTCGCTGCACCGCGTCTTTGCCGACATGCGGTCCCGGCATGAAATCGTGGTGACGTTTCTGGCCATGCTGGAGCTGATCCGTCTGAAGCATATTGTGGCACTCCAGGACGCGCAATTCGGTGAGATTGTCATCGAACGTCTGGCGGAGGCCTGAGGGAGCGGGGATGAGCGATTCGGAACGATTACCGGAACTGAAGGAAATCATCGGCGCGGTGTTATTCGCCGCGAAGGCGCCGGTGACGATGGAGCAGCTTCACGCCCTGCTCGGGCGCGCGGCGGAACAGATTCCCGGTCCCGCGACGCGCGCGTTCGCCGAGGCGACGCGGGAGGATGTGCAGGCCGCCGTGGATTCCCTGCGCGCCGACTTCGACCACGGCGCCACCGGCCTCACCCTCTCCGATGTGGCGCATGGGCTGCGGATGGAAAACGACATCCGGTGCGGACCCTGGCTGCGCGTATTTCTCGAAAAAGCCAAACCCAACCGCCTTTCGCAACCCGCGCTCGAGACGCTGGCGATCATCGCCTATCGTCAGCCGGTCATGCGTTCCGAAATCGAATCGGTGCGGGGCGTGGCTGTGGATCAGATCATCCGGAACCTGCTCGACATGCAACTGATCCGGATTTCCGGACGCAGCGACCTGCCCGGCCGCCCGTGGTTGTTCGGCACCACGCAGAAATTTCTCGAACATTTCGGACTGCGCAGTCTCGATGACCTGCCGGGCGTGGATGAACTCAAGCGGTTCATCCGTCCGACGTCCAGCGCCTCGGGCACCCCGGTGCCGCCCGACACCGCCGCCGGCGGCAACGCGGCCGCGGTGGAATTCAATCCCGCTGTTCTGAAACCCGCCGACGCCACATCGGAGGATGAGGTGGATGTCGTGCGCCGGGACCCGAACATCGAACTCCCCGAACCCCCGCCGCCCTCCGGCGATGAGGATTCCGATGAGCTTGATCCGTCTGATCGGTCCGATGCGTTCGATCCGACTGATGATCCGGACGACGACGAGGATGATGCTGAGGACGGTGACGATGGCGACGATGATGCTGAGGATGAAGACGACGACGAAGACGAAGACGAGGACGACGACGACGACGAAGAAGACGAAGACGAAGATGAGGAAGACGACGAGGATGATGATGAGGACGAGCGCTGAATCATGTCTTGCGGAGTAGGATCATGAATCTCGATGAATGCAGGTCGCGCATTGATGCGCTGGACAAGGAGCTGGTCCGGTTGCTGAACGAGCGCACCCGCATGGCGCTCGAAATAGGCCGGATCAAGCAGGAAACCGGCGGTGAAATTTATGCCCCGGCCCGGGAGAAGGCCGTATTCGACCGGATTAGCGCGGCAAACGAGGGCCCGCTTCCGGCGGAGGCGCTTCAGGCCATTTATCGCGAGGTGATGTCCGCCGCGCTCGCGTTGGAGCGGCCACTGCGGATCGCATTTCTCGGACCGCAGGCCACGTTCACGCATCAGGCGGCGCGCCTGAAATTCGGCGCAAGCGTTTCGTATGTGCCCTGCGAGACCATCACCGATGTCTTTACCACCGTGGAGAAGCGGCTGGCCGACTACGGCGTGGTGCCGATCGAGAACTCGACCGACGGCGCCGTGACGCATACGTTGGACCAGTTCGCGGTCACCCCCCTGAGAATTTGCGCGGAAATCCTGCTCCCCGTGGCCCAGCATTACATGGTCGCGGATCCCGACGCGCATATCGGGCGGATCTGCAGCAAGGCGGAGGTTTTCGGCCAGTGCCGCCGCTGGATTCAGTCCCACATGCCCGCCGTTGAGCTGCGGCCGGTGTCGAGTACCGCCCGGGGCGCGGAGATGGCTTCCGCCGAGCCCACGACCGCCGCGATCGCCAGCGAGCTGGCCGCCGAGCTCTATGGGCTGCGGATCGTCGCGCGCGACGTGCAGGACGTCAGCGGGAACACCACCCGGTTCCTGGTCATCGCCCGGGTTGCGGCCGAACCCACCGGCGAGGATAAAACCACGTTGTTGTTCAGCGTCCGTCACGAATCCGGCGCGCTCTTTCGCGCGATCGAGGTGTTTGCCCGGGCCGGGATCAATTTGCTCAAGATCGAGTCCCGTCCGAACCGGTCCAAGGCGTGGGAATACAACTTCTTTGTCGACCTGGAGGGGCGGTC
>JAGOHE010000217.1 GCA_017996315.1 Kiritimatiellia bacterium | reverse complement strand
GCGAACATTTCGGGCTGCGCCTGTCGCCCTACATGATCGAGCACTGGTGCCGCCGGCTCTACCATCCGGAACGCGCGCGGGGGCTGCTGGGCAGTCTGCGCGACGGCCCCGGGTGCACGCTGATCGAGCGGGTATGGGAGGCGCAGCAGCGGCAGTTCTTCGATCTGGAACAGCTCGCCCGTTTCGATGCGCAGGAGAACGCGCGCCGCGTGTCCCGGCCCATCCCGACGGACGGCGCACTGGCCGACGCATTGACCAAAGCGGGAGCGCATCTGGCGAATCTGGCGCAGGATCTTGAACAGACCGATCGCGACACCGCGGCGGAACTCCGGCAGGCCGCGCGTCGCGCGGGCGAGCTCCAATCCGGTCTGACGGACTTTCTGGAGCAGCGCCGGGAGGACCATGTGTACTGGCTCGCATGCGAGGGGCGCCGGCGGCAGACCGTGATGTACACCGCGCCGATCGAGGTCGCGCCGCTGCTGCGCGAGTGGATGTTCCAGAAGGTGCCCTGTGTGGTCATGACCAGCGCCACACTCGCCGTGCACGGCTCGCTCGAGTATTTCATGGAGCGCGTCGGCGCCCGGGGCATTGCGCGCGCCGCGATCGAAGGCTCGCCATTCGAGTACGAACGCCAGATGCGCATTGTGATTCCCGAACGGATGCCGGAGCCGAATGCGCAGGACTATCACTCCGCGCTGACGGAGGCCATAGCCCGGCTCTCGGAGCAGCAGGGCGGGGGTACGCTCGTGCTGTTCACGAACGCCTCGCTCATGCGCCGGGTGGCGGAGGCGGCGCGCCCGCGCATCCAAAACGCCGGATTGCGATTGATGGTGCAGGGACAAGGCACGTCGCGCACGGCGCTGCTGGAGGAATTCCGGCTCAACCAGGGCGCGGTGCTGTTCGGGCTGGAGAGCTTCTGGATGGGTGTGGATGTGCGCGGCGAAGCGCTGCGGCAGGTGGTGATCACGCGTCTGCCCTTCGCCGTGCCGGATCATCCGCTTATTCGCGCGCGCATGGATCGCATCAAGGAACGCGGCGGCGATCCCTTCCGCGAGTACAGCCTGCCCGAGGCGGTCATCCAGTTCCGGCAGGGGGTGGGGCGGCTGATTCGCACGGCCACGGATCAGGGTGTGGTTGCGGTGCTGGATCGGCGTATAGTGGATCGGTGGTACGGACGGTGGTTTCGCGAAGCGCTGCCGGAATGTCCGGTGGAGACGGCCGACCTCTGGACCGCGCCGCCGTCCGACGCCGACGAGGACGACATCGGCGGGGAGAACAACGAACTGTGAAGAAGCATCGCAAATGGATGGCCGCGATGGTCATCGGCCTGTGCTCGGGCGCTCTCGCCGCAGCACTTGAAGCCGGGCGGTCGCTGGATGCGCTGGAGGGGCTGACCTGGAATCTCCGCATGCGAGCGGTCGCCCGGCCGTCGCCCTGCACGCCGCGCATCAAGGTCGTGCTGCTGGACCAATACAGCCTCCAGTGGGCGGCGCGCGAAATGGGCTGGTCGTGGCCATGGCCGCGCGAAGCGTATGGCGCGATCCTCGGATTCTGCCAGAGCGCGGGCGCCGCTTCCGTGGGCTTCGACATGATCTTCACCGAGCCTTCCTACATGGGCGTCGCGGATGACGCCGCGCTGGGCGAGGCGATCGCCGACACCACAGGTTTTGTGGGCGCCGTGATGCTCACGGACGAAGCGGAGGTGGGTGTGGACCGCTGGCCCGAGGGTGTTTCCCTCCCCGAGAAAACGTTTCCCGGATTCGAAGCCTGGCAGGCGGCGGCCGCGCCCTCCGCGCGTCCGTCGCGCGCGATATTCCCCATACCCGAGGTGACCACCAACGCGTTCCGGCTGGGCGATGTGCGCGGTCTGCCGGATGAGGACGGGGTGTTCCGGAGAATTCCCATTCTGAGATCCTTTCACGGCGTGCCGGTCTGGCCGCTGGGCATCGCCATGGCCCGGGCCGCGAAAGCGGCGTCGGAGCGGACCGAACCAGTAAGCCTTGGCCCTTCCACGCTGAACATCGGCGCGCGCGCGATTTCCCTCGATCCGGACGGCGCGGCGGTGCTGCGCTATCGGGGGCCGAGTGGAACGCATCCGACCTTCACCGCAGCCTCGGTGATCCAGTCGTATCTGATTTTGAACGACGGCGGAACGCCGCCGCTCGATCCAGCGGAGTTCAAAGATGCTCATGTGCTGCTTGGCGCCAGCGCGCCCGCGCTCATGGATTTGAGAACGTCGCCGATGAGCAAGGTGTATCCCGGCGTTGAAGTGCATGCCACCGCGCTCGACAATTGGCTCGAGGGCGATTTTGTCCGGCGGCCCACGCGCTCCATGCGTGGATTGCTGGCGGCGTTTCCGGCGGTGTTGGCAGCGCTGCTGGTCGTGCTGCCCAAGCGCGCTTCCACCAGCGGTGTATGGCTGGCCCTGGCGCTGGCCGCCGTGGTGGGCGGCGCGTACGCCGCGGCCAACGAGGGTCATTGGGTGCCCATGGCCGCCGCGCTGGCGGGCGTGCTGACGAGCGGAGCCGCCGGGCTGCTCTTCAACTACGCCACGGAAGGGCGACAAAAAGCGTTTGTGAAGCAGGCCTTCCGGCATTACCTCGGCCCCGAGGTGATTGAACAGATTATCGAGGATCCCGGCCGCTTGAAACTGGGCGGCGAGAAGCGCGACCTGACGATCTTTTTCTCCGATATCGAGGGATTTTCCACATTTTCGGAGCGGCTCGATCCGCCTGTGCTCACCGCGCTGCTCAACGAGTACCTGACCGAGATGAGCCGCATTATCCTCGAAGAGGGCGGGTATCTTGACAAGTACATCGGTGACGCGGTGGTCGCGTTCTGGAACGCCCCGCTGATCCAGCCCGATCATGCCCTCCGCGGCCTGCGCGCGGCTCTGCGGTGCCAGCGCCGGCTGACCGAGCGCCGGGCGGAATGGGCAGAGCGCTACGGCGCCGAGATTCGCGCGCGCGTGGCTCTGCGCCGCGGGTGCGTGAGGGTGGGCAACATGGGCTCCGACGAACGATTCAACTACCCCAGTCTCGGCGACCCGGC
>JAGOHE010000042.1 GCA_017996315.1 Kiritimatiellia bacterium | reverse complement strand
GCGTATTCGCCCGGGGGCTCGACACTCTGCCGCTGCCGATACGGCATGGCGAAGGCAAAATATTCACCCTCGACCGCGCATTCTTGGACCGTGTGGAAGCGGCGGGCGGCGTTGTGTGCCGGTATGTAGATCCGGAGACCGGGGAACCCACGCAGAAATTTCCCCACAACCCGAACGGATCGCTCCACGCCATTGCCGGACTATGCGATCCCACCGGACGGATTTTCGGGCTGATGCCTCACCCCGAGGCGTATCTGTACCCCGAGAATCATCCGAATTGGCCCCGGCAACGCATGGATGGGACGCTTCCGAAACACGGACTGGGCCTGAAACTTTTTGAAAATGCCGTCCGGTTTCTTTCCGGTCAGTCGAGATAGACGAACACATCAAGCCGGGTATAGGAATAGTCGTCGGCAACCTCGGCAATCAAAATGCGATCGCGAAGGATATCCACTTCAAATTGCGCGATCCGGTCGCTGTGCGACTGATCAAGGGTTACCCGTACCTCGCCCGGCTGAAAATCGAACGCTCGATGTTTGCCCGAGCCGACATCGCCGGCCGGTTCTCCATCCAAATAGACATGGACCCTTTCCGTGCTGCGATTATCAATTACCAGCCGGCCCAATCCTTCAGGCGGATCATCCACATTGGGCCGACCGTCGTCACATCCCGCTCCCACCGCGGCCACACACGCCAGTCCCGCGGCGGCAATGACCCTAAACCAGCGCATCCGGCGAAACCACGGGTTCATGACCATTCTCCTCGCTTCAGTATACGCCCGGAAAAACGGTACGCAACCGGCATTCGCCGGCGCCGGAGAACATCGGGAGGGAATCCGCCGGCCTCGCGAGAAGTTCCTGGCCTAGGATGGCTTCGGAAGGCTCGCGTAAGGAACGACTTCACCGCCGCGGCCGCAGCCCTGCAGGCTCTCGTTCATGTGAATACGCTCATCCAGCCCGATGCGCCGGAACACATCTCCCCATGTCGGGTATGGGCCGAACTGCTTCACCAATTCGCTCTTCACCGGTTGCTGGTCCAGCTCGGGGTGCTCTTGCACGAACCGGGCGTATTCATGCTCGGCATGATCTTCAAACATCGCATTGAAATAGTAGGCGCTTTTCAGGTGGAACACGGCGAGGGTTCTTGCGAACACGGCGTAGAACACCGCCATGACCTTCGGCATGAAATAGAACCAGAAGCCGCTTTCCTTGATCTGGTCCTCGCGAATCTTTTCAACGGCGATCACCAGATGCCAGAACTCGTTGTCCTGTGACAGCCGGCCCAGATGGACCAGATGCACGGCTTCGCTGCGGATGCGCTCGTCGTAATATCCGAAGCTGAGCTGCCAGTAGGCCTTCAGTTCCCACGCCTGATACGGGATCCGCGCGAGGATTTCGATCAGCTTGATCTTCGGCACCGTGAGCGTTTTTCCGTAGATGAGATTCATGAACGAGAAAAAGAACCGGGCCATCAGCGTGTACTTCATCCGCGGCCGGGCGAGCGTGGCTTCCTGTTCCACGCGGAAGTTCACGCCCTCGGGATGCAAATTGCGACCGCCCACCTGTGTCATGTCCATGGAGAATCTCCTGCCGGACCATCCTGCTTTCCGCGCGGAATCGTGAATGGATCGGCCAGCGCCGAATATAATGCTAAGCTGCCGCCCGCGCAACCGTCCATCCCCGGGGGAAGCCGCAATTCTGGGGTTCGGATACGCCCTGCGTCCGGCGGCCGGTCCTTCGGCGGCTTGATCCGGGGTGGGTTTTGCGGTCCGCGCAATGATGGTATGATACCCCGCTTCATGGCGCCCCGGTTGCGGGGTGCGATCGTCGCCAGGCGGCGGACGAAAGAGAAGCGCAAGGCCGACCCCATGGCGTCCCATGATGCCTGAGAAAGGAGAAAACAGAATGAGGAGCCGATCAATACAAGGGACCGTTCTGGCGGTTTTGGTTTGGGCCGTTGCGGCTTCCGCGGGCACGGAATCATGGTATGCCACCTCGTTCGAGGATATGCCGGCCGGACGGCTCGATGAAGCGTCGGAGGGGGACGTGGTTTGGAAAAGTCTCGGCCAGTCCGAAATCACAACGGAGTTCCATCGTACGGGCCGCAAGGCCCTGCGTATATTCGGGGGAACCAACAACACGCTGGAAGTCGCCTTGCCGGGTCCGCTACAGTCATCTCGAGGACTCGAGTTTCATGCCGAGCGATGGACTTCAGCGGCGCCTTTCAAGTTCAGGATTCAGGCCCAGGTTAACGGGGAATGGAAAGAGGTTTCCAATTGCGACCAGACGATTGTGGTCGGCCGGGAATTTCGGTCGCAAATTGTGGTGAAACTTCCAGAAGGCCCCAAAACCGCCCTGCGCATGATCACGACCGCTCCGGAAGACAAGGGAACCTTGATGGACGATTTTAAGTTGTTTGAAGAGGAACCGACTCACGTCACCCAGTCGCCCCGGGTGGCCACCGAGCGCATCGCAAAACTCGTGCGCAACGAGACGCTGTTCAAGAGCGGAACGACCAATGTCGAGCGAATCCGCGCGCAGGACGGCGGCGCCCTGACCGTGACCAACGCCACCCACACCTTTAGAATTCCAGCCATCATTACGGCCGCCAACGGGGATATTCTGGCGGTCTGCGATGCCCGCCGCGACAGCGGCGCCGACCTGAATGGCGCCACAGATATCGACATTGCCATCCGCCGCAGTTCGGATAACGGGAAGACATGGACGCCCATCGAGCTGATCTGCGATCTGGGCGAGGGGCATCCGGCGTCGGATCCTTCGCTGGTTCTGGATGAAACGACCGGCGAAATATTCTGCTTCTACAACTACATGGACCGGAGCAAGAAGATGGAGTACCGGCTTTGGCTGCAGAGCAGCCGGGATCACGGGAAAACCTGGGGCGAACCCCGCGATATCACCGACGACATTACGCTTCCGGAATGGAAATGGGACTTCAAGTTCATGACCTCCGGCCGCGGCAGCCAGACCCGGGACGGCGTTCTGGTGCACACGCTGGTTCGGGTTGGCAAAGGCGTCCACATTTTCGGCAGCACGGATCACGGAAAAACCTGGAAGCTGTTCCATCGGGAGCCGATGAGCCCGGCGGACGAGTCTAAAGTGATCGAACTGGCCGACGGCCGGCTGATGGTCAACGCCCGGGTCAACGGGTACGGCACCCGTCATGTTCACGTTTCGGAGGATGGCGGCCGGACCTGGACCGGATGGCGTGAAAATCAGCTGGTGGATCCCGGCTGCAATGGCGCCATCATCCGCTTCACCTCCGTCAAGGACGGCTACGAGAAAAACCGCCTGTTGTTCTCCAATGCCAACTCTGCCGGCGGTCGCACAAATCTGTCGGTTCGCATCAGCTACGATGAGGGCAAGACTTGGAGCGACGGCAAGGTGGTGGATCCCGGCGGCTCCGCCTACTCCGACATGACCATCTGTCCGGATGGGAACATCGGCATCCTATATGAGCCCGGCTACGGCGAGGTTCGTTTTACGAGCATTACGCTGGAAGACCTGACCGACGGTAAGGACCAGCTTTCCCGGCCGTATACCGTGCCGGGCGCTAAGTAGTTTCATAGCGCCCGGTATTTTTCTCCGCGGCCCGGTCATCGTCGCCCAAGCGGCTTCAGCGCATGGGGGAAATCGAAGCCGCGAAGGGCGCTGCGGTCGGCCGGATATCGCATCCCAATCCGAGGTCTTCGGGGCATCTTTTCAGAGAGTGGCTTTTGCGCGCGGCTTGGCTTCAGCGGGCGCATCGCTTTTCGCACCAGGGCGTTTCCGCCGTCGTTGCGGTTCATCGCCGAGCGGAATGCCGGGCCGGTTTTGCTTGCGCCACGCCTGGATCTTCTCCCGCTGTGCCTGCTGAAACGTCCGTATGGCGTTGGTCGTTCGTTCCGGGGCCATCTCCGGATGAGAAGCCAGCCGGGTAAAGAAAGCCCGATTTTCCTTGCGAAGGCCGGTCCAGAACACCTCAGCCGTGCGGTGGCGCGCATGCAGGTTCGCGATGATCTCCGCCTTGCGTTCCTTCGGCCAGGCGTCAGAGTTTTTTACAAAGGCGATGTTTTCCCTGTGCTGTTTTCTGACGAAGGCCTCGTTTTCACCGATCTGCCGCTCGCGATGAGCGCGCAGATTCTCGATTTTTTGGGGGAGAGGCAGGGCTGCGATTTCTTTGTACATCGCTTCGTTTTCCTTGCGCTGCCGATCCAGAAGCACACGAGCTTCCCGGCGCTGTCGCTGGAAATGTTCGCGAACTCCCAGACCCGGGGTCGTGGCGACCGTAGCCTTGGGGCGCGCCGGCCGGGGGGCCTCCGCAGCGCACGCCGACGTGGCCACGACCGCGACCGCGCCGATAATGCCGATCCATTGTTTCATCATGTTCCTTTCTCCTGGGGTCCGGGGAGACTCGATCAACCTCAGAGATATGTTCCGCAACGCCATATCCAACGGAGAATACCATCAGATATTTTGATGACCGGCGCGAACAAAATGAACGCGGCATTTCCTCGTTTGGAAGAATGGATACTTTCGATATGCTGGCCCGGGCAAGCTCGAGGAGGACGTCAATGAACGGCACATTCAGGTTGGCAGCCATGGTCGGCATGGGATGGGCGGTCGCATGGGGCGCGGCCGCGGAACCCGCTCCGCAGACTTGGAAGGAACTGGGCGCGGTCTATGAATGTCCGGCGTGGTACACCGAGGCGAAGCTTGGCATCTGGACCCACTGGGGCCCGCAGTCCCATCCGCTGCGCGGCGGCGGCTGGTATGCGCGCCACATGTACATGCCGGATGTGGGATCCGAGCGTTGGGGCCGGGATGCCTATGCCTATCACAACGAACGGTTCGGTCATCCCTCCGAGGTCGGCTACAAGGACGTGCTCCACGACTGGAAGACACCGAATCTGGACGCCGACGCGCTCCTCCGGTATTTCAAGCACGACCTGGGCGCCCGCTATTTTGTGGCCATGGCCAATCATCACGATCATTTCGATTGCTGGGATTCCACGCATCACCCGTGGAATTCCGTCAGGGTGGGGCCCGGACGCGATCTGGTGGGCGAGTTCGCGGCGGCGGCAAAGAAGGTCGGCCTGCCTTTCGGCGTCAGTTCGCACGACGACCGGCATCTCGACTGGTGGAAACCGGCGTTTGGATCCGACCCGTCCGGCCCGCGCAAGGGGATTCCCTATGATGGCCGGATGACTCGGGAGGCCGGCAAGGGCACTTGGTGGGAAGGCCTGGATCCCGCCGATTTGTACGGTCTTCCTCCCGAACGGCGCACCCCGGACTGGATCGAGAGTGTGCGCCGCACCTGGAAACAGCGCCACATCGAGCTGGTCGAAAAATACGACGTGGATCTGTTGTGGTTCGACGGCCACAACTTTCCCTACGGGGAATACGGGCGGAGTGTGTGCGAGCGGTTCTTCGCTAACAGTCTCCGAAAACACGGCAAGGTCAATGTCGTGCTGGCCGGTAAACCATTCGGGCTGTCCGAGGACGATCGCAGGGGATGGGTGCTGGACTTCGAGCGCGGGGTGCCGAACGAGCCCCCCGGGCGGCCGTTCCAGACGATCACCACAGTTCGCACCTGGTTTTACAAGCAGGATCGCGACATGAAGCTGCGGCATGACGCGCGTACCCTGACCGAGATTTTTGCCGATGTTCTGAGCAAGGGCGGAAATCTGCTGCTCAATATCGAACTGACCGGCGATGGCCGCCTGCCTCCGGATCTAAAGCCCATCTATGACGAGTTTGGCGTGTGGGTGAAGCGGCACGCGGAAGCCATTTATGGAAGCCGACCGTGGAAGACCCCCGGAGACAACCGGCCCGAAGATCGAAAGGCCCGGCGTCAGTTGGACGAGACCGATCTCGGGAAGGCCGATGTGCATGGCGAACAATTCAACGAGCGCACCCGGGAAAGCCCGGCGTATGCGAAGGACGAGGTGCGCTTCACCGTCCGTGGCGACCGGCTCTATATCTTCGTGCTCAATCCATCGCCCGGTCCGATTCTTCTGCCAACCCTGGGTACGGAATCGGCGCACGAGCCCGGCGCGATCACCGCGGTGCGGCTGCTCGGAGGCGGCGCGGTTCGTTTCACCCAGCGGGCGGAAGGGCTGGAGCTGGAAGTTCCGGAGAAGCGGCCCGGACCCTACGTTTCGGTCTTCGAAGCACAGGGCGCCCTTCGCGCCAGGTAGGCGAAGGATTCAGGCCAGTCCAGCGGCGCGCAGGGCGGCTTCGGCCTGCGGGACATCCTCGGGGGTATCCACGCCGATCGCCGCGTCCTCCGCCGGAAGCACGTGGATACGCCCGCCGATGTGGAGCGCGCGGAGCTGCTCCAGTTTTTCCCACTGCTCCAGCGGACACGGCGGTTCGCGCACAAGTCGCTCGAGAAAATCCGCGCGATAGGCATAGACGCCGATATGCCGCCAATAGGCGCCCTCCGGGGGCGTGTTGCCGAGCGCGGCGTCGCGCAGGTGCGGAATGACGGAACGCGAGAAATAGAGCGCGTCGCCCGCGGCGTTGGACACCACTTTAACGACGGAGGACCGGGCGATGAGTTCGGGGCGGGTGAGCGGAGTGGCCGCGGTAGCCATTTCGCGCGCGTTCGGGCCGGTCACCGCGGCGGCGAGCCGGTCCAGCAGGCCCGGATCCACCAGCGGCTCGTCGCCCTGAATATTGACCACGGCGTCCGCGCCCCGGCCGCGCGCGGCCTCCGCCACGCGATCCGTGCCCGAGGGATGATCCGGCGAAGTCATGGCCGCCTCGATTCCGAAGGATTCAGCGGCGCGGGCGATACGCGCATCATCGGTCGCGACCAGCAGCCGGTCGAGGCGACGGGCGCCTCGCGCGCGATCGATGACCCAGGCCAGCATGGGGCGTCCGCAGAGCGGATGCAGAATTTTTCCGGGGAATCGGGACGAACCCCAGCGCGCGGGGATGATGCCGAGAATCATGGCGCGCCGCATTCCCGCATGTGCTCGACGAGTTCCTCCGGCGAACACGTCGCGGTGCCCAGCTTGCCCACCACCACGCCGGCCGCGTAGTTCGCCAGCTCCGAGGCCTCGATAAAATTAGCTCCGGCCGCCAGCGCGAGAGCGAGGGCGGCGATGACCGTATCGCCCGCGCCCGAAACATCGAACACTTCGATGGCGCGCGTGGGCACGTGACGCGGCCGTTCGCCGGGGGAAAGCAGAAGCATGCCCAGGGAACCGAGCGTGATCGCAAGATGACGGGGAGCCCACTGTTCCAGCAACGCCCGACCGACGCGGAGCAGCGCCGGATCGCGCAACGGATCCGGCAACGCTCCCGGGTCGCGGATGCCGGCGGTTTCAAAGGCTTCCTTGCGATTCGGCGTGGCGAAGGTCACACCGCGGATTCGCAGGGTTTCGTGGTTCTTCGGATCGAGTCCGGAGGGAATTCCGGCGCGACGGGCGGCGCGGAGCACGGCGCTGGCCACGCGCTGGTTCACCACGCCCTTGTCGTAATCTTCCAGAACGACGGCGTCGGCCGCGGCGGCGGCCCGCGCCGCCCGGGCGGCAAAGGCGTTCAGCTCGCCGGGCTTCCATTGAATCGGCGCTTCGTCGTCCACACGCGCGATCTGCTGGCGATCGGCGAGGACGCGTGTTTTCACGATGGTCGGCCAGTTCGGGCGGCGCGCGCCGGAACACATGACGCCCGCGGCGCGCAGCCGGGCTTCCAGTTCCTCGCCGCTCGCATCCTTTCCGAGCAGTCCGCATACGGACGCGCGGCCGCCCAACGCGCGCAGGTTCATCGCCACGTTACTGGCGCCGCCCGGCACCGCGCGCCGTTCCCGGACATGCACCACCGGCACGGGGGCTTCCGGAGAGATGCGCTCGACCGATCCTTGGACGTACCGGTCCAGCATCAGGTCGCCCACCACCGTCACGCGGCGTGACGGGAAGGCGCGCAGCAGCGTCCATGCTCGATCCCGACTGAGTTTCATAAAGGACGTCTCCTAGGGGGTGGACGAGGCGCGCTCAGCCCGCCGGGCGCCGCGAACCCAGAAATCATCCCCCGGGCCGCTCACGTGCTCAAGCTCGACGGTCACGCTGCCAATCGGAATTTTGGCGACGATTTTCGGAACGATCCGGCGGGGATCGTCCGAGACCCATCCCCACATCCGGCCTGCGCGGACGAACACGCCTCCAAATTCCGCCGTCGGTTCAATTTTGAGACATCGGATGTTCCGGTAATGTCCCGCGTCAATCCGCTCCCAGCGCTCGGGGCGCAGCACCAGGCGATAGGTTTTTTCATCCGCCATGACCTCGTACTCGCGAGGCTGGCCCGGTTCAAAAGTCTCCTTCTTCAGCCACCACAGCAGGGAAGGAACATCGCGCGTTTCAGGCCCGATCGCGAAAGTATGGCGTTTCTTCGTGCGCAGCGATTCCCATTCGGCGATGCCTTTTGCATGGTCGAAGCGGGTGATCTCGTCGTACCGCTGGTTCCCCTCATTCATCTTCTTCACGAAACGCAGGGGCAGGAAGGTCTTCGGATCAATCACGCTTTCGATGAAATCGTTGACCGGATAGATCTTGGACAAGACGCGGTTGCTTCGGTTGCGGAGACGGATGGCGATCAGCCACCGGTCGTCTTCGCGGATCCACTCGGACCAGATCACCGAGGAGCCGACATTGATGAAGCTCCACCGGAGCGAGTACGTGACCACTTCATTCATCGGGAACCACAATTCCGGCACGGCGCCCGCGGGCGGCACCAGCGGGTTTTCCGGGGGGCCTTCGACCGGAATTTCAATGAACGGACGTTTGCTTTTATCCGGCTTCTTGTCCGGTTCCTTCGCGACAGCTGTCGGTACACCAGCCATCGCGGACGCCCAGGCCAATAGGCGGAGTACGTCGCGTCGGCGCAGGAGAGGATGCGGGCTCATACGGAAGCCTCACGTCGCGTTCGTTTGGCGGGGCGGGCGAGACGGATCACGAGCAGCTCCAGCCGAACATCGGGCAGCGCGCCGCCGGAGACGAGTTGTTCGCGCACAAGCGCGAGATCGCGCAACCCTCGCGCCAGTTCGCGCGCGGAGAAATTGCGGGACTGGTCCACCATGATCTTCGCGCGATACGGGTTGGTTTTTCGAGGATCCCAGCGAGGGTCGAGAGCGTCCAGAGCGGCGGTAGCTTCGGGGCCGGCGCCGCTCCAATCCGTTCCGCCGTAGTCCCGGACCTGAAGCCACCCGCGTTCCACGGCGTCGCGCAGGATCAAAAGCTGGCGCCAGCGGCTTTCCAGCATCATGAGCAGTCCGATGGGATCCTCGCCCTGGTCCAGCAGGCGGCGCAGCACATGAACCGCCTCTGCCG
This sequence comes from Kiritimatiellia bacterium, assembly GCA_017996315.1. Lineage (GTDB taxonomy): Bacteria > Verrucomicrobiota > Kiritimatiellia > PWTM01 > PWTM01 > JAGOHE01. Next base: position 4,819 of record JAGOHE010000042.1, on the reverse strand, counting down.
TGCGGCGCATACTCAGATGATCCGCGAGTGCGAACGCGTCGCTGTTGCGCGTGGAAGAGACAATGTCTTCCACATCGCGCGCCGTGGGGCCGGATCCCCCCGCCAGATAGGTCGCCAGTTTTTCCGCCTCTTGCGCGGCCGTGCCGGAATCGGCGCCCACGCGATCAGCGAAGGTTTCGACCGCCCGGGCGTCCGGCCGCAACCCTGCGCGTTTCAGGGCCTCCAGCGCCGTATCCCGCGCGGCTTCCTCCAGCTTCCATGGCCGGCTTTCCACATCGTGGGTCGCGGTCATTCCGCGCGCCGCGATCAGCTTGGCCAGCGCGGAGCGCCCATCCACGGCGGTCGCGGTGATGATCAGATGGTGTCCGGAAGGGAGGCCGGTCTTGATCAGCCCCAGCAGGCGGCCCAGCCAATCCTTGTAGGCCGCATGCTCCGTGATGCGGGAGTTTTTCAGGAACTTGGCATCGCGCAGCCAAACGACCTTGGCTGAGCTGAAGAAACTTCCCGTGGACGCTGCCAGCATGATTTCTTTCAGGGCGGCGACGGCATCCTCCGCCTTGTCCCCCTTCGGGACAATTTCCTCCAGACCCAGCGCGCGCTGGTCCTCGGGCAGGATTTTTTCAATGATGGAATTTGCCTGGCGCGTTACGGCGGCATCGTCCGTGCCCGTGATGAGATAGACCGCCACCGCGCCGGTACCGGTGTCGGCGGCGGCGGACGGCTTCCGTGCGGGCGCGCGGGCGGCGGCGGTCATTGGTGAGCGGACTCCATGGGGCGACTGCTATTCATGTTCCCAACGCTCCAACCATCGTACGAATTTGGAATCCACCTAGCGAGTCCAAAGCGACTGCGAGATTCATGCGTGTTGGACGGGTTATTCCGACCCCGCCGCCATGGATCGGCGCCTATAATTTGAAACCATGAGGCAGCAGGTCGCCGAGCCGGAAGGCGTACACGCGCCCGGCGCGCCCGGCTACCCAAACCGGAGCGTCCAGCGCCATAAATTCCGCAAGCACCTGGCGGCAGGCGCCGCAGGGCATGGGTTCCGCTGCTCCGGAAGCCGCCACCGCGGCGGCGGTGATGTGTTTCGCTCCCGCGGCGACCGCTTGGAACACGGCATTGCGTTCGGCGCAGATGGTCAATCCATAGGAAGCATTTTCGACGTTGCATCCCGTGAACACACGGCCGCGCTCATCGCGCACCGCCGCTCCCACACGGAATTTCGAGTAGGGAGCGTAAGCGGTTCGCGTCGCGTCGCGCGCCGCTGCGACGAGGCGGCGGCGCAGGGCGTCGTCCCCGGAGGGGCGGCGGTCCGTGGCGCGGGAGGAACGGGTTTGTTTCGAAGGCATGATCACGGCTCCTTGGCGAGTTCGGCCCAGAATCCGGCAATGACGGCGCGCAATTGAGGCAAAGCTTTCTCGGCGGCGATCGCGACCTCTTCGTGGGAAAGGGGGGTGGGGGATCGGCCGGCGGCCAGATTGCTGATGCAGGAAAGAGCGGCTACGCGAAGACCCGCGGCGTTGGCGAGGATCGCCTCCGGGGTGGTGGACATCCCCACCGCGTCCGCGCCCATCCGGGCGAACATGGCGACTTCGGCGGGCGTCTCATAGGTCGGGCCGGACGCGGAGAGGTAGACGCCTTCCTTGAGCGTCACGCCGACGGCGGTCGCGGCGCGGCGCAAGTGTTCACGGCAGGAGGGATGATAGACCGCGCTTTGGTCCGGGAATCGGGGTCCCCAATCCGGAAGGGACGGGCCGATCAGGGGATGGGATCCGATGAAGTGAATATGGTCCCGGATCAGCATTAGATCGCCGGCGTTCAGTCCCTCCGCGATGCCGCCCGCCGCATTGGTGAGCAACACGGTGTGCGCGCCGAGTTTGGAGAGCAGGTATATGGGCAAGGCCACGGGCGTCCATCCTTCGCCCTCGTACCAGTGCCGGCGTCCCTGAAAAATCGCGGTTGAAACACCGTGGGCCTCGGCGCGCAGCAGCCGTCCGGTGTGCCCCGCCACGCCCGTGGACCCCAATCCGGGAATATCCCTATATTCCATGTCATCCTGCACGGTGAAAGACTGGATCGTTTCGCTCCAGCCTGAACCGAGGATCAGTCCGGCGGCGGGCTGAAAATCAGGCCAGCGGTAGCGCAACGCGTTCAACGCCGACTCCATCACGCGCGGTTGAAGCGACAGCGGGGAAGTTTTCATGGGACGTATTCCTCCGAATCCGATCCGCGAAGCCGTTCGAGAATGCGGGGCGGGGCGTTCACGGGCGTGTCGGAAAAGACAAACGCTTCACGCAGCCATTTCATGGCCTCCGCCGGCGGCTCGGCCGCGGCATGGACGGTCGCGATGACCTGTCCTTTCTTGACCTGTTCGCCCGGCTGAGCGAGATCCGACACGCCCACGGCGGGATTGATGGGCTGGTCGGAACGGGTGCGGCCCGCACCCAGCAGCAGGACGGCGCGGCCGATACGTTCCGCGTCCACATCCGCCACCCACGCGTCGCGGGGGGCGGAGAGCGGCTGCTGCACGGGAGCGCAGGGCAGGAGGTTGTAATCGCGCAGCGCTTCGGGGTTGCCGCCCTGCAGTTCCACCATGCGTAGAAATTCTTTCATCGCTGCGCCGTTGGCCATCTGTTCCTGTTGCATGGTCCATGCGGCTTCCGTAGTCGGGGCGCGGCCGGCGAGGACCAGCAGTTCCGCTCCGAGCGCAAGGGTAAGATCGCGCAGATCGTCCGGACCGCGGCCTTCGAGGCATTCCACGGATTCCATGACTTCGAGCGCATTGCCTGCCGCGCGCCCGAGCGGAATGTTCATATCGGTGATGAGCGCGGATATCTTTTTGTTCATGCTCCGGCCGGTCGCCACCAGACTTGCGGCGAGACGGCGGGCGTCTTCGCGTGTGCGCATGAACGCGCCGCGACCGCATTTCACGTCGAGCACGAGGGCGTCAATGCCCTCGGCGAGTTTTTTGGACATGATGCTGGCGGTGATGAGCGGAATGGACGGCACGGTGGCGGTCACATCGCGCAATGCGTAGAGCTTGCGGTCGGCGGGAACGAGCCGCTCGGTCTGTCCGGCCATGCAGCAACCGCATTCGCGGACAACGCGCAGAAATTCCTCTTCGGAGAGATTCGTGCGGAATCCGGGGATGGATTCGAGCTTGTCCAGAGTGCCGCCGGTCAGGCCCAGCCCGCGGCCGGAGAGCATGGGCACGTGGAGCCCGCACGCGGCGAGGAGCGGAGCGAGGATCAGCGATGTTTTATCGCCGATGCCACCGGTGGAATGCTTGTCGACTTTAAGGCCGGGAATCGAGGCCGGATCGATTACATCGCCCGAGCGCAGCATGGCGCGAGTGAGTTCGCCGGTTTCGAGGGGATCCATGCCGCGCCACAGAATCGCCATGGCCAGGGCCGACATCTGATAGTCGGGTATGGAGCCATCGGTATAGCCCCGGATGAAGAATTCGATATCTTCGCGGGTCAGCGCCTGCCCGTCTCGCTTCTTTTCAATCACCCACTGTGGAATCATGGGATCCTCCCGCGCCAAACCTAACATGCGATCCTTCCCAAGACAATGAAGCAACCCAATGGACCACGGTTCTGAAATCCATCACGATGTGGCGTGCGCCATGCCGGAGGACCAATGCCCGGCACTTCGGCCCTGTCTTTTCACGAACAAGATTCTTGGGAAAGAGTCCGGCCGGAGGAGATGCGGGGTGTGTGGCACAGGTAATTTTCCGTGCCGGCCGCCGGATCCATGAGATGTATTCCCCGGCGCGGACCTTGCGGCGGCGATCCGGCCCAATGGTTGCGCGCGCCGCCGCGTCTGCGGCCTTTCTCCCGGACGTGATGGTCCCCATCAACATTCGCGCGGGCAGGGCACGCGACCCCGCGTCGCAGAATTAGAAATTCCACTGGAGACCGACGGAGAAATCATGCTCGGAATAATCGCGCAGGAAGTTAACGTATATATTTCCGACCAGGTCCAAATGTTCCCCCAGCCGCTGCCGGTAGGTTATTCCGAGGCCGATAAAGGTGTCCCACGGGGCGTCGGGCCCGACGCCGGGATCCCAGTTGCCGTCGGACTCCGCCTGGGCCCGGAGATTCCTCCACTCATTTTCATCTTCCGGCCGGCCCTGTTCCTTCTGGCGTCCGACGCGAAGGTCGAATTGAAAGTAATAGTTCAGATAGGCCTGTCGGAGGCGGGCCACCGCGGCGATTCGCGTATCCCAATACGGAGACCAGTAATATTCAGAGTCTTCATCCATGCTGTAGGTGCCCGCCTCGAGTCCGCCCCAAATGCCCTGGCGTTCGAACAGCTGCCAGAACGAGCTCCCGAAGATCTGCACCATCGCATTATCGTCCTCGATGTTCAGATAGCGGCCGTTTGCATTGAGATCCCAATCGTCCGTCACCTTCCATCGGGCATCGAGGGAAATCCCGTGGTAGACGATGGCCTTGCGCGCGGAGGGAATCAGGTCCCGCTCAAACCCGAATACCAGGTGCAACCCGCGCAACCGTTGCCAATACGCCGCGAGCGAACCCACGAATTCCGTGGCGGAGGAAGATCCTGAATTATCATTTTGATCGAACGAAAGTGTTTTGACGCCCGCGGTGCCGTAGAGCGAGGCCGAGGGAACAACCTGGTAATGCAGAGCGCCGCGGATCTCCTGCGTGTCGGCGCTATATTTTGTGGTTCTTCCGGCATTTCCGTGGGGAAATTCATTGGTTGAAAGCGGGGTAGAGATCAAGACCTCCGCAGTGGAAGAAGATATCGGTCTTGAAGCGTGAGCGGTTTCGGTAGCCGTAGGCCTTCTTGA
>JAGOHE010000216.1 GCA_017996315.1 Kiritimatiellia bacterium | reverse complement strand
CCAGGGCTTATCCCCCAGCCAACTCTCGATGTGTTCGAGGCCGCGCGTGGTCGCTCCTCCGTTCCGTGGAATGCGCGCGACGTTGGCCACCCCCGCCAGCTCCGTGCGAACCGCGCCGGTGTATCCCATCGAAATGGAGTCGCCGATGAGCAGGACCCGTGGAAGCGCGGGATCCTCCTCAACCGGCGTAAACACCGCGTCCGGTCCGCCGCCCGCCGCCCGCTCCACCGTCGTGGCCTGGCCGGCTCCGGGGGGCGCGGACGCGTCTCCTGAAGCAACCGCCGCACACAACACCAAGGCCGTCAGCACTCCCGGCAAAAGGCTCCGTAGACTCACGTCACCCACCCTCCATGTCTCCCCTCAGGTTAAAACCACACCGCGAAACCTACCCTAGCGCACCCGCGACGCTGCGGCAAGTCCCCCCCGGCGCACACCGCCCCTGGCGCATCATGGCCGGGACAACCATGCTGCAATAGACACTTACCCGTGACCGCTCACAAACGGCTCCTCCTGTCAATCCTGTCCAGGATTCTCGCAGCGCCAAATTGACACGCGCGGCCGGGAGCGGTACTATTTCGCCGGAGAGCCGGTGGACCCGGGGGAGGACCAGAACGGATTCCCAATGGTCACCGCTGTGAGCGGCATCGCGCACCCTCGCGAACACCACCCGGTGGTGTATCCCGTGGGTAAACCGTCTGATTTCACGTGCGGATTTTTAGTGGAAGGTTGTATTCCACCAGCCAACATCTGTTCAAGGACTGACAATACATGACAATTCATCCGACCGCTATCATCGACCCCAAAGCCGAACTCGCCGATGACGTGGAGGTGCAGCCCTACACCATCATCGGCCCGACCGTGACCATCGGCTCCGGCACGGTCGTCGGCCCTCACTGCGTGATTACCGGCCGCACCGTCATCGGCAAGAACAACCGCATCTTCAGCGGATGCCAGATCGGCGTGCTCTCCCAGGATCTCAAACACAAAGAAGGCCTGGTCGGCCGCACCAGCATCGGCGACAACAACATGCTGCGGGAGCACGTCACCATCAGCGCCAGCACCATGACCAGTTATGACGACGACCACCGCACCACATCCATCGGAGATTCCTGCCTCATGATGGCCTACTCGCACGTTGCGCACGATTGCCACGTCGGCGACTTCGTCGTCATGGCCAATTGCGCCTCGCTCTCGGGCCACGTCGACGTCGAAGACCGCGCCACCCTGGGCGGATTGAGCGGCGTACACCAGGAATGCGTGGTCGGCACGATGGCGTTCGTCGGAGGCATGACCCGCGTGGTCAAAGACGTCGCGCCCTACATGATCGTCGAGGGCAACCCCGGCCAGTGCCATGGCCCCAATTCGGTCGGGTTGCGGCGGGCGGGATTCGACACCGAGGCGCGGCGCCGAATCAAGCAGATGTACAAGATCATGTTCCGGTCGGACCTCAATACCACACAGGCCTTGCACGAGATCGAAGCAAGCATCGAAGAGAGCGACGAACGCAATCATTTCGTGGATTTTGTGCGGAAATCCATTCGGGGAATCACGAAATAGGCTCCGCCTCAACCTGCGGACGTGCGGGCGCGCCGCGGCACCGGCGCCATGCGCGGCCGCGAAGAAGGGTTTTCATGGCTTCCACTCGCGTTGGCGTCATCGGAGTCGGACACCTCGGATACCATCACGCGCGGAACTATGCCGGACTCGACGGCATCGAGCTGGTCGGCGTCGTTGACATCGACGACACGAACGGGACCAAGGCCGCCCACGATTTCCAGGTCCCCCATTTCCGGGAGCTGGACGGCCTCCTCGCGGCGGGTATCGATGCGGCCAGCGTGGTCGTGCCCACCACCCTCCATCACGAGTTCGCGCTCCGCCTTCTGGATGCCGGCGTCGACCTCATGGTCGAGAAGCCCATCGCCCAGAGCGTGGAAAAGGCGGCCGAGATGGTCGCGGCCGCAAAAGCAGCAGGCCGGATTCTGCAGGTGGGCCACATCGAGCGCTTCAACGGCGCCGTGCGCGCGCTGTTCGACGCGGTCCGGCAGCCCCGGTTCATCGAATGCCACCGCCTGAGCCCGTATCCCAGCCGGGGCGACGATGTCAGCGTGGTGCTCGATCTGATGATCCATGACCTCGAAATTGTGCGCGCCATGGACGGCACCCACCCGGTGTCGGTCGACGCCGTCGGGGTGCCGGTGTTTTCCCGCTACGAAGACATCGCCAATGCCCGCATCCGGTTTGCCTCCGGATGCGTCGCCAATCTCACCTGCAGCCGCATCTCCATGGACCGCATGCGGAAGATCCGTATCTTCTCGCCCGAAATGTACGTCTCCACGGATTATTCCGCCGAAGAGGTGCTGATCTACCGCAAACGGCCCGGGGAACTCGTGCCCGGACAGAATCCCATGGACCTGATCTCGGTGGATTCGCTCCCCGTCGCGCACGAGGAACCGCTCCGCCTCGAGCTGGCATCGTTCATTCGCTGCGTGCGGGACCGGACCCGGCCGGTCGTCGATGGTGAAGATGCGCTTCAGGCGCTCACGCTGGCCCAGCAGATTATTGACTGCATTCGGACGTCGCCGTGAAACGCCTCTTCTTCGTAGCCGGAGAATCGTCCGGAGACATCCACGGCGCCCACGTGATTCGGGCCGTGCATGATATTGACCCGGACGTACAGTGCGAAGGACTCGGGGGACAGCATATGGCCGCGGCGGGCATGACGCTCCATTTTGATCTGGCCGGTCATGCGATCATGGGCTTTACGGAAGTCGTGAAGTCGCTGGGGATGATCCGCCGCCTCTTCATGGACACGCTCGCCCGGTTCGATGCGTCTCCCCCCGACGCCCTGGTGCTGATCGATTACCCGGGCTTCAATCTCCGCCTCGCGCACCGGGCTCACTGCCGGGGCATCCCGATCATCTACTACATCAGCCCGCAGATCTGGGCGTGGAAGCAGGGCCGCATCCGAACCATCGCCCAGCTCGTGCGCAAGATGCTCGTCATTCTGCCGTTCGAAAAAGCGCTCTATGATGAGGCGGGCGTGGACTGCGTCTATG
>JAGOHE010000041.1 GCA_017996315.1 Kiritimatiellia bacterium | reverse complement strand
ATCCAGAGCAATCCCGCGTAGAGACCGTATCCGGCCACCAGCGCCAGGCACAGGGCGACCATGTAAAAATAGCGGGTTACAAAAGTCCAATAGAAGGAATAGAAGATGGCATATATCCCGGCAGCGGGGAGGAGCAGCGCCAGAACCAGCGGCTGACGCCGGCGGATTGCGACGAAGACGCCCACGACCGCGAGAATCAGCAGCCACGGATGGGTGTTCCAATAATAGATCCCGGCCTTTCCGGCCACCTCCGAAAAACAGGCCCAATTGAGATGCGCACCCGGAATCAGTTGCTGTTCGATGGACGACTGAGGCGGCAGCAGAACTTGCCGGGTGGTTGCGTAGGTTTGCGCGGCGAGGGGGATCAACGCGAGGATCAGGCCGAACACGAAGGCGAGGACCGATCGAACCAGCGGAAGTTCGCCGCGCGAAGCGCGCCAGGACCAGAGTCCGTACAGACCGAAGGGGAGGATCATCAGCATCGAAGGCTCCCGAACGCTGGTGGCCAGTCCCAAGATCGCGCCGGCCAGAAACACGCCGGCCGACCGACGCCGTCGGAGCGAGAAGACCAGCGCGCCCATGGACGCAAAAAGCAGCACATAGGACAGCGGATCCCGGTATGGATTGATATACCGCGTAAAATTGACCGCGTCCACCGCCAGCACGAGGACCCAGACCGACAGGTACGCCCAGCTTTTCGGAGGCCCATCCCTGCGTCCCGGTTCATGGAAGAAACGACCGAGGCTGGCGATCAATCCGAAGAGGACGAGCAGCACGGGCAGGTTGACCAGAAAGACATAATAGGGGCCGACCCCATCGAGGACGCCCCGCAGAAACAGGGGGAAGGCGTAGGGCCATCGGCTTTGCGTGAGCTCCCGCCCGAAATGGCGCGCGAACTGAAGCCAATTGAAGGAATCCGAATAGGCGCGGATGAAATAGCTCGTTTGTACGAGGCGCAGAAAGCAGGCCAGGCCCGCGAGGACGATCAGGGCGGGAAGCGCCGGTTCCAGACGTGCCGCGAACAGCCGCATCGCTGTGGCGAAACGGCCGCCGGGCCGTTCGAATGAGTTCTGCTCAGACATGGTTGACAATCCGAACACAATGGTAGCCCAACGGCCGGAGAAATTCATCCCGGATGGGTTTGCGGGGCCGGTGTGGCGCGCTTGATCTCCGGCATCGTTTCTCGCACCATAGGCGGAATTCAGCCGTCTTCGATCCGCCGGAGGGGGGCGCCCCCGGGGATCAAGCCGCACTCTTGAGACACCGCATGAATACGGATGACCGAATTTTGGCGCGCGGACGGGCGATGTTTGATGCCATTGCGGGCGAGAAGCCCTCGCTCTTCAGCCGGGACCGGTGGATGGGCTCGGTGATGGACTGGTGCATGCGCCAGGAGCGGTTCAAGACGCAGTTGTTCCGGTTCGTGGATGTGTATCCCGCGCTGCGCGAGGGCGAGGCGCTGACCCGGCATCTGCGCGAGTATTTTGGCGACGAACAGGACACCCCCGCCGTGCTCCGCTGGGGCGCGAACCTGTCCGGCGCGGCCGGCGCGATCGGCGCGCGGGTGCTGAACGCAGGCATCCGCCGCAATATCGAGGACATGGCCCGGCAGTTCATCGCGGGCGAGGCCACGGGCGACACGCTCAAAAATCTCGTCGCGATGCGACGGGAAGGTTTTGCCTTCACCGTGGATGTGCTGGGCGAGGCCACGGTCAGCGAGGAGGAAGCGGAGCTGTATGTCCGGACCTATCTCGAACTGCTCGAAGAACTCCATCGGGAGCAGGCCCGCTGGGCCGCGCTTCCGGGGCGCGCGGGCGGGGCGGCCGATCTGGACTGGGGCGCCGCGCCGCGCATCCATGTGTCCATCAAACCGACCGCGATGTGCGCGCGCGTTCGTCCGACGGATCCCGAGGGCACGATTGAGGCCATGTTCCATGCGGCCGCGCGCATCTACGAAGCCGTCCGCGCCGCCGGCGGGGAATTGTGCATCGACATGGAGTCCACGCGCACCCGCGCGATCACCATCGAGCTCTTCAAGCGCCTGCGCGCCGATCCGCGCTTCCGCGCGTCGCCGCATCTGGGCATTGTGCTGCAGGCGTATCTGCGGGAGACCGAGAAGGATTTGGACGACCTGCTGGCGTGGGCGCGCCGCGAGCGGCTGCCGTTTTCGATCCGGCTGGTCAAGGGCGCGTATTGGGATGTCGAAACCGTCTGGGCGCGGCAGAACGGCTGGCCCATGCCGGTCTGGGAACGCAAGCCGGAAACGGACCTGAATTACGAGCGGCTGACGCGGCGGATTCTCGAAAACCACGAGTGGATCTATTTCGCGTGCGCGTCGCACAATGTCCGCTCCATCTCGCACGCGCTGGAAGTCGCGCGCGAGCTGGGAGTGCCCGACACGCGCTATGAATTCCAGGCGCTCTACGGCATGGCCGAGCCGGTGCGCCGCGCCCTGCTCAAGGAAGCCGGTCGTGTGCGGTTGTACGCGCCGTACGGGCCGCTGGTGCCGGGCATGGCGTATCTCGTTCGCCGCCTGTTGGAGAACACCGCCAACGAATCGTTCCTGCGCCAGAGTTTTGTCGAAGGCGTCGAGCGCGACCGCCTGCTGGAAAACCCCGCCGTCACACTCGCGCGAATGCCCCCGTCCGCGCCCGGGGCGTCCGGCGGCGACGAACCGTTCCGGAATCATCCGGCGCCCGATTTCACCCGCGCGGAGGAGCGCGACGCGTTTCCGCGGGCGCTCGCGCAGGCGCGCCGGCAGCTCGGCCGGCTCTATCCCCTGCACATCGGCGGCCGGGATGTGGAAACCCGGGACATCGAGCCGTCGCGGAATCCCGCGCAGCCCTCGGAGATCATCGGCCGCGTGTGCCAGGCGGGCGTCGAGGAAACGGCCGCGGCCATCGCCGCCGCCCGGCGGGCGTTTCCCGCGTGGCGCGACACGCCGCCCGCCGAACGCGCGGCGGCGCTGCGCCGCGCCGCGGCGGCGGCGCGCGGGCGATTTGACGAACTGTGCGCCGGGCAGGTGCTGGAAGTCGGCAAACAATGGGACCAGGCCCACGGCGATGTCGCCGAGGCGGTGGATTTCCTCGAATATTACGCCCGCGAAATCGAACGGCTGGGCCGCGGACAGAAGCTCGGCGGACTGCCGGGCGAGACGAACGATTATTTCTACGAAGCCAAGGGCGTCGCCGCGATCATCGCGCCGTGGAACTTTCCGCTGGCGATCAGCATGGGCATGGCGTCCGCCGCGATCGCGGCCGGCTGCCCGGTGGTGTACAAGCCCTCCGGTGTCACGGCGGTCATCGGGCATCATCTGGTCGAGATCTTCGAACAGGCGGGCCTGCCGGCGGGCGTGTTCAACTATATCCCCGGCCGCGGGCGGGTGATGGGCGATTTCCTCGTCGAGCATCCCGACATCAGTGTGATCGGATTCACCGGCTCGATGGAGACCGGGCTGCGCATTCTGGAAAAAGCGGCGCGGGTGCATCCGGGGCAGGCGAATGTGAAAAAGGTCGTTTGCGAAATGGGCGGGAAGAACGCGATCGTTGTGGATGACGACGCGGATCTCGACGAGGCCATCCCGGCGATCCTGTATTCCGCGTTCGGGTTTCAGGGGCAGAAATGCTCCGCGTGTTCCCGGTTGATCGCGCTGGACTCGGTGTACGATCGGCTGATGCCGCGGTTGATCGAGGCGGCGCGCGCGTGGCGCATCGGCCCCGCCGAAGATCCGGGATTCGACATGGGTCCGGTGGCGGACGACGCCGCGCGGAAGTCCATCTTGGGCTATATCGAAATCGCCCGCGCCGAAGGCCGAATCGCGTACCAGAGCGCCGTGCCCGGGGGCGAGGGCTATTATGTTCCGCTGACGATTGTCGAGGGAATCCGGCCCGAGCACCGGCTGGCCCAGGAGGAAATCTTCGGCCCGGTGCTGGCGGTGATGCGGGCGAAGGATTTTGACGAAGCGCTCGAGTGGGCGAACGGAACACGCTTCGCGCTGACCGGCGGCGTATTCAGCCGCAGCCCGGAGCGGCTCGCCCGCGCCCGCCGCGAGTTTCGCGTGGGCAATCTCTATCTCAACCGCGGCACCACCGGCGCGATGGTCGGACGCCAGCCCTTCGGGGGCGCGCGGATGAGCGGCGTAGGCACCAAAGCCGGCGGGCCGGATTATCTGCAGCATTTCATGGATCCCCGCACGGTCACGGAGAACACGCTTCGCCGGGGATTTGCTCCGCCGGAATAATCTCCTCTAAAAAGCGATCCCGCGATTCCGGCCTGTACAGACCGCCGCCGACTCGCTACGGTGAAGGCGGGTTCAGGAGGACCGCCCATGCCCGGCACGAAATTATCGGATATTCTGCAAAAGCATCAGATTCTATGCGGATTCGCCGCGGCAAATCGCGACGAGGCCATCCGCAAACTCGTCGAGCATCTCCAGACGCCGGAGGAGCCGCTGGATGTGGCGGAGGTTATTGAGAAGGTCGTGGAGCGCGAAGAAGTCGAGCCGACCATCATCATTCCCACCATCGCGTTGCCCCACGCGCGGCTGGAAGGTCTTTCGAAACCCCGCATAGCGGTGGGCCTTTCCTCGACGGGTATTCCCTTCGCTCCAGGGGCGCCCCCGGTGCACGGCATTTTCCTGATATTGTCCCCCAAAGCGGAGCCCAGCACCTACTTGCGCGTCGTGGCCGCGCTCACGGGCAAACTCCGGGATCCGGGCATACGGGAGCGGCTGGCCGGTTGCGGGTCGGCGTCGGATATTCACCGGTACCTCACCGAAGGCACAAACGAAATCCCGGCGTTCCTCAGCGCCCGGAATGTCATGCGCGACGACTTTGATCAGGTGCGGGAGGAGGACACCCTGGAGTCCGCCATCAAAGCCCTGGCGACCACCGACCAGCCGGCGCTTCCGGTGGTGGATGCGCAGGGCGAGCTGCGCGGCGTGATCGGCCCGGAGGATCTGCTGCGGTTTTCACTGCCCGAATACCTGCTCTGGATGAACGATCTCTCGCCGATTCTCAATTTCCAGCCATTCGCGGAGCTGCTGCGCAAGGACCAGGAAACACGCGTGGCTGATTTCATGCGCGAAGAGCCCCTCGTGGTCAGCCCGGAGACGCCCGCGATGGAGCTGGCCCGACTGTTCATCACCCGCGGCGTGCCCCAGATTCTGGTGGCGGAAGGCCGGAAGCTGCTCGGCATCGTCAACCTGAAGGAATTTACCTCCCAGATCTTCTGGGCTTGAACCGGAGGCGTCATGGAGACCGTGGATAAAGACAAGCCGCCCGTGCACGCCATGCCGTCGCGCCGCTGGATCGGGTGGGGATTGGGCGTGGCCGTGGTGGCGGGGCTGTGCGCGCTCGCCGGTCTGGAAACGCACCAGATCGTGGCCACCAGCGTATTCTCCTCGATCATCATCGGCACGCTGCTGTTTTGGGAATTCCGGCTGGCCATCGCGTTCTTCGGGGTGGCCGTACTCATCTTCACCCAGTCGCTGACCGTTCCGCATTTTGTCGAATCGGCTTCGCTGCCGGTGATTCTTTTCCTCGTCGGCATGATGATTGTCGTGGGCGCCCTGCGGGATTTCGGTTTCTTCACGTGGGTGATCCAGTTGATCCTGTCGATTCCGAAGATGACCGGGCTGAAGTTCATGGCCCTGACCGCGACCTCCTCCGCCCTGCTGGCGTGCGTGGTGGACGAGGTGACCTCCATTATCTTCATCTCGACCCTGATTTTTCAGGTATGCCAGCGGCTGAAGACTCAGCCCGCGCCGTTCCTGATGATCTGCGTGATGTGCACGAACGTGGGCAGCAGCGGGACCATGATGGGCAACCCGGTCGGCATCTACATCGGCACCCAGGCGCATCTGACCTTCGGCGATTTCATGGGCTTCGCCTTTCCCGTCATGCTCGCGGCGCTGGCGGCCACGGTGGGAGTGACGCTGCTGTGGTTCCGCCGGCAAATTGCCGAATTTGACGCCGCCATGCGGGACCGGCAGGCCCGCCATCTCAGCCTCGTGCCCCAGGTGAACATCCCGCACGGGCGCGGCGTGGCGCTGCTCGCGGGGACGGTGGCGCTGCTGGCGATCCACCACGAGCTGGAGCGGTGGCTGGGCCTGCAGACGAACAGCATTCTGCTCGTGGCCCCGCTGGTGTGCTCGGGCGCGGTGATGCTGATCCGGCCCGACCGCGCGCGGCACTATGTCGAACGCGAAGTGGACTGGTGGACCCTGCTGTTCTTCCTGGTGCTCTTCGCCATCGCGGGCACGCTGGAATACACCGGCGTGACGACCCGGATGGCGGAAGCCATCGCCGGCCGGGTCGGCCGGGATCTCCGGGTGCTGGTGCCGACGATCATGGCCATGTCGGCGATCGGGTCGGCGTTTGTGGACAACGTCATTTTTGTCGCCGCGTTCGCTCCGGTGATTCACGCCATGGAACAGACCATGGCGGTGCGGCCGCTCTGGTGGGCGCTGCTGTTCGGCGCCTGTTTCGGCGGAAATATCACGCTGGTCGGCAGCACGGCGAACATTGTCGCGCTCGGTCTGCTCGACAAACATTCGCACGTGAAAATCCGATTCATGGACTGGCTGAAAATCGGCTTTATATCGGCGCTCGCGGCCAGCCTTGTAGGGGTGGCCGCCCTGCTGATCTTCAAGCCGGGTGTTCCGCGGGAGGACCAGCCGCCCGCCGCGGAGGCATCCGCCGCGCGCTAAAGAGGAAATCCACGTGGCCCTTCGCCGAAAACCGCGATCGGTGCGTCATCGGGCCCACCCGAGATTCCGCGCATGGGCCGCCGCGGCTGCGGGCTGGAGTCTAGCCTGCGCCGGCGGAGGCGGCGAAACGCCCGCTTCCGCCAATCCGGATCGGAGTATAGTGAAGTACGAGGAAGGGGAAGGAGCGATGCGTACCGAATCAAACCTGTATCATGCGATGTTCGCCGGATCCTGGTATTCCGGCGATCCCCGGACGCTGAAACGCGAGCTGCGGGAGTGGCTCGACGCCGCGCCGCCCGCGGGCAGCGCGCCGGTCTGCGCGCTCATCGCGCCCCATGCCGGCTATACGTGGTCCGGCGCCGTCGCCGCCCACGCCATGCGCGCGCTGGAAGGCCGCGCCGTGTCGCGCGTGATCGTCATGGGTCCCACGCATCGGGTGCCGCTCCACAACCGGATCAGCGTGGCGGACGCCACCGCCTACCGCACGCCGATGGGCGATCTGCCCGCCGACACCGATCTGGCCGGTCGTCTGCGCCGCTATCCGGTATTCACAGGGCCGGGCCGGGCTCAGCCGGGCGAACATTCCGTCGAACTGCAACTCCCCTGGATTGCCGAGACGCTCGGCATACACACGCCCGTGCTGACCCTCGTATGCGGTCAGTTGGACGATCCCGCGGTGCACGAAGCCGCCGAGGCGCTGCGCGCGGAGTTGGACGCCGGCGCGGTGGTGATCGTCAGCACCGACTTCACGCATTACGGGGAGAACTTCGAATTCGTGCCGTTCCGCGACGATGTGTCGGAGCAACTGGAGGCGCTTGACCTGGGCGCGTTCGAGCGCATTTGCGCGCGCGATTCGGCGGGCTTTCAGCGCTATGTCGCGAAAACCGGGGCCACGATCTGCGGCGCAGCCCCGCTCGCGGTGCTCACGACCATGCTCTCGCCGGAACATACCGTACATCGGCTCGCGTACGATCAGTCCGGCCGGAAAACGAACGATTGGACGACCTCGGTCAGCTATCTGGCCGCGATGGTGGAGGGGCGGTGGGATCCGAAACCCGCCGGCCATGCCGCGCTCCGCCGGCCCGACGGCGAGGAGGACGCCGACGGCACGGACGACGATGACCCCGAGGCATTGCGCTTGGATCCATCGGACCGGGCGGCGTTGCTTCATCTGGCCCGGGGGGCGATCGAAACCTACTTTGAAACCCGAAAACGAACCTCCCCCCACGCCCAGGGCGTTCCCATCACGCCGGGTCTCCGGCGCGAGGCGGGGGTCTTTGTCACCCTGCATAAAGACGGCGAGCTGCGGGGCTGCATTGGGGAGATTTTCCCCAGTCGGGCCGTTGCGAAAGCCGTGGTGGACCAGGCGCTCAACGCCGCGTTTCGCGATCCCCGCTTCGAGCCCGTGAGTCCGGAAGAGATGGGGCGAATCCGCATCGAACTATCGGTGTTCCAAGCGCCGCGTGAAATCGCATCCGCCGCCGATTTCATCCCCGGAACGCATGGCATCCTGCTGACGCATGGCCGGCGCTCCGCCGTGTTTCTGCCGCAGGTGGCGACCGAGCAGGGATGGGATCGCGACACGACGCTGTCGCATCTTTCCCTGAAAGCCGGTCTTCCCTCCGATGCCTGGAAAGATCCCGAAGCCCGCTTCGCGGTCTTTGAGGCGATCGTGTTCGGGGAAGAGGAATAGAGGACCCGTGGAAAAAGGCGGAAAACGCGCATGAAGACACTGGAACTCCACAAAGCGTTTACGCTGATCGAGTCCGGGCCTGTGGTGCTGGTGACGACCCATGATGGAACGAAGAACAACATCATGACCCTCTCATGGACCATGGTGGTGGATTTTACGCCGAAGTTCGCCATCACCGCGGGGCCATGGAATTATTCCTACGCCGCGCTTCGAAAATTCAAGGAATGCGTAATTTCCATTCCCACCGTGGACCTTCTGGATACGGTTGTGGGTATTGGAACCTGTTCGGGCGCCGACACCGACAAATTCGAAAAGTTCGGGCTCACCCCGGTCCGGGGAAAACAGGTTCGGGCGCCGCGAATCCGGGAATGTCTGGCCCATATCGAATGCAAAGTCGTAGACATCATCCCCCGGCACAACATCGTGGTACTGGAGGGCCTCGAAGCGACCGTTGATCCTTCCCGACGGGAGAGACGAACCATTCACGCCATCGGAAACGGAAACTTCGTGGTGGATGGCCGGACGTTGAATCGAAGAAAAATGATGCGGTTGAAAATCCCCGAAGGGGTTTGATACCTGTCGCACACGGAGGCGCTCATGAGCGACTCTCGTCTGGGCGCCGTTTCGTCGAGGTCTTTACCCGGAAACTCGACTGCCGCGCGGCTGGGCACGGCGGGGGGCGATTCCCACTTGCAGGCTATGGCCCGAATATCCGATAGAACCGGCTCTGAGTTCCCGGCGGGATGGCATCGTTGAAGGAATAGAACCCGGCCCCGGATAGGTTCGTCAAGCCCACGACCGGTTCCCACGCGGGTGTCCACCACGCCGCGCGCAAAATCCATCATGTGCCCCACGGGGGAAGTGAAATTACGTTAGTGGGAAACCGGCGAGCGGGGGAGGCGCCGGGGAAGGGGCGTATCAGCCGAATTGCGGCTTGAGCTGGTCGTAGAGTTCCTCCAGCGCTTGCGGGATGACGCGGACTTCGCCGAAGACGGGCATGAAATTCGTATCGCCGTTCCAGCGGGGGACGATGTGGATGTGCAGGTGGGATTCGAGTCCGGCGCCGGCGACGCGGCCGAGGTTGATGCCGATGTTATAGCCTTCCGGGCGGGCCACCGCGCCCAACGCCCGTACGCTGTCGTCGGTCAGCTTCATGAGCTCCAGCCGTTCGTCGTCGGTCAGCGATCGCAGGTCGGCGACATGCCGGCGGGGGGCGACGAGCAGGTGGCCGTTGGTGTAGGGATAGCGGTTCATGATGACCACTCCGATGGGCGCGCGGTGCAGCAGCAGCGTGTCGCGGTCGTCCGATCCGGCGATCGCGTCGCACATAAAACAGCCGTCTGTTTTCGGGCTCCGGATAAAGTCCATGCGCCAGGGCGCCCACAGGTTTTTCATGTTCGCGGTTCTCCGCGGGCATTGTTTCCGGAAGAGGCCCCGGGCGCAAGCGGGAACCGGGGCGCGCGTATCGGGCTTGATTCGCGGGGGTGGGTTTGATAAGGAAGATCATTCCGGAAGGATTCCCCAGACGTGGCCATTCCATAT
Organism: Kiritimatiellia bacterium; assembly: GCA_017996315.1. Classification (GTDB taxonomy): domain Bacteria; phylum Verrucomicrobiota; class Kiritimatiellia; order PWTM01; family PWTM01; genus JAGOHE01. The sequence goes on along the minus strand of JAGOHE010000041.1, from coordinate 4,241 downwards.
CGTACGGTGGCCGTCCTGAAAGGCGGCATTTCGAGCGAGCGCGATGTTTCCCTGCGCTCGGGCGCGGCTGTCGCCCGGGGGCTGCGGGCGCTGGGGTGCGAAGCGATCGAGGTGGATGTGACCGAGCGCCGGTTTACCCTGCCTTCCGCCGCGGAGGCGGTGTTTGTCGCGCTGCACGGGATGTACGGCGAGGATGGCGGGGTGCAGCGGGAGTTGGAGACGATGGGAATCCCCTATACCGGCTCCGGTCCCGAGTCCTGTCGCATCGCGTTCGACAAAGGCCTGACCCGCGCGGCGTGCGCGAGCCGGGGAATTCCCATTCCCGAGGGCCGGATTTTTCACGATCCGCCCGCGGAATCGCCGCTGCCGCTGCCGGTGGTTGTCAAGCCCACGCGCGAGGGGTCCAGCGTGGGGTTCACCGCGGTCTCCACGCCGGACGCCTGGCGTGCGGCCGCGCGGGCCGCGCTTGCGTGCCATGGCGAGGCGCTGGTGGAACGTTTTATTCCGGGCCGCGAGATGACGGTGGGCATTGTGGCGGATCAAATTCTGCCGGCGGTCGAAATTCGCGCGCCCGGGGGTTGTTACGATTACACGGCCAAATACACGGCTGGACGCACGGAGTATCTCTGCCCCGCGCCCGTGACGACCGAGGTGGAGACGGCGCTGGCGGTGCGGGCGGCGGAGACGTTCGAGGCGGTGGGCGCGCGCGGGTTTGCGCGGGTTGATTTCCGGGTTGATCCGGATGGCCGCCTGTTCGTGCTCGAGCTCAACAGCATACCCGGCTTTACCGAGACCAGTCTGCTGCCCAAGGCGGCGGCCGCGGTCGGCCTCGCGTTTCCGGAACTCTGCGGGCGCATTCTGGCGTGCGCGGGGCGGGGGGGCTAGGTCATGGGATGGTGGATTTTTTCCGGTTCCGGGCGCAATCGCCGTCGGGAGAAGGTGCGCCGCCGGGATCGGGTCCAGTATGTCCGGTCCACCGCGCGGGTCCGCGGCAAGCGCAGCTCCGGCGCCGGTTCGTCGTGGGCCCGCTCGGCCCTGGCTCTCGCGGGCGTTGGCGCGCTGTTCGTGGCCGCGGTCTTTTTGAGCCTGCTGATTCTGAGGCAGTCCACCCGGCTGGCGCTGACCCGAAATATCCGATTCACCGTCCAGACGCTGGATGTCGCATCGGACGGCAAGATCACCCCGGAGCTGATCCGCGAATACGCGGGCGTTCGGGAGGGCGAGAATCTGTTCGCGGTGAATCTCCAGCAGGTGCGGAACAATCTCATGGAAGTGCCGCTGGTGCGCGAGGCCCGCGTCCAGCGCGTGCTGCCCGGCACCCTGCGCATCCGCGTGGTCGAGCGCACCGCCGTGGCCCGAATTCCCGTGCAGCGCGGCTCGGCCCACCACGGGGTGGATCGCGAAGGGTTTGTGCTCGGCCCGCGCGTGGCGTCGCCGCATCTTCCGCGCATCCTCGGCCTGGATTCCGCCACCGTGACGCCGGGGCGGCGCATCGAGGGGGTGAATGCCCGGGATGCGCTGGAGCTGATTGAGCTGTGCGACCGGCTGGATCCGGCGCAGGACATCGGGCTGCAATCGGTGGATACGAGCCGGCCGGACATTCTCATGCTGACGCTGGATCATGACGATACGGCCCATCTCGGCCGGAGCCGGCTCGACTTGCGCGTGGCCTGGCTGGCGGCGATGCGAAAGGCGATTGAAATGGAGCAGCGCCGCGGAACGCGGCCCCTGTTCTTTGATGTCCGCGGAGAGCGGAATCACGCCGTGACGGGGCTCAAGGATCCTTAGGAGCGTGTATGGCTGAAATTCCCATGGTCGCGGTTGAAATCGGCACCACGCGGGTGCGGGTGCTCGTGGGCGAAACGCGCAACAGCATGCTCATGATTCTCGGCTTGGGCGAAAGCCCGTCGGCGGGAGTGCGCAAGGGCGATGTGGTCAACTTCGACCAGGTGGTGACGGCGCTGCGCGGCGCATTGCACGAGGCCGAAGAGAAGGCCGACGTCACCATTCATTCCGTGAGCCTGGCGCTGTCGGGTGGGCATATCCGCGCGGAGGTCAACCGCGGCACGGTGCATGTCGTCAATCCCCAGGGCGAGATTACCGAGACGGAACTGGATAATGTGCGGGACGCGGCGCGCGCGTACGGGCTCCCGACAGACCGGGAACATGTGCACACGCTGCACCAGCGGTTTTTTGTGGACGGCCGGCCGGTACTCGATCCGTTGGGCATGGCGGGCGACCGGCTGGAAGAGGACGCGCTCATCGTCCACGCCGCGGCGACGCCGATGGCCAATCTCGTCAAGACCGCCGAAACCGTGCCTGTGGTGGTCGAAGACATCGCCTTCAGCGCGTTGTGCGCCGGCTACGGAGTGTTGGGGCCGGAGCAGAAGCACAATGGCGCGCTCGTGATTGACCTGGGCGGCGGATCCACCTCATTTGTCGTATATGCCGACCAGTCCATCGCGCACGCGGGCGCGCTGGGAGTCGGGGGAGATCATGTGACCAACGACATCGCCTTCGGATTCAATCTTCCGCAGGCGCAGGCGGAGCGGCTCAAGTGCGCCCACGGGTGCGCGGTGATCACCCCGCAAACCCGCAGCCGGACCGCGACCCTCGCTCCCGAAGGCGCGTTCGCCGGAAAATCCGTCCGCAAGGTCGAGCTGGACGTCATCATCAACGCGCGCATGGATGAATTGTTCCAGTGGGTCAAATCCGAGCTCGAGCCGCGCCAGTTGCTGTCCAAGCTGGGCGCCGGGGTGGTGCTGACCGGCGGCGGCTCGCGCTTGAACGGGGTGACGGATCTCGCGCAGCGGGTGTTCGGCCTGCCGTGCATGACCGGTGAGCCCGCGGGACTGAGCGGACTGACGTCCATCATCCGCGGCCCGGAGTATGCGACCATTGCGGGGCTGCTCAAGTTCGCGCATTTGCATCAACGCCAGGAAGGCGCGGGTCCGTTCCGGCCCGGATCAATACTGGGCAGCCTGCTGGAGCGGCTGAAAACAGCGGGAGGCCGGCGATGAATCCCTCGGATCGTATTCTCATCTGCGGGATCGGCGGCGGCGGTTGCGCGATGCTGGGCGCCCTGGCGCAGGGCTGGCCGGAGATTCCCGAGTGCGCGGTGGTGCATTCCGAAGCGGAAGGCCTCAGCGCGGCGGGGGTGGATCGCTCCGTTCTGCTGGGCGGCACGGTCCGCATGGGCGTCAGCATGGGCGGGGATATGGCGCGCGGACGGCGATTGGCCGAGTCGAGCGAACGCGAACTGCGCCAGCTCGTGACCGACCGCGATCTGGTGATCCTGATCGTCACCCTCGGCGGGGGCACGGGATCGGCGGTCGCTCCGTATCTCGCCGATCTGGCCCGGCAGAGCGGGGCGCTGACGCTCGTTTTCTGCACCACGCCGCTGCGGTTTGAAGGCCCCCAGCGGCAGTCGAACGCGGATGTGGCCCTGCATGAATTGCATCGAACGGCGGGCGCTGTGGTGGTTTTTCCCAACCAGCGGCTGGCGGAATGGTTTGGCGGGAGCGTATCGATCATCGAGGCGTTCGATCGCGTCAATACGATCATCGGGCGGCATGTGCGCGCCGTATGGAATACGTTGCGGCGTCCCGGACTGCTGCGGGCGGATGTGATGGACCTGCGGCGGATGGTCGAGCGCGGCAACGGGGTGTTGTCGGTGGCGCATGGCGAAGCGGAAGGCGCGAACCGGGCCGCCGACGCGGTGAACGAACTCGTGAGCAGTCCGATGATGGAAGGCGGTTCGGTGCTGTCCGCCGCCGCCGGGCTCTTCGTCGCCATCGCCGGAGGCTCGGATCTTCGGCTCGAGGAAATCGAATTACTAACGGACGAACTGCGCCGCCGCGCGCGTTCCGATGTGGAATTCATTCTCGGCGCGTCCATTTGTCCGGCCTATGAAGGGCGTCTGGCCGTCACGCTGCTGGCCAGTGAAACACTCGCCGCTCTGCCGGCGGAGGAACCCTCCCTGGCCGAAACCACCGCGGGGGAGACGGCCGCCCCCTCCGGCGCAACACCGCCGCCCCGAGGCGCGCGTCGCGGAAGAAGAGGCAAGCAGCAGATTGAACTTCCCCTTCAACCGACCCAGCAGGGCCGCTTTGCCAATCTCGCGCCGACCGTCTACGGGGGTGAGGATATGGATCAGCCGACCTTCCGCCGCCGCCGGATAGATCTGAAGGCCCTGTAGGACGATAACCCCCCACGTGAGATTGAAGGGTGAGGCCCGAAGG
>JAGOHE010000215.1 GCA_017996315.1 Kiritimatiellia bacterium | reverse complement strand
GGAATATCTCGCGCGCAGCCGCTGCCACCTCGCGCTGAGCCTGCATTCGCCGTTCGATGAAGAACGCCGCCAGTGGATGCCCGTGCAAAAGGCCTATCCCATTTCAAAGGTTCTGGAGGAGCTGCGGCGCTATCCGCTGGAACGGCAGCGCCGGATCATGCTCGAATACGTCTGCTTCGATGGCGTAAACGACACCCCCCGGCATGTGAAGGAAATGGCCCGCGCGCTGAACGGCCTGCGCGCGCGAGTGAACCTGATGCGATTTCATCCGATCCCCGGCCTTCCGCTCCAGGGATCGAGCGAAGCGCGGCTGCGGGCGTTTCAAGAGGGACTGCGGAGCAAGGGCATCATCGCCACAATTCGCCGATCCCGAGGGCTCGATATCGCGGCGGCCTGCGGGCTGCTGTCCACCCGCGAACGAAACCGCGGCGGACCGCCGCCGCCGGAGTCCGCCGCCGGTTAAGGCTGTTCGGCCGGCCGCCGGCTGGCGTGGGTGACCGGCGGCCGCGGGCGCCGGCGTTCCGCTGCGACTTCCCGCACCAGCACCTCCACCGCCTTTTCCAACTGCGCGTCGCGTCCCGCCGATAGTTCTCCGGGAACGGGCCAGAGATAGTAATCGGGCACAACGCCATGCCGTTCCATATCCTCGCCATCCACAATCGAAAACCACCCGCGATCCGGCACGCGCACAGTGCCGAGGTCGAGAATTTTTTCCTCCGGCGTCGAAATCACCGAGCCCTGCGTCGGCACTCCCACGAGTTTCCCCCGACCCAGCGCCTTGATGGCGTGACTGAATATTTCGGCGTTGCTGGTGGAATTCTGGTTGCACAGCACCACGATCGGTTTGGTCCAGATCACCTTGCCCAGATATCCCGTCGGATACCCCTCGCCCCCTCCCCGCATAAGGGTGAGGGCGTGATGCGGATGGCACAGAATGGCCAGGAGGAAGTCGCTGATGAATCCGCCGTAATTATTCCGGACGTCAATAATCAGCCCGTCCTTCCCCACACCTTCGGCGAAGATCTCCTTCTCAAACTGCCGGAGGCTCGGCCAGTTCATCGCCTGGATGTTCACATAGCCCAGCGTATTCGTGCTGGCCACGGATACGCGCGCCCGGCTTTCGTCGATCCATTGCTGGCGGATGAGTTCCCGAATCTTTTCGTAGGAGACCGCGTGGACGACCACTTCGCGCGTCCTCCCCTTCGCGTCCGCGACCTCCAGATGCATGGCGCGGGGCAATCGCCCGTTGAGCGCCAGCGCCGGATCCATATCCGGGCTCACCCGGAGTCCGTTGATGCGCCGCACCACTTCCCCCGGCTCCACCCGGCTGCGGACGGTGTCGGTCGGACCGTCCCGCACCACGCCGCTGACCCTCCAGCCCTCCCCCGTCCAGTCAGGGTCGAACCACAGCCCCAGATGCGCGGTATACACCCTCCAGTTCCCGCTCGAGTATTCGTTCCGGCGCTCCGGCGTGAATCCCATATGCGACGCGTTCAGCTCGCCCAGCAGCATGTCCGTCACGCGCGCGAACCCGTGGGGAAAGACCGCGCGGGCGGCGGCGTCCTCGTACTTCAACAGCACGGCGTCCCAATCGAGATTGTTCATGCGCTCGTCATAAAAATGATCCCGCATCGCGCGCCAAATCATCCGGAACGCGAGGCGCTGGTAGTCCGCCTGGTCAAATTCCTGATAGGCCGTAAACGGCAGCGATTCGCCGCCACGCGCGGGCACGCCATCGAGCATCCACCGGAGCTCATCCGAAGCGCCGACTCGAAGACCCCGGCCGGTCTGATCCGACACTTTCGCGAACCGGGGCCTGCGCTCGTCCACCGGGAATTCCAGCGCATGCGTGCCCTTGGGCGAGGCGTCCTCGATGGTGAAGAAAATGCGAGTGCTCCCGGGATTCCAAGCCAACTGCGTCGGCGACCCGCTCACCCGCACCCGGCGCACCCGTTCCGCCAGCCGTTCAAAATCAATTCGAACCCGGACCGCCTCGGTCTTCGCCGGAACGGCTTTCGCGGTCGAGGCGCTTTTGCCTGCGTCCGCTCGCGTGCTCATTTTTTCCAACGCCTGCTCCAGCGTCCGGTCCCATGTGTTCAGCCCCTCCTCGTCGCGCGCGAGCCAGACGTAATATAAATCCGTCACTCCATCGTACGTCCGCCCCGAAAACGCGAGCACCCGCCCGTCCGGCGACCAGGCCGGCCCGCCGTCCCAGCTCGGATTGCGCGAAAGGTTATAGGGCGGCGCGGCGCCGGTCGCGGAAAGAATCCAGATGTCGTGATTGTCGTCATCATCGCGAATTTCCGCGGCCAGCCATTGGCTGTCCGGCGACCAGGCCAGGGCCAGGGGACGGGTGCCCCGGCCGACTTCCCGGGAGCGTCCGGTGCTCAGGTCATGGACGGTGATCGGTCCCCGCTCCGACATCCAGGCCAGCCGGTTGCCGTCCGGGCTTACCTGTAATCCTTTGCGCGATTCCCGGTCGTGAGTCAGCGGCTCGAGAACAAACGATTCATTCTGCCACCAGGGCGTCATGCCCTCCGACTCCGTCTGGCGCCAGCTTCCGAGCAGCCCTCCCTGCCACCAGTGTTGGGACGGTTTCTCCCGCCGAGCTCGCCAGACGTTCACTCCCACACCAGTGTCGCGCAGGAAATATATGGCTTCACCATTGGGCGCGAACACCGCTTCGACATCGTATTCGGCGGAACCTTTGGTCACCGCTCTCGGGTCCCGCATGAGGGTATCCATCACCCACACATCCCCGCCCGCTGTAAACACCAGCTCCAATCCGTCGCGGGTCCAATCCAGCGTGCCGAAGTCGCTCTGGTTCCAAACCTTGGTCATGGACCGTCGCTGGAGCTCCCGCGAGACGAGTTCGCGCCGGCTGATCAGGTCGAGGCGCCGGGGGACGGCGTCCGGATCCGAGACATCCAGCCGGTACACATCGAACAGATGCTGAAACACCATCACCCGGCCATCGCGCGACAGCGCGGGCCCGTAGACATTGCCGCCGTTCATCGCCGTGCGCGCCCGCGACACTCCGGTGGCTCCATCGTATTCCCATACGTTG
>JAGOHE010000040.1 GCA_017996315.1 Kiritimatiellia bacterium | reverse complement strand
GGTCAGATGCGTATACTCTCTCATGAGATGGGTCTCCTTTTTTCGGGCTGGTTTCACTACGTCTCCTACCCGTTGAGACCCATCTTACCTCTGTTGCACTTGTATTGTGTATCTGCCCCTTTGGATGGATCCGCCTCCGGTTCATCCAATCCCTGGACGGGAAATGCGAAGCTCACGCCGGTTTTCCATGCGCCTCCCTTCTGGCCAACCGCGCGGAGGAGGGTTAGGATGAGTACAGGGGACGGCACATCATGCCGGAATTGGCTCAAGGCATTCATCTGCGGTGCCGGAGTTGTTACAGCTTTGGCCGGGGCGCCGCGCGTCCCGCGGCCATCGCCCGCCGCGCGGCGGAGCAGGGGATGCCGATGGTCGGGCTGGCGGATCTCACGTTTCTGCACGGCGCGGTGGAGTTTCATCTGGAATGCCGCAAACGCGGGATTCGCCCGTTGCATGGGCTTGAAATCGCGTGCCGGTTCGAGGGGGCCGCGGCGTCCGATCTTCCGCGCCTGTGGCTGATGGCGGAATCCAACGCCGGGTTTCGAAATCTAATTCGCCTGTCCACCCTCGCCGCGTTCGAAGCCGACCATGCGGTGACGTGGCCGGAGGTGACCGAGCGTTCCGAAGGATTGCTGCTCATCGAAGGCGGTCCGGATAGTCCGATGGGCCGGGCGCTGGCGCTCGACGACACGGAGTCGGCCCGCGCGGCGCTCGCGCGCGCGCTGGAGGTGTTCGGCCCCGGGCGGCTCGGGCTGGAAGTACGCGCGGGGAAATCTGTATCGTTCGATCGCCGGGCGCGTATTTTGATCGCCTACTCCGAGGCTTCGGGAATTCCGGCGCTGGGCACCTGGGAAGTTCTCGGCACGGAACCCGAAGAAGCCCAGGGATGGGGCACGGAAGCCGCCCGCCGCGCGGCGTTTGCCGATCATCCGAACCTGTGGTCAGGAACCCTCGACTGGGCCTTGCGCTGTCATGTCGAAATCGAACGGGACGGGCCCCGTCTATTTCCCCGATGCAACCCCACCCGATCGCCCGATGAGGACGGTCCCGCGCTGGAGTCCGCCGCCCGCTGCGCGTTGCGCGCCCGGTTGGATGCGGAGCCCGCGAACGCGGATCGCCGACGCGCCGCGGAGGAGCGGCTGGACGCGGAACTGACGACGGTTCGCGAGGCCGGTTATGTGAATTACTTCCTCGTGTTCGCCGACCTGGTCCGCCATGCGGAGGAGCGGGGCATCCCCATCGGTCCGGGCCGGGGTTCGGCCGGCAGCAGCCTGGTGGCGTGGGCGCTGGGAATCTCGGGCGTGGATCCGTTGCGCTGGGGTATTCCCTTCGAACGGTTGATCAATCCGCTGCTTCCCGCTCCTCCGGATATTGATCTGGACGTCTGCGCCGAGCGGCGGGGAGAACTGACGGAGTACCTGAGCCGGCGCCACGGCGCGGATCACGTGGCAACGATCTGCGCATTCACCGTGTTCGGATCGCGCTCGGCGTTGCGGGAAACCGGTCGCGCGCGGGGGATGTCCGAAGATGAAATTGAACACGCCGTCGCGGCGGCGCCCGATGCGTCATCCGGCGGTCTGGCGCGCTGGAGTCCGGCCGCGCTCGCCCAAGCCGCCGGCGGCTTGGAATGGCGCGAGGCTTCGGCGTGGTATGCCGCCGCGCGCGCCTGCGAGCATCTGCCGCATGCCGCCGCGGCGCATCCTTCGGGGGTGCTGCTGTCGCCCGCTCCGCTCGACGGGCGTGTGCCGCTGATGCCGGGGCATGGCGGGGGACGGCTCAGTCAATGGGACACGGCCTCGCTCGACCGGTGCGGATATTTGAAAATGGACATATTGGGACTGCGCGCCGTCACAGCGTTGGCCCGGGTCAGTTCAGACGCGTCGGCCCGCGCTGCGTCCGTCGAAACGCCCGACGACGCGCGTGTGCTCGAGATCTTCCGGAGCGGGCGCACGGCGGGCGTGTATTTGTTCGAATCGCCGGCGCTGAAGGGGCTCGTCACGCGCGGGCAACCGGAGTCCATTCAGGATCTGGCCGCGCTGGTCGCGCTCAACCGTCCGGCGGCGCGGGCGGCGCTTCAGGCCTTTTGCGAGCGCGTCCCGGCGTATCCCCCCGACCTTCCGCGCGGCGCGGCGGAACGGCTGGCGGAGACCCGCGGGGTTCTGGTGTTTGATGAGCAGGCCATGGAACTGATCGCGGAATGGGCGGGATGGACGATGCCGCGCGCGGATCGGTTACGCGCGGCGTGGCAGGGAGGAGATTCGGGGAAAATCGCGTCCATCGAAGATGAGTGGAAACGCGGGCTTCGGAAACGCCGGATCCGCGCGGCGGCGGCCTCCAGCGCCGCGCGATGGCTTTCGGAAATGGCGCCGACCACCTTTCGCCGGTCCAACGCCGCGGGCATTGTCGAATTGGCCTGGCGGATGGCGGAGGCCAAGGCGTCGAATCCGGCGGAGTTTTACGCGGCGGTATGGCCCCCCGCGTCCGCGCAGGACGGGCGATCCGCGCAGTTGTTCCACGAAGCGTCAGCCGCGGGCCTTCGGTTCCGGCCGCCGGATATCCAGCGCAGCCAGGCGGAGTTCATCGTGGAGGAGGGGGCGATTCGCTGGGGTCTCGCCGGCATTCGCATGGTCACCATGGAAACCGCGCGCGAATGGGTGGCGGAACGCGCGCGCGGGGGGCCGTTCCAAAGCGTGGAGGATTTCTGCTACCGCGCCGCGACTCCGGCTCAACATCGCGCCGTGGAATCGGCCATGGCCGCGGGCGCGTTCGATTTCACCGGGCAGCCGCGCGGCCGGATGGTGCATGCGCTTTCGCTTTGGATGCGCTCGGCGGCGGAGCGGCACCGGGATGCCCGGATCGGCCAGGGAACGTTGTTCGAACCCAAACCCGAGGAAGGCGCGATCGTTGTGGAAGACCGGCCATGGACCGCGGAGGAAAGGGCCCGGGCCGAACGACAGGCGCTGGGTGTGTTGCTCTCCGAATAGCGATCCGAACGCGAATAGATGATCGCCGGCCGTTTACCGGTTCGTCTGTAACCACGAGCGAACGGAGGCGGCATTGGGATCCTGGGGAGCCAGTCGCAGAAATTCTTCCAACTGCGCGCAGGCCTGCTCCGCGCGGCCGGGCGATGAAGCCTCGATCATTCCCAGCAGATAGCGGGCATTAGCCTGAGTCGGCTGCGCCCGGATCAGATATTCCAACTGGGTTCGCGCCTCGGGAATTCGGCCGAGCCCCTGCAAGGCGAGGGCGGCGTTATATCGCATGGTGTGATTCTGGGGCTCCCGATCCAATCCTTTCCGGTAGGCATCCAGCGCGAGATCTGTTTCGCCTTTTTGCTGCAGGGCCAGCGCCAGATTGAACCAGACCTCGGCGGACTCCGGATTCAGTTCCAGCGACCGGCGGAATTGGGGAATCGCCCGGTCCGCCGCGCCCTGCCGGGCGAACGAACGGCCCCGATCGAAGGCCTTGACGGCTTCACCGGGATCCAGCCGGGCGGCCGGGGTGATGTCGAACGAACGTCCGGCGCGGGGCAAGGAAGGCGGTTCGGCGTCGCGTTTGGGGAGGGTGTGACCTCCGACGGGAATGGAGGGGGGCGGAATCTCGGTTTCCAGCGCGCGAATCCGATCCTTGGCCCGAAGCGAGCGCGGATCGGCGGTGAACCGCCGCGCAAACTCCCGGTACTCCTGCAGCGCCTCGGCCGGCCGGTCCATCCGCCCGTCATAAATCTCGGCCAGCCTCCAGCGGGCGTCCGCGTGATCGGCATCGAGTTCCAGCGCCCGGCGGAGCGATACCAGCGCATCGTCGAGTTCGCGCTCCGCGATCGCGGCTTCGCCGCGTCCCGCGTGCGCTTCAGGGAGATTGGGGCCGAGCGTGGTGGCCAACCGGAACGAGGCCAGCGCTTCGGCGGTACGGTTTTTTTCCATGAGATACTGCGCCTGCGCCATGTGCGCGCGGGGCTGGTCGGGAGCCAGTTCCACGCCCAGCGCCAGCGCGCGTTCGCGGAGGGATTCGTTGCGCGCCATGCGCGCTTGCTGCGCCGCCTTGAGGCACGCATTGAGCGCGGCGCCGGCGGTTCCCGACTGTGCGAAGGCCCGCGCTTCCGCCAACGAAGATTCCGCCGGCGAGGTCGCCTCTGTGCGCGAACCGCGTCGCGGCGGAGTGACCCGTTCGGCCTCGCGGGTCTTCAGCCATGCGGCAACTCCGTCCGTCTGCGGATGATCCGGCCCGGCCAGCGAGAGGAATCGCCGCGCCCACGCTTCGGCGGGCGCCGGCAGGTTCAGCCCTTCCCGGTAGACCACGAACAGATTATACGCGGCGGGCGCATAGTCGGGCGCCCGGTCCAGCACGGCGGCCAGATGCGGCACGGCCGCCCCGGCGTTGCCCTCGCGATAGAGCGCCACGGCGAGGGCCGTGCGAATCCGGGATGAATCAGGATCCCGTCGCATGGCTTCTTCATACTGGGCCCGGGCGTCGGACCAGCGTTGGCGGGTGTCGTACAGATGCCCCAGCATTTCGGGCGCGCGAGCCGATTGGGGATCCAGCGCGGCGGCCTCATTGAGCAGGGCGGACGCTTCGAGAATATCCCCGCCCCGCGCGCGCAGGTCCGCGAGGTTGAACACCGGCTCTGGCCGTTTCGGATCGAGACGGCGGCTTTCTTCGAAAGCGTCCGCCGCCGCGGGAAGATCGCCCAGCCGAGCGCACGCCAAGCCCAGATAATTGTATGCCGGCGCGTTCGCCGCGCTGCCCGGCCGCCGGGCGATGGATCGCTCCATCCACGTCCGCGCCTCGACCCACCGTTCGGCCTTCAGCTCCTTCAGTCCCGCGTGGAATTCGCGGTCGCCGGGCCGGCCGCAGCCGGTGAGCGCCGCGGTCAGCGCTGCCGCCGCCAGACCGAAGCGCGCGCGTCGAAAAATCATCATCATGAGATCACCTTTTCCGCATCGGCGGCGCGGGAATCGTCCAGGATCCGGTATTTCAGGATCGTGAACAATGCATTCAGCCCATCGCGCCAGCCGATTTTTTTGCCTTCGCGATAACTGCGCCCATGGTAACTGATCGGCACTTCATAGACCACGCATTCGCGGCGGGCGATCTTGGCGGTGAGTTCCGGTTCGATGCCGAACCGGTTGGACCGGAGGGGAATCGACCGCAGCAGATCGGAGCGGAACGCTTTGTAGCAGGTTTCCATGTCGGTCAGGTTCAGGCCGGTGAACCAATTCGAGCAGGCCGTGAGAAATTTATTTCCCAGCTCATGGTGATAGTTGAGGATCCGTCGCGACGTTCGCGCTGAGAACCGGGAACCATAAACCACATCCGCTCCCCGATGCAGCAGCGGTTCGAGCAGCATCGAATATTCCTGGGGGTCATATTCGAGATCCGCATCCTGAAAAATCGCGAAGTCGCCGCGCATTTCCTGAATCGCCCGCCGGATGGCCGCGCCTTTGCCCATATTGCGCGGTTGGTAAAAGGCCCGGACGATGCCCGGCCGTTCCTCCGCCATGCGTTCGACCACCGCTCGCGTTCCATCCGAGGAACCGTCTTCCACCATGACGATTTCCCGCTCCATGCTCTCGGGCAGGGGGGCGCCGCACACGCGGGCGACGCATTCGGGCAGCAGCCGCTCCTCGTTATACACCGGCATCAGGATGGACAGGAGCATCAGGATCTCCTCGGCCGGCGGGCGCCAGCGCTACAGCCGGCCGTCCACCGACTTCCGGGGCAGAACGTTTTTGATGTCGTAGACCACGCACCGCCGCTTTCCCAGCGCCCGGATGCCGCGCGCGCCGAGCTCGCGGAATTGGCGGTGCGCGACGGCGACGATGATGGCGTCATAGGCGCCCGTGCGCGGTTTCCGCACGAGCTCGAGCCCGTATTCGTGCCGGGTCTCCGCCGTGTCCGCCCATGGATCGTACACGTCCACCCGCGCGCCATGATCGAGCAGATCATCCACGATATCCACCACGCGCGTATTGCGGATGTCCGGGCAATTTTCCTTGAATGTCAGTCCCAGCACCAGCACCCGCGCTCCTCCCAGCGGGATTCGCCGGCAGGCCATCAGCCGGGCCACGCTCTCGACCACATAGGAGCCCATGCCATCGTTGGTGCGCCGTCCGGCCAGAATCATCTCCGGATGGAATCCGCACTGCTGCGCCTTGTGCGTCAGGTAGTAGGGATCCACTCCGATGCAGTGCCCGCCGACGAGCCCGGGGCGGAAGGGGAGGAAGTTCCACTTCGTCCCGGCGGCATCGAGCACCTCGGTGGTGTCGATGCCCATGCGGTTGAACAGCATCGCCAGCTCGTTGACCAGCGCGATATTCACATCGCGTTGGGTGTTTTCGATCACCTTCGCCGCCTCCGCCACGCGGATGGAACTCGCGCGGTGGGTGCCGGCGGTGATGATGCTCGCGTAGACCCGGTCCACGAGCGCGGCCGCCGCGGGGGTGGAACCGGAGGTGATTTTACGAATGGTCGTCAGCCGGTGTTCCTTGTCGCCGGGATTGATGCGTTCGGGGCTGTAGCCCGCGAAGAAATCACGGTTGAACTTGAGCCCCGACACCCGTTCGATGATCGGCACGCATTCATCCTCGGTCGCGCCGGGATAGACGGTGGATTCGAACACGCACACCGCGCCTTTGCCGATCACGCGGCCGAGGGTTTCGCTCGCTCGCACGAGGGGCGTCAGATCCGGACGTTTGTAGTCATCCACCGGCGTGGGCACGGTGACGATGAAGAAGTTGCAGGATTTCAAATCCGCTTCGCGGTCCGTGAACTTGAGGTTCCGCGCGGCTTTGAGTTCGGAGGGATCGGTTTCCAGCGTCGAATCGCGCCCGGCGCGCAGCTCCTTCACCCGGGCAGTTTTGATGTCGAACCCGAGGGTCGGATAATGCTTCCCGAATTCCACCGCAAGGGGCAGCCCGACATAGCCGAGGCCCAAGACGCCAATACGAACCTGTTCAGGGTTGAGCATAAGAAATTCCTTTTTCCGTCCCCCGGATGGACGCCATAGCATAGCGGTGAACGGGGGTGCGCCGCAATTCCAAAGCGGCGGCGCCGCACGGCCCCGCGGGCGGCCGCCCGCTAACCCTCAAGCGTCGTTCCGTCCGGAATCTTCCTCGCCGCGGGACCGGATTCAACCGTCACCGAGCCGCGCACGGTCACATTCCGGCCGAAGGTGACGTCCCCCCGCACGTCCAGTCGCGCGCAATGGAGCAGCGATGGCGCGCCTTCGGGGAATCGGGATTGGAAATCGCCGATGAACTTGTAGTGCTTGCCCTCCAGCTTCACGACCGGCGGCACGCCCCGCCGTTCCGCGCGCAGGCGCACATGTTCCTCGGGGGTGCGTTCGTAGGCGTCCGACCACAGCGCCAGCAGGTCCTCCGTGGTTTTCACCGGAGCGAATCGCAACCGGGGCACGCGCAGAATGCCCGCGTTTTCAAAGGCCGACAACGCCGCTCCCATGGCCGTTTCGAGCTGGATCACCCGGGGCGATGTCCGGTCGGTCGGGTCCACGGTTTTCTCGTTGCGGATCAGCGGCAGACCGAGAATTCCCCGCCGGTCGCGCAGGGCGCGTTCGACGTCGTCGAGCCGGAGCCAGAGGTTGTTGGTGTTGAAATAGCGGTAGCGCGTGATGTCCTGGAAATCGCCCTCGTCTTCCGGCGGGCATTGAGCCGATTCGCGGAGGACCCATCCGCCCCCGCGCCGGCGGGCGACGTGCCCGCCCTTGCGGTCCGACTCGGTGCGGTCGGCCACTTCCATGGCAAACGCGAGACCCGAGTCGCCGAACCATGCGAGGATTCGGGGATCCAGCGTCGCGCCGAGGTTGTCGGCGTTGGAGACAAACAGAATTTCGATGCCCGCCGCGCGCAGGCGCGGGAGCATTCCGGTGGTCATCAGCGCCGTATAGAGATCCCCGTGGCCGGGCGGGCACCATTCCATGTCCGGATCCCGCGGCCAGTCCACTGGCGCGCCCGTATCGGCGCTCACCTTGGGCACGCGGTGCTGCAGGAACGTAAACGGGAGATCGCCCTGTCCTTCCGCGAACATGGGATGGCGCGCGACCGCGGCGCGGGTGTCGTCCTCTGTTCTGAAACTGTTCATGAACACCAGCGGCAGCCGGGGCGCGTTGGCCTGTTCGCGCAGCCGCAGGATTTGGCGGACGATCAGGTCCAGGAAGGAGAGCCCGTCCTTGGCCGGCAGGAGCGATTTTGCGCGGTCGAGTCCCATGCCGGTGCCTAGTCCGCCGTTCAGTTTGACCACCGCGGCGCGGCGCAGCCAGACGGCGGCGTTGGCGGGTGCGGGCAGGTGTTCGGCGTCCGGCGCTTCCGGCGCGGGCTCCAGTGCGCTGGACGGCAGCAGCCCGGTTTCGCCCGCGGCCCACTGGCGCCAGTAATGCAGGTAGGTATCCCTCAGCAGGGCCGGCGCATGGTCGGCTTCCAGTTTTGCGCGGACGGCCGCTTCCGCGGCAGGATGGGGCATCGTGCTCATGCCCATGTGCTATCACAGTCGGCACGAAAACTCAAATGGCAGAGCGTTGAAGACGAAGCCAGCTCAGGGATCAGGTCTGGCCCAAGCCGTGGGCGCGCGCCTCATCCGGAGACATTTCCGCCCATTCGAGTTCCTCCAATCCCAGCACCTTGGGAATGCCCGGAGGCGCCTGGGTACGATAGATGGAATCGTATCCCCAATCTCGGACCGGCGCGGTGTAGTACCCGCCGTACACCCAGCGGCCCGTCGCGATCTGACTGCGCCAGAGATCGATAATGGAGCCTCGGAATTGATAGGTTTTTCCGCTCCATTTCTCAAGGAACCGGAGCACATTTTCAACGCCGCCGTTGTATCTCGTGCCGGATGTTTCCGTATTCCCGGTCAATAACACCGCGTTATTGATGGTGTTCACCGGCGCGGGCTTGGTGTCCAGTCCGGCCGCGCCGTATGCATCCTGCCACGAGGGCGACAGCATCGTTATGGCGTCGCCGGCCAACATGGAGACGGTCTTGTTTTGCGCATTGTAGTGGCCTTCGACGTACATCGGCAGATCCGAAACAATCGACAACCCGGTTGACTTCCCGGAATCGCTTGAAGAAAAGAGCTGGTTGCCGTTGCGCACGCGCACGGCCGGCGTGGGAGGGGAGGAGCCGGAAGGCTTGTCCCGCGTGATGTAGACCAATCCGGGAGTGCCACCATGGCTGTCTCCGAGGGCGGACACCTTGGCGGCCAGTCGGTCCACATACACATCCACTGGAGCTATGGTTTTATTTTCGCGGTTGTCGGTGAACCTTTCCGTGGTGCCGAGCACGCCCGTTCCAGTGGTGGAATAAGTTCCATTGGAGGCCTTGGTGTACAGGGGCTTGCTGTTATAGGTGACCGGCCGCCCTCTCGAGTCCCGATTAGTGACCAGATTGACCGGCTGATTAAATTGGGAGGTCAAATCCGTCCCATCAGCGCCCCGCGCTTGGATCGTGCCGTTGGAGGTGACGCGGATATATACAGCCGCCTTATTGGCGAACTTCTCCCGTTCCGTGGCGGCTTCGTATCCCGGCGAGCCCGAAGTTAAGGGGCGCTGGATCAAAGCCAGGGGCTCATCCACCGGCGCAATGGGCGGACGCAGCTCTTGCACACCGTGAGAGCCATTCAACACCTCCCCCCCCCACACATCGAGCGCGTCGTTCACCCAACTGTCATACGAGCTGTCCAGCACAAAGGTCTCCCCCTGCTCGTCGGTGCGCCGGAATGGCTCCAGCCACCCGCTTTCATCCTCAGCATCCACGGTGCCCGAAAATGTCCGGTTATCGAGACCGACATTGGCGCGAAGATCGCTCACCGTGCTTACGCGATCCAGAAACGACAAATGCGCGCCGTCGGATCCGACATACAGGCGGTTGTTGCAGTGCACCGGGCCGGAAATGAACATGTTGGCGCCGGGGAAAAACTCCAGATCCGGATCGTAGAAAATGGCGAAGCGGACCAGGAACAGGCCCACGGCCTGCAGCCGGATGCCGATGTTGGCTTCCACGCCCGACTCCATGCGGGCGTGGCCGATGACATGGAAATAGCGAAAATCGCCCACATGGCCACGCACCTGCAGGCCTTCGGTGATGGGTTCATCGAGGTGCAGGGTGTTGTCATATTCCATTTTGAGATCCCATGTGCACGGGATATCTGGTTTGGTCATTTCGGCAAAATCCGTGACGATGTCGCTCGCCAGCGAGGCCAGCGCGGCGTTGCCGCTGGCCAGGCCCTCTTCCAGAATGAAATCGCGCAACCGCACCACGCCATATTCCAAGGCCATCTCCGCCGCCATTCGCGCGCGCTGGTATTCAAGCATGTGCCGTGTGAGACGAACATCAGCGGTGGCATAATGCACCAGCGCCGTCGTGACCCCGCCGAAGACCATGGCGATCAGCAGCAAGGCAATGCCCGCGCTGCCGCGCCGGCGTATGAAACGCCGTATGGATTGGAATTTAGTCATACCACCTCTGCAGGTTGCGGGGCGTGGCCGCCAGGCGCACTTCCACGCCCTGATAGCCCGGTCCGGTCAGGTTGCGCCGCTCCGACGCGCCGGAGACCATGGCATCGCCCACGTGATAGGAAATGAGCACCGCGCCCGACCCCTGCATGGGCCGGAAGAGGGGCACGGTCGCTTCGGATTCTCCGAATTTATCCGGAATCAGGCTGATCTCCCGGCACACCACCCGCGAGGTCCCGTCCGGCCATTCGCATTCGATAACATTGTCCTCGGGTGTCGCGATCGAACCGTCCCCCGTTAAGAAGCGCAGCGTCGTGCAGGAGTTCGTGATGGAATACAACTGCAGCGTGAGCCCCCCGTTCTGAATGACGTAATATTTATTGCGCTGAACTTCACGCAGGAGCCACTGATGCGAGCGGCGGGCGTCCTGGATATACGAAACCTGGGTGCGGGCCGTCTTGGACTGAAGCATGAGCGACAAAATGCCCACATACGCTCCGCCCGCGACCAGCGAAAAGATCACCAGCGTGATCAAAACTTCAGGCAGGGTGAACCCGCCGCGCCGGCGAATTCGAGGAGGCGATGGGATGGTCGTGTTCATTAGCGGGGGGGGTAGATGACGGCGGATGCGGATTCGGAAAAATCCCGACCTGTGTGCTGCCAGCTCAAAGACACCGTCACGTGAACGCGGGGCGTACCGTCGGAGTGCGACTCGATGATCGTGGTGCGCGTGGCGCTGATCGGCTCTCTCTGGGTGCCGCCCAGATTCGCCATCCGCACCGTATCCTCGACCTCACCCACCTGCAGGTCCGCATACGGCGCAGCGCGCAGTTCCTCCAGCCGTTCCCGGCACAACCCATGCGCCGCAAGGCGCAGGCCGCTGTGATAGTTCATGCGATTGACGGCGACTACGGCTTGAACCGCGCCCGCCAGGATCAGCGCAATAAGTGCCGCTGCCACCAATACTTCCACCAGGGTGAACCCTCCCCGGTTGCCCCGGACTGAGCGCTTCGTTCGCCAGTCAATGCGCATATGTTTCCTTCTTGATCTCGATACAAATACTCAATTGACACTAGCGCAGATGCGGGCGATGTCAAGGAAGGGTGGGCGTTTATATCGGCCGGCATCGGCGGCGGTCCCCCGGGATGCTGAATGGCGTCCGGCTAAAGGATCTTGGCCAGCGCGAACACCGTGACGAGCAGGGCGGCGACGAGCCAGCTCACCCGGTCCTTGAGGGCAAAGACGATGGGATCATCGTGCATTTCACGCCGGTGCGCCACCAGCCAGGCCCGCGAGATCCAGAACATCAGCAGGGGACAAGCCAGCCAAATGATGCGGGGGGAGGTATACATCCGGGCGGTTTGCGGATCCTGGATATAGAGCGCCAGCACGAGCACGGCGATATACCCGGCGGCGGCGCCCAGACTCGAAACCAGCTCCGTGTCGCTGCCGCGGTAGCCCCGGCCCGGAATCCGCGCGGCGGCCTCCCCGCCGGGTGCGGAGACCATCTCGCTGAACCGCTTGATCAAGGCCAGGCTGACGAACAGGAACATCGAAAACGCCAGCAGCCAGAAGGACAGCGGAATGCCGAGCGCTACGCCGCCGGCGATGATGCGAAGCGTATACAGCCCCGCGAGCGTGATGACATCCAGCACGACGATCCGCTTCAGCCGGATGGAATAGGCAAGCGTCAGCGCATAGTAAATTCCCATCACACCGACAAAGCGGGCTGGAAGCGCCCACAGCCCCAGCCCCAGCGCGGCGGCGGCGAGGGCCGGCCAGAGCATCCATCCACCCCGGAGATCCAGATCGCCGGCAGCGAAGGGGCGATTCCGTTTTTTCGGATGATGACGATCCGCTCCGATATCCACCAGATCGTTGAGCACATAGGCGCTGGAGGCCACGAGGCCGAACGCCACAAACGCCAGCGCGGCGCGAGCCACGCCTTGTGCATTCAGGAAGGCATGCGCGCCCAGCATCGGGACGAAGATCAGCACATTCTTGATCCACTGGTACGGCCGCAGTGCCGCCCACAAGGCCACCCAGGCCGGCGGCCGGCCCGGATCGAACACGCGCCCGCCGGGCGCCAACTCCCGCGCCCGGGCGATCAGGCGCGGAGACCGGCTGACCACATGCGCCTGCGCGGCCGCGGCCCAGACAGCCAGATCCGCCGAACTGTTGCCGGCGTAATCGAATCCCTGTGGGCCGAACCGGCGAACCAGCTCATCGCGCTTGACCGACGCCTTGAGATTCCGGTCCCCCGCCGTACCGAGCGCTTCGTCAAAAAGGTCCACATGCCGCGCGACCTCGTCGGCCAGCGATTGATGGCTGGCGGTGGCGAGAATCAGCTTCCGTCCCGCGGCCTTTTCGGAACGCAGCCATTCGATCAGGGGCTCGTGATAGGGTAACGACGGAGCGTCCGCCGATGTGAATTCGGCCAGACGCGATTTCAGATAGGGCCGCCCCCGAAGCATCCAGCCCAGCAGCGCGAAAAATCCCCAGGGCCGGCGGGATAGATACTGCCCGATCGTTTCCACCGTCAGATCGCTCTTAATCAGCGTGCCATCCAGATCCACGACCAGCGGCCGGGATGCTGCATCCGGGGCTGCTTGCGATGGGGCGGGTGTGCTCATGGGTATGTCCGGCGCAATACTAGCGGTAAAAAGTTCATTAGGGTAGTCCCTCTTCGTCCCTTACTCCTTTTCCGAGAACGAACTTGTACCCGGCGGCTCCGAATATTACAATTTTGTCCCGGTATGCGAATAGCGCTTGCTCAGATCAATGTAACCGTTGGCGCGCTGGCGCCGAATGCGGAGAAAATCGCGCGGGTCGCGCGCGAGGCGGCGGAAGCCGGGGCGGATTGGGTGGTATTTCCGGAGCTCGCCCTCTGCGGCTATCCCCCCGAAGACCTGATTCTCAAACCGCATTTTCTTCACGATGTCGAGGAGCAGGCGGTTCGACTGGCGGGAGAAGTTCCGCCCGATACGGTGGTGGTCTTTGGCGCGCCGGACCGGCACGGCGGCCGCGTGTTCAATGCGGCGTTCGTCTGCTGGGGCGGGAAGATTGTCGCCCGCGCGCACAAAATGACCCTGCCCAACTACGGGGTTTTCGACGAGAAACGGCTGTTCGCCGAAGGCGACCGGCTGACCGTCATTGACTGGGGCGGGGTGCGTGTCGGCATCCATATCTGCGAAGATTCGTGGAATCCGCGCGAGCGATCCTGCGTGGCGCTCGGCGGAGCGGGACTGGGCGCGCTGGTCAATCTCTCGGCTTCACCCTATCACCGCGGCAAGATGGAAGAGCGGGAGCGCATCCTGAGCGGAGCAGCTTCGGCGGCGCGCGCGCCGCTGTGCTACGTCAACCTGGTCGGGGGGCAGGACGAGCTGGTATTCGACGGCGCGAGTTTTGTGATCGCGCCCGACGGTTCCGTCCGCGCCCGCGCCCGCGCGTTTCATGACGATCTGCTGATGGTGGAACTCGCCGAATTGCCCCGCGCGCGTTCCGCCGCGCCGCTGGGGGTCCATCTTGTCCCGTTGGACGCGCCGCCCCGTCCGCCCGCGCCGTCGCCCGCCGCATCCGCGCGCATGGAACCGCGGCCGGCGCCCGCCGCGGAGGTGTACGAGGCGCTGAAACTCGGCTTGCGCGATTACATGGACAAGAACGGGTTTCAGCGCTGTGTGGTGTCGATCAGCGGCGGCGTGGATTCCGCGCTGGTGGCGGCGATCGCGGTGGACGCGCTGGGTCCGGAGCGCGTGGCGGGAGTCACCCTGCCCTCGCGCTATTCC
>JAGOHE010000214.1 GCA_017996315.1 Kiritimatiellia bacterium | reverse complement strand
TCCATCGCGGTCAGATGCGTATACTCTCTCATGAGATGGGTCTCCTTTTTTCGGGCTGGTTTCACTACGTCTCCTACCCGTTGAGACCCATCTTACCTCTGTTGCACTTGTATTGTGTATCTGCCGGGTTGGATGCTCCCATCGCTGCGGAACCTATTCCGTCGGCGCTGTGCCGCGCCCGCGATTTCCGACGCCCATGCCGCCCCCGTTCCCTCGACGGCCTTTACCCTCGTGCATCCGGGGGGATGGTTCCGAGTTCGCCGGGCACCCTTCGGTGTCGGAATTGGATCGCCCGCCCCACAACCGCCGCCGCAAAGATTCTCCCTGGGCGCCTTCGCATTTGAGCTGCCGGGCGCGTTCCACGGCAAGGCGTCCTTCCCGGCGGCCCGCCTTGCGGGACATGAGCTCCAGCATCAGAAGGCGCGACTCCTCCGCGCTCAACCCGGAAAGCACGGCGTCCTCGCCCGCGTCCAATACGGCGGCCAGCCGGCCGGGGGGTACGCCTTGCTGCGTCCCGGTCTGGAGGACTTCGTTCACGATGTCGCCGGAAAGCCCGCTTTCCAGACATCGCCCCAAACTTTCCAGCAGCACGGCATGGACCCCATGCGAACCCGCCATTTCGCGGGCCTTGCGCAAGGCATCTCTCCGGGCGCGGCAGGCGGAAGCAATCGCTTCCGTCGGAGCCCGCTTGGCAAGCCCTTCCGCCGCCTTCGCCCGTAATCCGCGCACGGGCAACCCCTCCTCGGCCGCCTCACGCAGAAGGCTCTCCACCTCTGCCGGCAGACTCGGGCCGTCCGGGTTCGCCGGCTTCGACACCGAAGCCGCGTGTGTCTCGAGCGTCCAGATCATCGCCACGGCCAGGATCAACCTGCGGTTCATGTCACATCTCCAACACGGAATTCACGCGCCCAAACCCATCGGGTCGTTGAATGGTGGCGCTGGGATCTTCCACCCACTGCCGCCCGTTCATCAGGAACACATACTCGTGGCGGCCGGCCGGAATCTCCGCGCGCGTATGCCAATACCCGGCGGCATCGGGGCCCTCCATGACCATGGTGCCCGGCATCCAGTCGTTAAACGATCCCAGCACTTCCACCGCCTCCGCGTCCGGCGCGTGGAACTGAAACACCACCATCGGAGCGGCGGCGCGATCCCCCCGGTTCGCGACCATCCAAACCCCCGCGGCCACCGCCCACAGGGCCGCGATCGCCAGGATCGGACGGACCGCGGAGATCGTCCATTTCCACCGCCGCGCGCGCGGGTGCTCCCGACCCGCGATTCGCCGCCGGATCGCGTCCGTCAGTTCGTCCGGAGCGTTCATGCGAATGCGGTCCCACGGTAAATCGTTGATCTCTTCCTTGATGTCAGCGTGTTGGCTCATGAGTCACCTCGCTCATTCCACATTTTCAAAACGCGCGCCCTCGCCCGAGCAACCCGCATCTTCGCGGCGCTCAGGCGGATCGCCAGCACCTGGGCGATCTCGTCGTACGACATTCCTTCGGCGTGCCGTAAGACCAGGGGCACCCGAAGCCGTTCCGGCAGACGCGCAAGCACCGCGTTCAATCGCTCCGATCTCGGATCACCGGGCGCATCGCTCCGCGCCGCCGCGTCGGCGGCAAAGTCAGCATGTCCTTCCTCCGCTCCGCGCCGCCGGGCTTCACGGCGAAACCGGTTTTTTGCCAGATTCGCGCAAATCGTGCACACCCACGACCGGAATGCGTACTCGTGCCGGTACAGCGCCAGCCGGTCATACGCGCGAACAAAGGTGTCTTGCGCCAAGTCGTCCGCATCCGCCCGGTTGCCCGCCATGCGATACGCAAGGTGATACACCACATCGCGATAGCGACGCACCAACTCGCCAAACGACTCGCGGTCGCCCTGCAAGCTGGCTTCGACCAGCGCGGCATCAGAAATTTCCATGCTCAGTAGAACATACACTCCATCCACCGAGAGAGTCACATTTGTCCTGCCACCGAAATCGGAGGTGACATGTGACGGTCCCTTCCGATCGCGTGTATAGGATGTGAAATCGCACCACGTTGGAGCGAAGCGGAAGACAGAAAGGAAAGACCGATGAAGACATGGAAATGGTTTGTGATGGCGGCGATCGTGGCGTCCATGACCACTCCGGCGCTGGCCAAACAAGGCGGCGGCGCGGGTCAGGGTGGCGGTCAGGGCCAGGGCGAAATGAAGCGCCAGATGAAACGCAATGGCTCCGGTTCCGGAGAAGCCGGCAAAGAGGGTTGCGCCGGCGGAGAGCAGGGCGAGGGCCGGCGCCAACAAAAACGCCTGCAGAAAAAGGATGGCAGCGGAGGGGGCGAGGGCTGCGCGGATTGCGAAAAGACCGCAGAAGCCGCCTGAAACGATCGTCTGTCTGGAAACGCCGAAAAGCCGGAGGTCGCCTCCGGCTTTTCTACTCTCCCAAACACGTGCCCACCAGTCGGGCGGTATGCACCCAGGGGTGATCCTCCGTGACCAGTTTGGTGACGCCAGCGACCTTCTCGAGCGGAACCGCGACACAATCATCGCCCTTGACCGCCACCATGACGTTGTAGACTCCGTCCCTCAATAGCTGACCGGCGCGGGTTCCCAGACGCGTGCACAGCAGCCGGTCCGTGGCCGTCGGACTCCCACCCCGCTGCACATGCCCCAGCGATGTCACACGCGCCTCGATGCCGGTGAGCTGCTGGATCTGGCGCGCGATCCGGCTGGCCATCGGTTCGTTGACCAGATGCACCCCGTCCGGCCTGCGTATGGTGGGCTGCTCGCTGTCTTTCTTCGCGCCGGCGGTCTTCTTCGCTTCCTTGCGATCCTTCTTCTTCCGATCTTTTTTCCCATCGCCGGCGCCGGCGGCCGCGGCTCGCGCGGCGGCTTCCTCCCGGCTGACCGCGCCCTCCGCGACGGCAATGATGGAGAATCGCTTTCCATGCTGGCGGCGGGCCACGAGACTTTCCACCACCGATTTCATGTCGTAGGGAATCTCCGGAATCAAAATCACATCCGCTCCGCCCGCGATGCCCGCGCCCAGCGCCAGCCAGCCGGCGGAGTGCCCCATGATCTCGCCCACGATGATCCGGTGATGACTGGTCGCCGTTGTGTCCAACCGGTCGATCGCTTC
>JAGOHE010000039.1 GCA_017996315.1 Kiritimatiellia bacterium | reverse complement strand
CATTTCCTTGCCGTGGCTGGGGATGGCGGTGACTCTGGGAGGCGTGGTGTGGGGGGTGCTGGACTCGGATCGGCGCGAAATTCCGTCCACCGGCGCGGGCGCGCATCGAATGCGGGGGCTGAGTCTGGCCGGGGCGGGGATGCTGCTGCAGTCCCTTTCGGTGGTGGTATCGAAACGGGGGATCGCAGGCACCGTTACGCCGGTCGAAGCCACGCTGATCCGGGTGTGCGCGGGTCTCGCCGGCTTTGCCGTGCTGATCGCGCTCACCGGCCGGATCGGACGGGTGAGAGCGGGCGTTCGAAACCGGGCCGCGATGGCCCAACTCTCCCTCGGTGCGGCAGTCGGCCCGGTGCTGGGGGTGGTGTTGATGATGCGGGCCTTACAGCAGGTGCCCAGCGGCATCGCGCAGACGGTGCTCGCAACCACGCCCGTGCTGATCATCCCGCTGTCCGCGATACTGCATCAGGAACGGATTACGCCGGCCCGGGTGTGTGCCTCGCTGTTGGCTCTGGCGGGGGTGGCGCTGTTGTTTCTGGCGTGACATTACCCCGGCGGAGCCATCCGCGCACATCCTCGACAATGACGTAGAGCGCCGGGACCAGAATCAGGCTGATCAGGGTGGCGAACAGCACTCCGAAACCCAATGAAATCGCCATGGGAATGAGGAAACGCGCCTGGCGCGATGTTTCGAAAATCATCGGCGCCAGACCGCCGAAGGTGGTGGCGGCCGTGAGCACAATCGGCCGGAAACGGTGGACGGCGGCCTCATGAATCGCCTGCCGGGGGCTTCGGCCTTCCGCCTGAAGCCGGTTGGTGAATTCAATGAGCACGAGCGAGGAGTTCACCACCACCCCCGCGAGCGCGAGGATGCCGAAGAGACTGATAATGGTCAGCGTATAACCCAGCGCCACATGTCCCCACACCGCGCCGACAATGCCGAAGGGAATGCTCACCATCACGATCAGGGGCTGGAGATAGCTCCGGAACGGGATCGCGAGCAGGATATAGACCAGCAGCAGGGACCCGATTAATCCCATCTTCAGCGACTGCATGGCTTCGGCCAGATCCGCCTGCCGGCCTTCGAAGCCGTAGGTCAGGCCGGGACGGCGCTCCACCAGCCGATCGAGAATGCCGCTTTTGAGCGCGGCGAGGATGGGCGGCGATTGGTTGCGAGGCGAAACATCGGCTTCCACGCTGATGACGCGGCGGCCGTCCCGTCGGCTGATTTCCGTATAGGCGCGTCCCGGATGAAGGTCGGCCGCTTCCCGGAGGGGCATCTCTCCGCCGTCGGGGGCGCGCACCCACAGTTCCTCCAGCGTATGCAACTTCCGCCGCTCCGCCTCGGGCAGGCGGACCATGACTTTGAGTTCGTCCCGTCCGCGCTGTTGCCGGAGCGCTTCGACGCCGTAGAACGCGGCGCGCACCTGCGAGGCGATTTCACGCGATGTCAGGCCAAGACGCCGGGCTTCGTCGCGCACGGTGAAGTCGAATTGCGGTTTGCCCAACTGAAACCCGTCATCCACATCTTTCACGAGGGAGAACCGGGAGAGCTCCACGGCCAAATCTTCGCCGGCGTGGCGGAGGGCCGACATCTCCGTATGGCTGAGCTCGACGGTAATGGCCGCTCCGCTGCCGGGGCCGCCCGTATCGGCGCGAAAGATGGCTGATTCCACGCCGGAGAGCGGTCCGGTGGCTTCCCGCCAGCGCCGGGTGAAATCGGAGGTGCTGATGGGCCGCCGGTCGGGTTGCGGGAGATACACCCGGATGCGCGCGGAGTGGCCGCCGGCATACGCGCCCTGCTGGGCGCCGCCGATATCCACCATGGTTCCCAACACCCAGGTTCCTCCGGATTCGCGTTCCACCTGGCGCGCCGCGGTGGTGATGCGGGTGGCCAGCTCCTCGGTGCGTGAGATCGGCGAGCCATAGGGCAGGGTGAGCGTCACCTGCGAGAAATCGGAGTCCGGGGGCAGGGAGAATACCAGCCGAAGCCGGCCGGTGCCGACATAGGCGACGCTGATCGCGAGCAGCGCGATTCCGGAAGCCAGCACCGCCCAGCGGCGCGCGATCAGGCGGTCCAGCATCGGCGCATAACGCCCCCACACCCAGCGCATGAAGGCCTGACTGAACACCTGCTGGCGGTTGTGCAGCCAGGCGCCGAGGCGTCCGCCCCGGCGTTCGTTCATATGGGCCACATGCGCGGGCAGCGCCCAGAGACACTCGGCCATCGAAATCAGGAACACGAAAATCACCACCACCGGGATGGAGCTGTAAATTTTTCCAGTGATGCCGGAGACGAAAAGCAGCGGAAGAAATGTGGCGATGTTCGTCAGCACACTGAACACCACCGGAATGGCCACCAGCCGGACTCCGAGGATGGACGCGAGCAGGGGCGGGCGGCCCTCCGAGCGGCACACGTAGATGCTTTCGCCGATCACAATCCCGTTATCCACCACCATGCCCAGTGCGATGATGAATCCGAAGATGGACATCATATTGATGCTCACGTCCGCGGCCGGCATCAGCAGCACGGCGCCGAGGAAGGAGACGGGAATGCTGACCGCCACCCAGCCGGCCAGCCGCCATTCGAGGAAGAGCGCCAGAATGATCAGCACAAGGGCGAGCCCGCTCACCCCATTGCGGAAGAGCAGGTCCAGCCGTTGCCGGTACGTCTCCGAAAAATCGTCCACGAGCATGAGGTTCACGCCGGAGGGGAGCCGGGCGCGCAGCACATCCATCTGCCGGCGCACCACGTCGGCCAGGGCCAGCGGTTTCTGATCGCCCACCCGGTAGATGTTGATCAACAGCGCGGGCTGGCCGTTGTACACGATGCGGCGGTCGAGGTCTTCGAATCCGTCGCGGACGTCCGCCAGCTCGCCGAGCCGGACGACGGCGCCGCCGGGCTCGGCGATGATGGGGAGGTTCGCGAACTCGCGCCCCCAGTCCCGCCGGTCCCGCATACGCACCAGAAATTCCCCGGCGTCGGTTTTCAATCCGCCGCCGGGAAGCTCCACCGAGGCTTCACGAATTTTCTGAGCGACGCGCGCCAGCGTCAGTCCGTGCGCGCGCAGCCGCTCCTGCGGAATTTCCACCGAGATCTCCGCCGGCCGGGCGCCTTCGAAGTCCACCTGCGTGATGATCCGGGTCAGCAGCAGGTGATCCCGGATCATTTCGGCGGTGTCTCGGAGGACGCGCTCATCGAGGTCGCCGTAGAGCGCGTAAGTCATCGTTCTCCGCCGCCGGGAGGATTCCGCCACCTGCGGTTCCTCCGCCTCCTCGGGGAAGGTCACGATGCGATCCACGGCGCTCTTGATATCCTGCGCCAGCCGGGAGCGATCGTATCCTGTGATGCATTCCACCGTCACCGTGCCCAGTCCTTCGCGGGCCGTGGCGTGGACGCGCCGGACGCCATCCAGCCCGCGCACGGCCTCCTCGACCGCCATGACGATACCGCGCTCGACTTCCTCGGGGCTGGCGCCGGGATAGGGCACCGAAATCGTCACCGTATCCAGTTCGAACTCCGGAAAGACCTCCTGCTTGATGACCAGGGCCGTCACCAGGCCGCCGAGCAGGATGCCGAAGGTGAGAATGTTGGCGACGACCGGCGCTCTCGCCATCCACGCGAGACTGCCCCGGTATCGCCGAGGATCGGAGGACGACCTCATGAACCGGGCTCCGCCGGTTTGGACTCCGCTTCGTCCGAAAGGGGGCGCAGCGGCAAGCCCGGAATGGGATTCGGAATCGTAGAGGTCACCACCCGCTCCCCGGCGCGCACCTCCGGGCCGACCACGACCGTATCGGGTTCCCGCCATAGCACCGTGACGTGACGGATCTCCAATCGCATTTCATCATCCACCATCCAGACTGCGTCGCCTTCGCGCAGGGCGGTTCTCGGAATGCGCACGCCCGCAGTGCCGTCCGGCAGCGCTCCGTCCATCACGCACCGCACATAGCTGCCCAGCATCAAGCCGGGGGCATCCCCGTGCGCTTCGAGGGGACGGGGAATTCGAACGATAAGCCGCGCGGTGCGTCCGGACGCTTCGATCCGGGGATCCACCCGAAGCAGTTCTCCAGGACGTTCGTGCGGGACGCTGCCATAGAAGACGCGAACGGGCAGGGGAGGCAGGGCGCCATCGCCGTCCGCCGCGGGCAGGGCGTTCAGTCGGTCGAAGGGCAGGGAGATCTCGGCCCAATATTCGTCGCTGCCGGCGATTTTCGCGAGCACGGCCTGGGGCGTCACCTGCGAGCCGAGGTTCACACTCCGTTCCATCACCACGGCATGGAAAGGCGTGCGCACGGCGGTGCGCTCCACATTTTCCCGGGCCAGATCCCGGGCGGCGGCGGCGGCCTGCATCGCGGCCTCGGCGCGCGCCAGGTGCGGGGCTCGCAGGGCGAGTTCCGGCGCGGGGCCGGGGCCGGCCGCGCGCGCCCACTCGTTGGACGCGATCTCGCTCTGGCCGCGTTCGATCCGCAGATCGGCTTCCGCCTGAATCAGGGCGGCTTCCCGGTCCGACAGGGTAAACTCATAATCGTTCGGATCCAGCCGCACCATGACTTCGCCCGCGGCGATGCGTCCGCCGGGCTCGAAATGAGGATGCATGGCAATCACTTCGCCCGTCACCCGGGACATCACCACCACTTCGCGCGCGGGCATGACCACGCCTTGCGCTTCGATGCGCGCCATCGTTCCGGCCGGTTCGGCGGACATCCACTCGACCCGCGCTTCCATGGGAGGCGGGGGCATTTGGCTGACTTCGGGACGCGTGTGCACCAATACGGCCACGACGAGCGCGCCCGCGGCGAGAATGCACAGGGCCAGGATCTTGCCCGTCCGTTCCCGCGGTGTGCGCGGGGGGGCGGAGGGCTCCGTTGGGCATGATGCTCCGGTGTCGGTATTCACGGGGTTTCTCCGGATGGCTTGAGCTGCGGGGCAATCCCGCGTTCCGTGTGGGGGGGGGCGGGGCGCAACGGCGTGACTCGTCCAAGCGCGCGCAACAGGGAAATCCGATCGATCCACCAGTCCCCGCGGACCCGCTCCACCTGCTGCTCCGCGAGATCCCGCGAGATCTGCGCGGTGACCACATTGAGAAAATCGAGCGCTCCATGGCGGTATCGCGTCTCCGCTTCCCGCAGCGTTTGTTCGGACAACCGGAGGCGTTCCTGGGCGAGGCGGAATTCCTCGGAGCGGCCTGTGTCGCGGAACAGGGCGTCCTCCACCTCGCGCACCGCCTGCACCACGGCCCGGCGATAGGCCAGGGCGCGTTCCTGACGCAGGGCCTCCGTGCGGCGGACTTCGGCGCGTCGCCGGCCGCCATCAAGAATCGGCCCCGCGATTCCGGCGGCCAGATTTCCGATCCAGTCATCGAACAGGGCATCCACTTCGCGGCTGGAATAGCCGTAGCGGCCGGACAGGCGAAGAGCCGGCCAGCGATCCGCCCGGGCGGCGGCGGTTTGTGCATCGGCCGCCATCCAGCGGTGGCGCGCCGACTCGACATCCGGACGGTTCGCCAGGATTTCCGCCGGCACCCCGGCCGGCGGCAGCGCGCCCGGTTCCGGGAAAAGCGTTCCGTGTTCCGCGCGGGGCCCCGGCATGCGGCCGAGAAGCGCGGACAGGGCCAGTTCGGAGGCGCGCTCGCCCGTTGCGAGCGCAGGGAGGGAGGCCGCCAGCGTGGCGACCGATTCCCGTTGCTGATAGACATCGAGGGCGGTGGCCTGTCCCTGGCGGAATCGAAATTCGACCAGGTCCAGGAGACCTTGACGTCGTTCCAGTTGCCGCGCCGCGAGCGCGCGCTGACGGCCCAGCGATTCCCGGAGCGCCCATTGCTCGGCGACGGAGGCGAGGACCGTCAGCTCGGCCGTATCGACATCCGATTCGACCGCCTGAGCTTCGAAGGCCGCCGCCGAGGCCGCCGCGCGGACGCGACCCCAGACATCCAGTTCATATGACGCGGCGATGCCGAGGGAGAACAGGTTGGACGTGGAATATACGCCCTCGGAATCGGCGGCTCGCGCGCGCCGCGCTTCCCCATCCCATGTCGCGGAAGGAATGCGCGCCGCGCCGGAAATCTCCGCCGCTGCCCGCGCCTGATCCAGACGCGACCGCGCTTCGCGAAGCGTCAGGTTGGAGGACTGGGCTTCGCGGAGCAGTTCGACGAGCGGATCCGGAAGCGGCAGGGCGTCGCGCACTTCTTCGGCGACCGGCGACAAAAACCGTTCGGGCACATCCGCGCGCATCGCGCTCGCCTCGTCCGACACGTCAAACCGGGCGCAACCCGCGGCGGCAGCCCATAACAGCGCCGCGCCGGCCGGCGGAACGGCTCGGCGCAGCCGATGCAATACACAAAACACCATGGCAGATAGTACACCCATGAAAACGGTTGATCCAGAGCGGGCATCCCTTTCACGGCCGACGCAACGGCGCGCGAAAAAACCGCCCGGCGTCGGGATTGGGAAAGGGGTCCCAACACGCCGATGCGCCGGGCGATGGATTGCGTGTGCGCGCCAGATCAGATTATTTGATCGGCGGGCATTTCTTGAGACAAATGAACCAGTCGAGGCACTTCACGTCCGCGCCCGGTTTCTCGACACGCGCCTTGGCGGAACCGCATGAACCGGGAGGCGGCACGATCACATCGTCGCCGGGGCGCCAGTTGGCGGGGGTGGCGATGTTGTGCTCATCGGAGGTCTGTATGGCGACGAGCAGGCGCATCACCTCGTCCACATTGCGTCCGTTGGACATCGGGTAGTACAACACCGAGCGAACGATGCCCTTGGGATCAATGATAAACACCGCGCGAACCGCCTGCGTGTTGCTGGCGCCGGGCTGCAGCATGCCGAAGGCCTTGGACACTTCCATGGTCAGGTCGGCGATGACCGGAAAGGTGACTTCGATATCCTTCATCCCCTTGAACTCGATCTTCTCCTTGATCGTCCGGAGCCAGGCGATATGGCTGTAGCCGCTGTCAATGGACAGGCCGAGCAGCTTGCAATTGCGCTTTTCAAATTCCGGCTGCATGTGCGCGAAGGTCATGAACTCGGTCGTGCAGACCGGGGTGAAATCGGCCGGATGGGAGAAGAACACCACCCAGTTTCCCTTGAAATCATCCGGAAACTGGAGGGGCCCCTGCGTCGTTTCCGCGTGAAACGACGGCGCGGGTTCCCCGATTAACGGCAATCGAACAGGGGTTTCGCTCATGTCATGTGCTCCTTATATGGTTGTGGCGCGGGCGGGAACGAAGACCGCATACGACGAGCTCCGGACGCGCGTTCCGCGCAGCTCAGATAGTAATGGTTCTTATCTGAAAATTCAAGCCTGCGAAGTCCGGGAACGTCGAGTGCGCGCCGCGCCGGTGTATCGCCGGCCGGCCGGGCCGGCGGCGCGCCTCCGGTGCGGTTCAGGCGTGGGCGGCCACGAGAATATCGAGGTCTTCCTTGAGCGCCTGCAGGTCTTCCTCATGTTCCACTTCGTCGCTGAGGATCTGCAGCGCGATGTTGTACGTGACCGGATCGCCGTGCATCGTGAGTTCCATCATCTTTTTGTACACTTCGATCGCGCACTGTTCCCCGGCGATATTCTGTTTCAGCAGGGCGGCCACATTCGGGTCGCCTGGGGCGTCGTACCCGCAATTGGTATGCTTCTGCCATTCCTCGGGGCTGAGCAGCGGGGTTCCGCCGAGCTGGATGATCCGGGCGGACACCATGTCGGCGTGGCGGAGTTCGTCGGCGGCGTGCTGGGTCAGTTCCGCAATCACCGCATCCTTCATCGGGCCTTTGGCGACCTTCGCGCCGAGCCAGTACTGGTAGTAGGCCAGCCACTCGTCGGCAAAGGCGCGATTCAGCAGGCCAATGAGTTTTTCGACATCCATGTTGACGATGGATCGTCCTTTGGTACCCATGATGTATCCTCCAGGGGTTGATGGAGCTCGTCGGCTCCGTGCGAATAATAATCCATCTGAAGTGCGATGTACTGGTATCGGAATTAGCCGGGGAAGACAAGATCAAAGTGCCGCGACCGTTCGTGCGGTGTCCGGGATACGGGCGATCTCAAGGTGTGTAGAGCAGCATGTCCAGCCATTGCCGGCCTGTGGAGCCAAGGGCCCATTCGCCGCGGCGTTCGGGAACGACCAGCCTCCGACCGTTGCGCCCCAGCACCCCGTCATCCGCGCTCAGTACGGCGATGGATGACTGACCCAGGAGGCCGAGTTCCTCGGAGGTGGAGGTCCAGGCTCTGAGGGGAATCCCGTTCTCGCTGACATCGGCCGTCCACGCCGGTCCGGCATACTCCGCGCCATGCCAGGCGGAGGGGACGTCCTGGAAATAGCCCGGCCGGCGCGCGGAGCGGACGGCGATCCGGAATGCCGCGGGGTGTTGGTTCAGAGCTTCCCGCAGTGTGAACGATCGTTCCTGCGCCTGTGCGAGGTAGGGCAGGAGGGGGTTCAGTCCCAGTAAATTCCATCCATGAAATCGGCCGTGGTCCGGCTTGAGTTTCTGCGCGCGATGCCAGCGGTCGAAGGCCGGATTCAGCATGAGCGCAACTTCGAAATGGAGATGGGCGCGCGCGGGGGGGATGGGCGAGGAAGAGGTGTGGCCCATCCGTCCGATTCGCGAGCCCGCGGCCACGGTCTGGCCCGTCCGGACGTCTGTTTCCTGCAGATGGGCATACAGGGTGTAGAACGTGTCGGATCCGCAGGTGTGGCGTAGGACGACGTATTTTCCATAGTTCGATCGTCCCGCGACAGAATTCACATGCGCGACGACGCCATCTGTCGCGGCGAAGATCTCATCCAGCGCCCAGCCTTTCCGGTCCCGGGCGGTGGGACCGATATCAATGCCCTCATGAAACGACGCCCGGCCGGACGAGGCGGTCCGGGTGGATCCGAACCAGGCCGATTCGATGCGGCCCGATGCGGTGGGCATATAGACCGAGGTTGAGTTGGTTTCCAGGAGCCGGCTTTGCGGTGTGGGGGGGACAAAGACGAGCGGCCGGGCCGTTTGCATGGATTCCACGCGCGCGGGGGGGAGATCCACGCGGGAATGCCAACCGTTCAGTCGCAGACCCCCCAGGCGGAGCAACCCGAGCAGGCCCGCGCCCAGCAGGACGGCCGCCAGGATGGTCATCAGCCACCAGGGCCGGGCGGACATGGCGCGCCTGGCGCGGCCGGTGCGGCGGGATCGGCGCGGTGACGAGCGGGGGGATAGAAGATAGGGGCGCCCCCGGCGCGGAGGGCGCCCCTGAGATGAACGAGCGGGCATCGGGTCAGCGCAAGCGGAGGCGGCTGACCAGCCGCATCAGGGTCACGGTGGACACCGCGGCGACCACGAGCAGGCCGATTCCCAAGCCCTTGGCGTTGGCGCCGGCATTGCCGAGATTGAACAGGGCGCCCAATCCAAACAACGCGCCCCAGACCGCGACGCAGCCGAGCATCATGCATGCGATGCCAATCGGAACATCCCAGCCCTTGTCCGTCTCGATCCGATCGCCCTCGGCCTCGGCTTCGGCCACCACTTTCTTCCAGCCCGGACCGCCGGGCTGAACCTTGCGGTAAAACTCGCGCAGGGTCTTCTTTTCCACCGGCGGAGTCAGGTAGGTCACAATCAGCCACCCGATCGTGGTGATGACGATGCCGATGACGAGTTTCCATTCCCCGAAGCCCATGATCTTGAGCAGGCCGCGATTCTCCAGCATGGTTTCCACGGCCTTCGCGCTTTCCGCGAACGGGGTCAGCGTGAAGAACGCCGCGATGCAGAACGAGATGATCATGGCCGAAATTTCGGTCCAGGCGTTAATCCGCCACCAGAACCAGCGCAGGATGTAAATCAGGCCCGTGCCGGCGCCCACCGCCAGCAGAATGTCGAACGAAGCCTTGGCGTTGGACATCATCAGTCCCACCGCGCCCGAAAGCACGAGCAGGGTGAGCATGCTGATGCGGCCGACCAGCACCAGCTCTTTCTCCGGCGCGTTCGGTTTGACGAACCGCTTGTAGAAGTCGTTGACCACATAGGACGAACCCCAGTTGAGATGCGTCGCGATGGTGGACATATAGGCGGCAATCAGCGAAGCCACGATGACGCCCAGCAGCCCCTTGGGCATTCGGGCGATCATGCCGGGGTAGGCGATATCATGTTTCAGGAATTGGTCGTCCACCTTCGGGAACGCCTCGGCGAGCTTGCTCACGCCCAGCGATTGAGCCTTGAGCATGCGAATTTTCTGGCTGTCCTCGGGGCTCAGGCCTTCATGCGTCGGGCTCTTGTCGTACATTTCAACCAACGGCGCCAACTGCGCTTCTTTGAGCTGGCGAGCGGCGGCCTGCTGCGCGTCCATCGTGTCGGTCTGGAAATAGAGGAGCGAAATGAGCGCCACCAGAATCCACGGCCAGGGCCGGACGGCGTAATGGAGGAAGTTGAACATCATCGTCGCGCCGATGGCGTTTTTCTCGTCCTTGGCGGAGAGCATTCGTTGCGCGACATATCCGCCGCCTCCGGGCTCCGCGCCGGGATACCATACGTTCCACCACTGCACGGCGATGGGGAGGATGAGGAGGCCGACCAGCAGGCTGTAGTCGCCGTTCACGGGCGTCTCGGGGAAGAAATTGAGTTTGTCGGCGATGCCGAGCTCGTGGAACCTGGTGAGCATGTTGTTGAGCCCGCCCACGCCGAAGGTTTCGGACTTCACCGCGTAGACGGCGGCGGCGATGGCGCCGATCATGGCGACGGAGTATTGGTAGAAGTCGGCCCAGATGGAGCCGGTCAGGCCGCCGAGGGTCGCGTAGATCGCCACGCCCACGGAGGCGTAGACGAGCGATTCGATCGGCCGCAGGCCGAAGATCACCTGGCCGATCTTGATCGCGGCCAGCGAAACCGTGGCCATGACGAGGACGTTGAAGAGCACTCCGAGGTACAGGGACCGGAATCCGCGCAGCGCCGCCGCGGGTTTGCCGCTGTAGCGGATTTCATAGAACCCGAGGTCCGTGTCCAGCGCGGAGCGGCGCCAGAGTTTGGCATAGACGAACACGGTGAGCATGCCGGTGAGCAGGAAGGCCCACCAGGCCCAGTTTCCGGCGATGCCCCGGGTGCGGACGATGTCGGTGACCAGGTTCGGGGTGTCGCAGGAGAAGGTGCAGGCCACCATCGAAACGCCCAGCAGCCACCAGGGCATCGTGCGGCCCGAAAGGAAGAAGTCCGCAGCGCTCTTGCTCGCGCGCCGCGCGGCCGCCGATCCAACCACCACCACCGAGATCAGGAACCCGATAATGATGACGATATCGATTGTACTCAGTTGCATGTAGTTCTCCTGGGAAGCGGGTCGGACGCCGGTCAGGCGCCCGCCACGATCCGATTCATTTCCTTTTCATTACGTTCGAACGACTCGACCATCTTAAACTGAACCCGGCAGCGATCCAAGTTATGGCCCGGGCGGTGGGTTTTGAAATAGACATCGCCCTGCAGGAAATCGGTCAGGAAGCGCAGGCCAATTTCGAAGGTGATCAGCCGGGTCGAGAAGACCAGATGATCGCGCTCGGCGGGCACGAGGAACGCGCCGGCGGAGGAGAGGTAGCCTTCGACCAGCGCCTGGAACATGTCCAGCTGCACTTCGACTTTGGAGAGGTCGGTCTCATCCTCCGCGGTGGGGCGCGTGGCCGTCCGGCACATGTCTCCGAAATCGTACAGGGTCAGGCCGGGCATGACGGTGTCGAGGTCTATGACGCACACGCCTTCGGACGTCTGGTCATCGAGCATGACGTTGTTGAGTTTTGTGTCGTTGTGGGTCACGCGTTCGGGAATGCGGCCTTCGGCCTGCGCGCGCAACAGGACATCCACCATGGCTTCGTTCTTCAAGGCCCAGTCGATTTCGGCGCGGGCGCCTGCGGCGCGGCGGGCCGAATCGGCCTCGATCGCGCGGCGCAGGTCGTCGAAGCGGCTGCGGGTGTGGTGGAAGTTCGGGATGGTATCCGCGAGGCGCGGCGCGGGAAGGTCCGCAAGCAGGCACTGGAACGCGCCGAACGCGCGCGCGGCTTCGCGGGCCTGGCCGGCGGTTTCAATCTGGTCGTAGGTGGTGGCGTTCTCGATGAAGATATAGGCCCGCCAGTAATTGCCCTGCGCGTCCACATGCCACGATCGGCCGTCCCGCGTCGGAATCAGCGTCAGCCCCCGCCGGCTGGCGTCCGGCGTCCCCGCGGTTTCGAGTTTCGCGCGCACATGAGCGCAGACCCGTTCGACATTCCGCATGAGCGCTTCGGGTTGCTTGAAGACGTTATGGTTGATGCGCTGGAGTATGTAGCGCACGGGCGTTCCGCCCTGCCGGAAGGTTACGGCGAAGGTATCGTTGATATGGCCGCTGCCGTAGGGCGCCGCTTCGGCAAAGTCGCCCGGAATTTGAAACGCTCCGGCAATCGCGCGCAGGTCGTATTTTTTTCCGCTCGTGGTCATTCGCTCGATCTCCTCAACATGCCGCGAAATTAAGCCCAAAGGCGCGCGGGGTAGAGCCCTTCGTCAACCAGGCGCCGGATGCTGGCCTGCACCAGGGGTTTGTCCTCTCGATAGGTGACGCCGAACCAGGTGCTGGAGGTCGGCAGGATGCGGCACCGGGCCGCGTTTTTGGCGATCAGGCCGGAGACCGCGGTGGGGATGAAGAACTCCGATTTCAGATTCGCGCTCTGGGTTTGCAGGAACTTCACAAACTCCCCATCGAAGAGATCGAACACGGTGGGATCAAAACCCCACATATTCATTGAAACGCGCTCACGGCCCGTCAGGTCGGCTGTGCGGCCGTCCGGATAGGTATTGCGCGCGCCGCCGGGCGTCTTGGCGATGGCCGTCATCTCCTCGGCGGTCTGCAGATAGCCCATCGCATCCGTCTCGCAGATGGCGCGGGCGACCGTTCCGTGTTCCGAGAGGGTGTTGGAGAGCTGGAACCCGACGAGCGAATACAACGGCAGATGGTCCGGAGCCGGGGCGCGGAAGAAATCCGCCAG
The DNA here is from genome assembly GCA_017996315.1 of Kiritimatiellia bacterium. GTDB lineage: Bacteria > Verrucomicrobiota > Kiritimatiellia > PWTM01 > PWTM01 > JAGOHE01. The sequence continues at coordinate 1,577 of JAGOHE010000039.1, read as the reverse complement.
CACCCGGTACGATTCCGCGCCGTAGAAATCGTCCGCGTTGATGACCGCGAACGGACCCTGGATGGCGGTTCGGCAGCACAGGACCGCATGCGCGGTGCCCCACGGCTTGGCGCGGCCCTCGGGGACCGTGAAGCCCTCCGGCAGCATCGCCAGTTCCTGGTAGGCGAAACCGGCCTCGATGCGCCCCTCGTAGCGGGGCAGGATTTGTTCGGCGAACGCGGCTTCAAGATCCTTGCGGATCAGGAAGACCACGCGTCCGAAACCCGCCCGCAGCGCGTCGAAGACGGAGTAGTCCAGCACGACTTCGCCGTGGGGGCCGACCGGGTCAATCTGTTTCAATCCGCCATACCGGCTGCCCATTCCGGCGGCCAGGACGACGAGGGTGGGGGATACATCGCTCATGGGACTCCTTTATTTCGATTTCAGATCCGGCAGACTGGCCGCGGCGATGGCTTGCCCGTGCCGCTTGTCTTTTTCATCGGGCGTGCACAGCCGGATACTCCCGGCCAGCTTGGGAAATTCCACGTCCAGGACGTGGCGGGCTTGCTCGATGATGATCTCGCCACCCTGTCCACTGGTCACCCGGCCGAGGATCAGCAGATTGCGGATGGTGTAGAACTCCGCCCAGTGCGCGATCGCGTAGCCGAAGCACACGCCGATCGTTTCGTACAGTTTGCGCGCCCGGGGATCGTTCGCCGCCATCAGTTTCTGGACTTCCACCAGCCGGTCGGCCAGCGGCATGTCCGCGGGCAGCTCGATGCCGGCCTTGGGCGCGAGACGCGCCACGCCCTGCTGGCAGAAATACTGCACCGAACAGCCGATGTCGCCGGACCATTCGTCCGCAGGCGCGTCCGGGCGGTAATCCACCGGGACGAAGGCCAGCTCGTTGAGCCAAACGGTAATGTGCCCCTGCTCGTCGCAATACCCCGCCGCGACGCTGGTGCCCATGGATACCCCGAGCACCGCGTTGTCCTTCAGCGACATGGATCCGGCCAGCGCCGTGACCTCGCCGTCGTTGGCGACTTCGAAGGGAATGCCGCCGAATTCCTCCTTCAGCTTGCGGAAGATCGGCCGGATGTCGCGATCGAAGACCGCGGAATCCTTGATGCCCCGGAACAGCGAAGCCACGCGGGGCTCGTTGTTGACGTACACGCCCGCCGCGCTGCCGCCGATGGCGTCCACGCGCGGGAGGTGGGCGGCCGCCTTTTTCAGCGTGTCGCGGATGCCCTCCAAATGGTAGTTCGGATCCGCCTGGAAGTAGGGATCCCAGCGAATTTCTTCGCTGTAGACCACCTTGCCGTCCACCAACGCGGCGGCCTTGCGATCGCTGCCGCCGAGATCAAATCCGATCCGGCAGCCGTCCAGATGCCGGCCCAGCGGAATTTCCAGCTCGCGAGCGGCCGGCAGATCCTTGAATTCCACCGCCGTCACCGACATGTCATCGAGAAACATCTTGCGCCCGACGGTTTCGAAATCGAACCCGCGCGCGCCCGTCTTGGAGTACATGGCGCCGAGCTCCCCGGCCAACGCCGGGCAACCCGCGATCAGGAACCGGGATCCGCCCTTCTGCCAGAGCA
>JAGOHE010000038.1 GCA_017996315.1 Kiritimatiellia bacterium | reverse complement strand
ATTTTTGCCCCCCTAGGGGGGCAATGACCGAAGAGCCCAAGGCATACCCATGAACGACCTGATCTCCAATGCCCTGCGGACCCCACCGAGTGTTGCACTTCAAACTTGCATCTGCCGGGTTGGATGGGAATGCATCGCTTCCATCCAAGGATTGGATGCAACGGGCGGGATGCAATGCGCGCGGACGTCCAGTTACGGACTTAATCCACCGCGGTCGGAGGTTCGGGCTTGGGCCGATCTGGTCTACGCGGGTTGCGTAGGATCTCCTGGATGCGGCGGTCGACGATCTGGTCCATTTCGGAATCGATGCGCGCGAGGTCGGTCTTCATCTCTTCCAGTTCCCGTTCGAATCGGGCGATCCGCCCGCGACGATCCTCCTGCCGCTGAACAATCATTCCGCGCACAATTTCCCGCAGGCGGGACATGATCTGCTCCTTCTCCGGCTCGGCATCGGTTTCCCGATATTTTCCGACCAGCAGGCGAATTTCGGCCATTTCGGGCCGTTCCGGATCGGCATCCCGATCCGCGCGCGGCGGACGATCAGAGGGGCGTCCGTCACGAGGAGGGCGGGAGTCCCGACCCTGACCCTCCGGCGGGGGGGCGCGTCGAAACTCGATCACTTTGGCCCGCAGTTCCTGACGAAACGCCTCCGGATCGGTTTTACGCAGTTCGCTGAGACGATCGGCTTCCGCCGGGTCCTTGCTCCGGACCGCCTGAAGCAGGCGATCGACAAAGAATCCCGGATCACGCGTACCGTGGGCCTGCTCTTCCGGACCGCCGGCCGGTCCCGGCCGTTCGCGCCGCGCCGGGGCTTCCTGAGCGGATACCGCGGCGGTCGCCAGCAGAACCCCCAGCAAACCCGCAATGAAAGAGTTCATGATTACGCCTCCCAAAGGGTGAGGAGTTCCTGGGCCAGTTGCTCCGTATCATCGGATTGCGCGGGTGAAGATGCCCAATACGCGCTCGAACTCTCATCCCTCGATCGGGCCATCTGTTCCGAGAATACGTCCAGCGACACATCGATCGGATCCGCTGCCGCCCATTCCGCCCATTCCGAAACGGCCGCGCCAGCCCATGCGTTGGAGGCGGAATTTTCGCTGTGGGAAAGCAGAACGGAAACCCCCGCAAGGGCTCCGATCAGAATGGTCGCCGCCGTGGCCCAAGCCCACCCGCTCCGGCGCGCCATGTGCTGCGCCGCGCGACGATGATGATGCCCGCCCACGTCCTGCAACACCGACAGGGTGACACGGTCGACAGGGGGAACCGGGAGCGCAGCGCAGGCGGCCCGGGCATCCGCCACGGCTTGCGCGAACGCGCGGCACTCCGCGCAGGAGGCCCGGTGCGTGTTCAGCCGGCGGCGGCGATGAATCGCCAGCTCGCCGCTGTCCTCCAAGAGCGCCCACTTCTGGTAATTTGCGCAATTCATGATTCAGCCTTTCAACGCTTCATACTCGTCTTTTAATTCAGTCCTCAACTTCAAAACCGCGTAGTGCATGCGGGCGAGGGCTGTATTCAGCCCGGTGCCCTGGATCTTCGCGATCTCCTTGAAGGGCAGCTGGCCCTCCATCCGCAACAGGAACACCTCGCGCTGTTCCGCGGGAAGCCGGAGCACCGCCCGGTCAATCCGCGCCTTCAAATCGGCCCGGTCGGCTTCGGTGGACGGTCCGCGATCCTTGGACGGTATCGTCTGCACCCAGTCCACGCGGGAGCCTTCCGCTGTGCCCGGTCCGGACCCCGGCAGGACCAGCCGGTTGCGCCGGGCCCGGTCCACCAGGAGGTTGTGCGCGATTCGAAAGAGCCATCCCAGCAGGTTATTCGCCTGGAATCGTTCCAAGTTTCGGATCGCCCGAATCCATGTTTCTTGAAAGATCTCTTCCGCGTCGCCCACGGATGTCATTTTGAGAATGAAGGCGAACAGAGGACGCCGGTACTGCTCGACCAAATGGCCGAGCGCTTCGGTATCGCCGCTCCGGTACTCCTCCAGCCAAGCGCGTTCCTGGGTATCCATGGGCATCGCGGGTACATGATATCATCAATCTTTTCGCCTATAAAACGGCGAACACGTCACGATATTGCCGTGGGATCAGAAATTTTAGAGAACCGGGCGGCGGACCTCGGAGAACGGCGAATCGGGGGAGTGTGCTTGGCGGGAAAGGGGTTTGAGGCTACCATGACGCGGATGAAAACTGAGGTTATTGCAATCGCCAATCAAAAAGGGGGCGTGGGGAAAACGACCACCGCGGTCAATCTGGCCGCGTGCCTGGTCGAGCTCCGAAAAAAGGTGCTGCTGGTTGACCTGGATCCGCAGGCGAATGCCACGAGCGGGTTGGGGCTCGAGAAGACCGCCGGCCACAGCATTTATCAGGCGCTGCTGTCGGTGGGAGATTTGAGGGACAGCATCCAGCCGACCGATTACCGGAATTTCGATGTGCTCCCGTCCGAACTGGATCTTGCCGGCGCCGAAGTGGACCTGGTGACCGCCCCGGACTACAACGCCCGGGTGCGCCGCGCCCTGCGACCGCTCGCGGACGAGGGGCGGTATGATGTCATCTTTATTGACTGTCCGCCTTCGCTCGGGATGCTGACGATCAACGCGCTTGTGGCGGCAGACCGGGTGCTGATTCCCCTGCAGTGCGAGTATTACGCGCTGGAGGGCCTCAGTACCATCACCCAGGTGATCGAACAGATTCGCGAGACCGGCGGAAATCCGGAGTTGGACATCGATGGCATTGTGATGACGATGTATTCGAGCCGGACCCGGCTGGCGCGCCAGGTGGTTCAAAACGTCTACGAGCACTTTGGCGAGAAGCTGTACGAAACCATGATTCCGCGCACCGTGCGGTTGAGCGAGGCGCCCGGCTATGGGAAGCCGGTGATTGTCTACGACCCGCAATCCAACGGTTCCACGGCATACCGGCTGCTGGCCCGCGAGTTTCTGCGCCGGCGGACAGCCCGCCCGTCGGAAGTTCCGAACCCGGCTCCGGCGTCCGCGGAACCCGCGGAGACCCCGTCCGAATCCGAAGCGGCGCCGGTGAACACACCTCCGGAAGCGTAGTGCAATCTCGCGGGGCATCGCGTACGATGGTCAACATGGGATAAGGAGAATCCAGATGAATGGATTGAATGCCTGGTTGGGATCGGCGTGGGAGATGTTGCAGAGGGTGCTTGGGCCTGTGGAGAAAGACGTGTACTTGTGGATCCTGCTCGCCGCGGGTGGGCTGGCGGTGTGGATCATGCTGCGTGTCATGGCGACGGCCACCTCCAATCAAAATGGCGGGGTGTTTTCCAACACGGTACTGTTGCTGGTCGGCACGCTGCTGGTGCTGCTGGCGGCTGTGGCCGGGCAGCGGTGGGGTGTCGGTGACACCGACCCCGAGGGATTCGTTCGATGGGTGCCGATGATTTCCGCGGTAGCGGCCATGCTCATCCTGGTGGTGCCGTTCATGTGCCTCCTGCAGCGGGTCAAGTATCTCACCGGCCTGATTTCCATCGTCGTCAGCGTCGCGGTGGGTGTGCTGGTGGTCATCGGAATACGAGCGATATTCCAAGGGGTGAAGGGCGGAGAACGCGTGGGAGAAATTATCGAAGGGCGGATGGACTACAGAGATGTGCAGTGACGCTCGGCACGGCGGTCGGCTAACCTCGTCGGCCGATTAGTCTATGATGCCCAGCTTCGCCCGGGTTTCCCGGTTGAGGCGCTTGAGTTTTCCGGATTGGGCCAGCCGTTTGACCTTGCTCATCCGGTCGCAGATCAACACGCCTTCCAAGTGATCCATTTCGTGTTGCACGCAACGCGCGACCAGTGCCCGCAACCGTTGCGTCTCCGTCCGGCCATCCAGCGTGGTCCATTGCACCGTCACTTCCGCCGGCCGCTCGATCGGAGCCCGGATGCCCGGAAAACTGAGGCAACCTTCCTCAAACGTCGTATGCTCCGACGATGAATCCAGAATCTGGGGGTTGAGCATGACCATCGGCATTTCAGCCGCGGGATTGAGCTGCAGGCCGTTCTCATCGCGGTCGCCTTCAATGGGCACGTCAATCACGCATAAGGCCATGTTCTCGCCCACTTGCGGAGCGGCGAGACCGATGCCTTCCTCCGCGTGCATCGTTTCAATCATATCCCGCGCCAGTGCGCGCAACCGCGGGTCCGCCGGATTGGCGGCCTGCGTTTTCAACCGGAGAATGGGATCTCCATACTGTCGAAGCTGTAAAATCATGACCGGAAAATGTACCACAGTTTACAGCCTCAGGGCTGATTTTCCTCCACATAGGCGTCCACCAGCGTCCCCCGGACAGCCGCGCGGCGTTCCAGCGATTCCGCCACCCGTTTCACCATGCGCTCCATCATCCGGCGCTGCTCGGGAGTGAGGATTTTTCGAAGTTCCTGGGCGACCAGGGCACGAACCACGGAAAGCTCCTCCTCGCAGGCCGCCGACCGGCGCGCGGCTTCGCGCACCGCGGCTTCATCCATCGGGGCCGTGTGGATGGTTTCAAAGAGGATGCGGCGCGCCCGGGCGGACGCCGCGGCGGCGGTCCGGATGCGTTCCCGGTACGGTTCCAGCGCCCGGGCGGTTTCCACCCGCTGCGCTTCCGTCAGGGGTGGCATGGACATCTCTTCACTCGCGGGCGGGGGCGCGGCGCGGGGTGGCGCTTCCGTTGCGGGAGATTCCGCCCTTGCTCGGATGGCGATGGCGGAGGCGACGATGGCCAGACCGCATGAGATCATTCGTGGGATTCGCATTGCGCTTTCCTCCAGGCTGGAAGCCCGTATGATATAGCCTCTATGTCCGCCCGGCCACGCAGAATATCGTCCCGATCTCATCCCCCGCGCCGCGCGCTGGTGCTCGCCGCCGGGTTTGGATCCCGGCTCGATCCGCTCACGCAGTTGCTGCCCAAGCCGTGCGTGCCGCTCTGGGGGGAATCGTTGATCACCCGGGTGCTCCGCCAGCTTCACGCCTGGGGGGTTCGCCATGTTGTGGTGAATCTGCATCACCAGGCGCAGGCGATGATGCGCGCGGCGTCCGCCGCGCGGCCTTCAGGGATGGAGCTCGCCTTTTCGCTCGAACCGATCATTCTCGGCACAGGCGGCGCGCTGCGAGCGGCGCGATGGCATTTCAGCGGCGGGGAGCCGTTCTGGATCGTCAATGCCGATGTGGCGATGGAGCTGGATCCGCGACCGCTCATCCAAGGGTTGGATGGAGATCCCCATGCGCTGTCCAATGTTTGGATGATTCCGGATGCGGGCCCCCGCACGGTGGGCTGGGCGGACGGCCGCATTGTGACGTTCCGTCATCCGCATCCCGAGTCACCGGGGACGGCGACGTTCAGCGGGGTCCAGCTCGTGCGCCCGGAAATCTTCACGTATCTGCCGAACACCGATTTCAGCAGCTTGGTGCAGGTGTACGAATCCGCCATGCGGGAGGGATGGAGTATACGGGGCTCCGCGCCGCCCGGGGCCCGATGGGCCGATGTGGGTACGCTCGAGGGCTTGCTCGCCGCGCATGACGCCTGGCTCCCGGGCGCCGCCTCCGAGAGCGGGAAGCAGCCCTGGGATTGGGCCGCCGAAGGAAATGCGCATCGAGAACGCGGATCGCGCGCGGTTCGATGCGTGGCCATGTCGGGATCGAAACTGACCCGAACCGCCCGGGCCACCCATGCCCTGCTGGCGCCGGGCGCTGTGCTGCGCCGCGAGGGAACGGGCATCATCGTTCCCGCGGAAGCGGCGCTAACGCGGGATGAGCGGCGCGCGCTCGGCCGCATCAGCGCGCGTCATGGCGGGGGGCCATGGATGGCGCATGCGTTGCCGGCGCGCGGGTCGGGCCGCCGTTTTTTCCGCATTGAAGGCCGGACGCGGTCGTTCGTCTTGATTCGCGATTCCGGCGAACGCATGGAGAACCGTCACTACGCCGGCCATGCGCGGTTCCTTCGCCGTCTGGGACTTCCTGTGCCCGAAGTGTGCGCGGAATCACCCCATGGAGCTCCGCGATTCGAACTGTGGAGCGACGCCGGCGCGCGATCGCTGGGAGATGTGGTGCGCGAGGAAGGCTGGGCGGGCGCGACCCGATGGTATGACTGCGTGGTGGATACGATGGCGGAATGGCACACGCGCGGCGGCGAGGCTGCGCGGCGGTCCAAGCTGGACTTGGAACCGGCGTTTGGACCAACCGTCTATGGCTATGAACACGAACTTTTCCTTGAGGAATTCGCGCGGAACCGTTGCGAGTGCGACGAAGACATGATGGGGAGACTTCGCCGCGAGCTGGACCTCGTGGCGGAACGATTGCGCGGGGCGCCGCTCGTGTTGTTGCACCGCGATCTTCAGTCGAGCAATATTCTGTGCCCCCGGCGCGGCGGGGCGGTGTGGATAGATTTTCAGGGGATGCGCTTCGGTCCGGCGGCGTATGACCTCGCGTCGCTGCTGTTCGATCCCTATGTGGAAATGAGCGCGGAGCTGCGGCGACGATGGACACGGCGATATGCCGAGCGGGCAGGGGAACGCCGGGCATGCGCGGATGTGCTGCCCTGGGCGGCGGTCCAGCGGCTGACCCAGGCGCTGGGAGCTTTCGCGCGACTCAGCCGGGGCGCGGCCCGCGCGCAGTTCGAGCATCATATTCCCGCGGGAGTGCGCATGCTAACGCAGGCGATGACGGAATTGAACGTGCCGCTGCCCGCGCTGGGCGAGTTGATGGAGGCGCAACGGTCCGCGACAGCAGCGCCTTGAATCGCGTTCCGGTTACCGGAATTCGGGGCCGTCACCGTCTCCGGAAGGGGACGATGCGCAATCCTTCGATCAGCCGCCCGCCTTCCCGGATGGAGCCAATGGGAAACACGAGCAGCGTCAACGTATTTCGTGCGCCTGGTTCGGCATGCAACGCCCGGTTCGGAAACAGAATTCGAACATCGCCCGGGTGCTCGGGAAGCCCGCGCAGGGGACGGCCATTCAGGTAGGCGATTCCGCCCGCGGCGATCTCCGTCATTCGGAAGGTGGCGGACCATGAAACATCCGGAGCGAATCCAGCCTCTGGCGTTGCAAAGTCCACGCGAGCCCAGATCGCATACGGTGCGGGCGTACCGCATGCGATGTGCGCGCCCGACGTGTCCGCGGGCGCATTGCTCCAGCCCTCTTCTCGAAGGCTTGGCGCGTACCATCGTTCGCGCACTCCGGCCGGCTCCGGCGCCCATTGCAGGGGAAGAAGGCTCCGCACTCCCCACGGAGTCGAGGGATCAACGGCCATGCGGGTCGATCGCCGATCGGTGTGACGCAAGATCATGGACGCCAGATTGTCGGGTTCGCTGCTGTTGGCCGGAGCCGTGGGAATGCACAGCGTCATCGGCGGTTCACGATCCGGAACGGCTGACGGGACAGAACCTCCATCGGGAAATTCCGGTTCAGACGGCTGCGCTGCATTGGACGGCGTTATTGGAGATCCATTCCGCCAGACCTCCAACGCGTCACCCCGAGGATAGGTCACCCGGACGACGGGCGTAGGATTCGAAGGGGGTTCGGCCAGGCGATAGAGGAAAACACGAGAAGGGGATGATGGCGTTGAATCTGCTCCCCGTTCCATCCAACCGGCCCGGGTCGGATCGTCCGCTTGAATTTGAATGCGGGCAATCGCCAGGGGATCGGGAAGCGGCAGGAAGGAGTTCGCGTCGGGAGATGGCGAAGGAGGCGATTCCGCCTCATCCGGGTTCGAGGCCTCTTTCGTTGCCGTCATTTTCCGCATGCGATGTCCGGCGGCCCGTGCGACATCGAAGAGTTCATTCGTGACGCCGTCCGGAGCGATGGGCGCGTGCATGGCAGCGTCGTCGAGCGCGGGATCCTGCCAGCCCGGCGGTGGAGAAGAAGCCACGAAGGGACGCAGATTCACCCATGCCGTCTCCTGTGAAAACGCCTGACGGAGGTGAAGATCCAGGCGGGCGGCCGCGGCCGCCGTCGTCTCCTCCGGCGTCATGTTGGCCGGTTGTTCGGGAAGGATACGCGGGTGTTCCGGCCAGCCGGTCACGATGGTCATGGGCGGCGGCGGAGGGGCGTCTCGCGGCCAAGGATGTGTTGTGAACAATGGTAGCTCAAGGCCGAACTCCCGGAGATATTCGATGCGCGCGATGAGCCGTTCGATCTCCGGAGGGTCGGTTGGATCGGGGTCCACGCCGATCAGAATGACCCCGGCTTGTCCGGCGTTTTTTTGGGTAATCTGCTCCGGGGCGACCGCGCGGGCGAAAGCGCGATACCAGTGCCGGATCCATACCTGTCGTGCGTCTGAGATTTCACCGGCTGCGGCCTCCGGCTGCGAGAAGGGAGGGACGGATCGGAGCCAGGCCGGCCAGCCGCCCATCCACCAGCCGGGGCTTCCTCCCGGGTCGGGCCGGAGGATGGTGTGCAGTCCGAATTCCTCGTGAGCCATGCGCAACCATGCGTGCAGTGCGGAAAGATTCATTCCGCTATAATCGCCGGGCGCGGGGGGCGCCGATGGTTCATGCCAGTTCCATGGCACGAAGGATTCAACCGCTTGGAATCCCGCATCGCGAATCTTCGTGAATCGGTCCCGCCATGTGTCTTCGGGGCACGCATAATAGGGGAAGGAAGCGCTGTAGAGGACCATGGGACTTCCATGAAGAATCAGCGCGTGGGCGTCATATCGTATGCGATCGGGGCGGGGGAACACCGGTTCGGTCTCATCGGGCAGGGCGCGCGGCCCGGTCGTGGACCACAGGCATGCCGCTAGAACCGCGCCGCGCCAACCATGGGCGGTCCGGCGTGCGGTCGTTGAGGACGGTGTTGCGCTAAGATCAGAATCTGGCTGCGACTTCAAGCTGCACCCGCTGCTCATCGAAATTCTTTCCGTCCGGATCCCGCCGCTGCACGTACCATGCGACGCCCGTTTGAATCGCTCGCGTGACCTGATATCGCGCGTGGAATCGGAATCCCTCCACATCGGTTCCTCCGCCGCCCGAATAGGCGTCGGTGAATGCGCCGACCACAGCGTCTTCTTCGACAGATCGGTAGTTGAATCCGAATTCCGCCGAATGCACCACCCGGGCGCGCCCGAGGGTCATCCCTGCCAGCCAACCGAAGTCATCCGTCTCCGCCGCGAGATTCGAAACCGCGTGCGCGTACACCGACACCGGGAGAAACGCATTCCAGTCCAACTGAAGAAACCCTTCGGCCAAACGAAAGTCCTGCGCAAATACCAGATCGGGTTCGTAGCCGTCCTGCCCGATGAGGTCGGCGTTTGCGTCGGTGGCGCTGTTGCCGAAGGATTGTCCGTCGTACAGCATCGGCTGACCTTCGAGGCGGTCATAGAGATAGGCCGACGCGCCGGTGAGCATCCGCAATTCGGGCGTCAGTTTCCACTGCGCGGCGGCTTGGAAGGTGTAGAGGAACACGTCGGAATCCATTTCGGATTCGATCACCCACCAATGACCGGCTCGCGCGATCCAGAGCGCGATTTCGGTGTCCGCCTGCCAGGCCGCGCCGAGGCCTTCCGGATGAACACTAGGATCCCAGATCATGTCCGAAAGGCAGAGAAAGGGCAGGGGAACCTTCCCCGCCTGAAGTTCGAGTCCGGTAATGTTCGGTTTCCATGACAGATAGGCGAGGTCCAGCCGGATCGGCTTTTTCGATAGCGATTCGCCCAGGGTCTGGTCAGCGGACGCGGGGTCATCCTCTCCGGAGGCCAGTTGCACGTGGACGCTCAGCCCATCCTGCAGTTCCGCCTCCAAACCGATGCGGGCCCGGATCCGATCCCGGCGCTGCGAACGGTCCGGTTCATCGCTATCTATCCACTCCATGCGATAGCGGAAATCGCCATGAATGCGCAGGTAGTCTTGTCCAGCGAACGAGCCGGAGGACGTTTCCTCCGTTTCCGCGGCCATCACGATTCCCGCGCATCCCAGCCCCGCGCACAGCCATGCTTGGAGCCGTCCGGCCATAATTATTTCACAGGAACTTTATAGACCGCCTTGCGCATGATGCCTTCGCCGCCCAGGGGCGCGTGAGCGTCGCCCGGCCAGAACACGCCGGCCGTATCGCCTTCCAGCGGTGCCCAGGCGATGGGCTTGTCGTCAAAAAACGCGATGTCGTTCTCGGGCGGCTCCGGCGGGGCCGGATGGCGGCAGTCGCTGCGGTTTTTCCAGCCCACCCCATCGCGTCCCTCCAGCGCGAACTGTACATCGATATAGCGATCATGCACCTCGAGCCGGGCGCCGGATGGGCCTCGTCCCGTGGGGCGCGATACGAGCAGGTACACGCCCTCCGCGAGATCGTGCCGTCCATCGGTGATGGTTGACCAGTCCGCGCCCAGGAAATGATTCCGGACCACGGCGAATTTTCCGGCCAGTTCCGAAGGGCCGCATTCTTGGATACGCTCCGCTTTTCCAAGCCACATGATGAATCCTCCCTGTGTACCCCGGACCTGGGGATGGGCCGAGTGTATCAGAACAGGGCCCGATGCAGCACAATCAATCTCGACAGCCTCGCTGTGGCGCCTGCCGCGCGCTTCCAGCAAAAAGGCCCCGGCGGGATCCCGCCGGGGCCTTCCAATTCACAGATCGGTTCAGCCCTTCTTGGCTTTCGCGGCCTTGAGCGCCGCTTGCGCCGCCGCGAGGCGGGCAATCGGCACGCGGAACGGCGAGCAGCTCACATAGTTGAGCCCGGTTCTGTAGCAGAATTCCACAGAGGCGGGGTCGCCGCCCTGTTCGCCGCAGATACCGACCTTCAGATCCTTGCGGGTCTTCCGGCCCTTCTGCACCGCCATCTCGATCAGCTGGCCCACGCCGGACTGGTCAATGGTCTGAAACGGATCCGACGCCAGAATTTTCTTCTCCAGGTAGTGGCCGAGGAATCCGCCGATATCGTCGCGGCTGAATCCGAAGCCCATCTGGGTCAGATCGTTCGTGCCGAAGGAGAAGAACTCCGCCTCGACCGCCATGCAGTCCGCGAGCAACGCCGCGCGTGGAATCTCGATCATGGTGCCGGCCAGATACGGAAGCTGGGAAGCGCGCATGCCCATCTTCCGGCACACTTCCGCGTGCACGGACGAGAGGATCGCCTTCTGATGCTTCAGTTCGTTGGCATCGCAGGTGACGGGGATCATGATTTCGGGACGGCACTTGCGGCCGGCCTTGACCAGCTCGGCGACGGCCTCGAAGACCGCGCGCACCTGCATTTCGGTCACCTCCGGATAGGTCACGCCGAGACGCACGCCACGGTGGCCCATCATCGGGTTATTCTCATGCAGCGCGTCACCGCGGGTCTTCACTTCAGCGGCGGAAATGCCCAGGGCGCGGCCGAGCTCCGCCTGCTTGTCCTCGCTTTGCGGCACGAACTCGTGCAGCGGCGGATCCAGCAGACGAATGGTCACGGGCAAGCCGTCCATCGCTTCCAGCGTAGCCTTCAGGTCCTTCTTCACGAACGGGAAGAGCTCGTTCAGCGCGGTGCGCCGTTCGGTTTCATTCGAGCTGAGAATCATCTTGCGCAGCAGGAACAGCGCGTCATCCGATCCCGCGCCATAGAACATGTGCTCAGTCCGGAACAGGCCGATGCCCTCGGCGCCGAAGGAGCGCGCGATACGGGCATCCTCCGGTGTATCCGCGTTGGTCCGAATGCCGAGGGTGCGATACTTGTCCACGATCTTCATGAACTTCTGGAAGCGCGGATTTTCCGAGGCGTCGATCATTTTCAGTGCGCCGTCGTAGACGATGCCCCGCGTTCCGTTCAGCGTGATCCATGCGCCTTCGGTGAAGGTTTTGCCGTCCACCGACATGCGCTTGGCGGCCACATCCACATGGATTTCGCCGGCGCCGACGATGCAGCACTTGCCCCAGCCGCGGGCGACCAGCGCCGCATGGGAAGTCATGCCGCCGCGGGCCGTCAGAATACCCTGCGCCGCGCGCATCCCTTCGATGTCCTCGGGGTTGGTTTCCTCGCGCACGAGAATGACCTTCTCGCCCTTGGCAGCCCAGGCGACCGCTTCTTCAGCGGTGAACACCGCACGGCCGGCCGCTCCGCCGGGGCCCGCGGGCAGACCCTTGCCGATGATGACGCCCGTCTTCTCGGCGGCGGGATCCACGAACGGGTGCAGAAGCTGGTCCAAATGCGAGGGATCCACGCGGAGAACGGCGGTCTTCTCGTCAATCAGCCGCTCATGGAGCATGTCCATCGCCATGTTCAGGGCCGCGGTCCCGGTACGCTTGCCGTTGCGGCATTGGAGCATGTACAGGGTGCCTTCCTGGATGGTGAACTCGATATCCTGCATGTCGCGGTAGTGTTTCTCGAGCCGCGTGCGGATTTGGAACAACTGCGCGTAGAGCTTCGGATTCGCGTCTTCCAGCGAGGTCAGGTGCTTGTTCTGATCGTTCTTGGTCGCGTTGTTCAGCGGGCTGGGGGTGCGGATGCCGGCGACAACGTCTTCGCCCTGCGCATTGACCAGCCATTCGCCGTAGAACTTGTTTTCGCCCGTGGCGGGATTGCGGGAGAACGCGACACCCGTGGCGGAATGGTCACCCATGTTGCCGAACACCATGGCCTGCACGTTGACCGCGGTGCCCCATTCGTCCGGGATGCCTTCGATGCGGCGGTAGGAGACGGCGCGCTTGCCGTTCCAGCTCTTGAACACGGCGCCGATGCCGCCCCAGAGCTGCTTCATCGGATCGTCCGGGAATTCGGAGCCCAACACGTCTTTGACGCGGTTCTTGAACACATCCACCAGCGCCTTGAGATCGTCGGCGGTGAGATCCGTGTCGCTCGCATAGCCCTTGCTGGCCTTGAGCTCGTGCAGGATGCCGTCGAGCTGCTTGCGGATGCCCTGGCCTTCGACCGGCTCGATGCCCTCGGCCTTTTCCATCACCACGTCGGCGTACATCATGATCAGCCGGCGATACGCGTCATACACGAAACGCTCGTTGCCCGTTTTCTTGATCAAGCCGGGAATCGTCGCGGAAGACAGGCCGACATTCAGCACGGTTTCCATCATGCCGGGCATGGAGGAACGGGCGCCAGAGCGGCAGGAAATCAGCAGCGGATTGTCGCGGTCGCCGAACTTCATGCCCATGACCTTTTCCACCGTGGCGAGGGCTTTCTTGACCTGAGCGTCGAGACCAACCGGGAATTTCTTTCCGGAGGCGAAGAAATCGGTGCAGCATTCGGTCGACACCGTGAAACCCGCGGGTACCGGAAGTTTGAGCAGGCACATCTCGGCGAGGTTCGCTCCCTTGCCGCCGAGCAGATTTTTCATATCCGCGCGACCTTCCGCGGTGTTACCGCCAAAGGTGTATACGTACTTGCGAACGCGGGGGGCCTTGGCTTTCGCCTTGATGGCCTTGCGCGCCTTGGGCGCGGGCTTGCGGGTCTTCATCGGTTTCTTCGACTTGGACGATGGCATGGACAGATGCTCCTTGGCTGTGTGGGGCGGGTATTGTTGCGCTGAGCCACCATGCCCCGGGGCGGCTCGGCAAAAATCGCTACATAGGATAAAGAAATACCCGGAAAAGTCAATGATCGGACGCAGGGTCCCCGCGACGGAATCGCGCATCCCGGGTTAATCAACAGGGGCCGTCTTCGCGCGATAAACGCCGTAAATTCAGCCTGTATAATTCGGCCGGCGGCAGCACAACTCAAATCCCAGATTACCGACCGGCTATATGAAAAGACGGGCGGTTCGTCCACTCCCTTCGACCCTGCCTGAAGACCGGTTCCTCAATCCCCACAGGGGCCATCTGGCTCCTTCGGAACTAACCCGGTCGCCTTCAGAGGCCTTGCCGGTGTTACCGCTTCGATCGATCTCCGGTCACCAACCCCCGACCGCGGCATCCGAACCACCGACTCTGGCGGAACCGCCCGCCAAGTCACCATAGTCCGGAAGCCGGCGGATGCAACTGAACTTCAGTGAATTTTTTATTTGATGAACAGCATTTCCTGATAGGTCGGCAGCGGCCACAGCTCATCCGCCACGTAGCCTTCCAGCCGGTCCACGATTTCTCGAACCTTGACCATGGCCGGTATGATGGCGTCGCGGGCATGTCGGGCATGATCCGGCACCGAGCCGTCTTCCGGCGCGCTCAACACGCCCTCCAGCGTGCTCATGGCCGGTTGCAAGGCGGACAGCGAACGGGTGATCTCTTCCAGAATTGTTGTGCAGTGGCTTAATCCAAGTTTCTTCAGCGACTCCGCGGTTTCGGCCAGCCGGAGCTGGTATGACACGGCGGCGGGGAAGATCATCGTACGCGCCATTTCCAGCGTCAGCCGTCCTTCGATGCCGATTTCCTTGATATAGCGTTCGAGGTAGATTTCCTGACGGCTTTCAAGTTCGCGCTTGGACAGCACCTTGTACCGGTTCAACAGCTCCACGTGATCCTTGCGCGCCATGACCGACAGCGCGTCGACCGAGTTGCGCAGGTTCGGCAAGCCGCGCTTTTCGGCCTCGCGGTGCCATTCCGCGGAGTAGTTGTCGCCGTTGAAGATCACTCGTCCGTGCGCGCGGATCACGTCCCGGATGACCTTCTGCGTCGCGACATGGACTTTCTGGGCGGAGCCCGACGCCTCCTTTTCCAGCCGGGTCGCGATGTAGTCGAGCGATTCCGCCACCATGGTGTTGATGGCGA
>JAGOHE010000037.1 GCA_017996315.1 Kiritimatiellia bacterium | reverse complement strand
GTCCGCCATCGCCCAGCGCGACATACGCGATCTCCTGCGCGAGGCGGTCCACGTTGTAGGAGTCTTTGATTTTATAGAGCGCGGCGATGAGGTCTTCCGCCCCCGCGAGATAGCCCACCCGCAGCCCGGCGAGCGAGTAGGATTTCGACAGGGTGCGGGCCACCAGCACATTCGGGTGCGTGTGAATGAGATCCATGAGATGGGCGTCGGCAAAATCCACATAGGCCTCGTCCACCACCACCACACCGGGGAACGCGCGGCAGAACTCTTCGATGCGCTCGCGCGGATACACCATGCCCGTGGGCGCGTTCGGGTGGGTCAGGAAAAACACGCCCGGCGCGTTCCGGGGGGGCTGCCATTCGTACTCGGGGCCGAGGGGCGATGCCTCCCAGGGCACATCCTCGATGGCGGCAAGCACCGGATAGAGCGAGTAGGACGGCTCGAAGCTTCCGACCGTTCCGCCCGGGCGCCGGACGAACGCGCGCACGCAGAGCGCGAGCACTTCATCCGAGCCGTTGCCGACAAATATCCGCTCGGGCGTGAGACCATGCATCGAGGCGATGCGTTTGCGCAACCGCCGGCAGACGGGGTCGGGATATCGTCCGAGCGCCGCCGGATCTAAGCGGCGCAACGCATCCCCCACCGCCGGCGAGGGCGGGTAGGGATTCTCGTTGGTGTTGAGTTTGACGATGCCGGGATCGGCGGGTTGCTCTCCCGGCGTATAGCCCTTCATGCGAAGGACGGATTCGCGGATGAGGCTCATGGGGTTCGCCCCTTCAGCCGGCGCCGCGCGGATTCCGCATGGGCGGGAAGATCCTCAACCCGCGCGAACTCGGCGATGGCCGGGTACCATGCGTCCAAATCCGCGCGCGCCAGTTCCAGCACGCTCATGCGGCGGCGAAAGGTTTCCGCGGTCAGGCCGGAAAAATAGCGGGCGCTGCCGCCGGTCGGGAGCACATGGCTGGGGCCGGCGGCGAAGTCGCCCGCCGATTCGGGCGTCCACGGTCCGAGAAACACCGCGCCCGCATGCGCTATGCGTTGAGCCCAGGCGCGGGGACGACGCGCAAGAATTTCCAGATGCTCCGGGGCGAACTGATTGATCACCCGCACCCCCTCCTCCATCGAAGGCACGAGAACGATGCGGGAGTTGCGCTCGAGAACCCGACGGATGGTCGGCCAGCGTTTCCATGCGGAAGCGAGCGCGGCGAGGGCGCCGGGAAGCTTCCCGGCGAGTTCCGAGGAGGTTGTGACGCACAACGTCCGTTCTTCCCCCGTCCCGTGTTCGGCCTGTGAAAGCAGGTCGGCCGCGACGTGATCGACGGACGCGGAGTCATCGCAGAGCACGGCGATTTCGCTGGGTCCGGCGACCATGTCGAGCGCGACCCGGCCGTATACGCGCCGTTTGGCGGCGGTGACATACGGTCCGCCGGGCCCTGCGATGAGGTCCACCCGCGGAACCGAGCGCGTGCCGTACGCCATCGCGCCGATGGCCTGGATTCCGCCGAGGCGGTAGATCTCGGTCACGCCGCAGATCCGCAGCGCGTAAAGAATGTGCGGGTCCACCGTGCCATCCGCGCGGCACGGCGTGCAGACCGCGATCTCGGACACGCCTGCCGCCTGCGCCAGCGGAACCGTCATCAGCGCCGTGGAGGCCAGGGGCGACACGCCGCCGGGAATGTAGAGGCCAACGCGCCGGATCGGCACAAAGCGCTCGCCCAGCCGTCCGCCGCCCGGTGTCGGCACCGACCAGTCCTCGCGCAGTCCGGCGCGCGCGAAACGTTGCACACGCGCGCGCACTTCGCGCGCGGCGCGGCGGAAGGCGGGCGATACGGCGGCGGATTTCAGTTCCGCCGCGCCGACCCGGAATTGGCGGGGCGACAGCGCCACGCCTGTAAACTGGAGCGTCAACGCGGCGACAGCCCGGTCGCCCGCGCGGCGGATGCGTTCGAGCGCCTGCGCGGCGACGCGATCGGCGTCGCCGGACACGGCGGGAGCGTCGAGAAAACGGACGAGATCCGCCGGCCAGGATCGGCCGGCGTCCAGCCGGATCGCGCGCATGCGCAGAGGGGAGGACGATGTCACAGCGGGCTTCCTTTTCGTTGCACGGGTTCGTTCAGGGTGCGGCATCCAGGGCAGGAGGATAGCGGGACATGGCGGGCGTCTTCGTAGACCCGGCCGCAGGAGGAACAGCGATAGATCAATCCGCGATTCCGGCGTTCCCGCCGGCGCGTCCGCGTCATGTGATCCAGCCACGCCAGCGCCACGACGCCGATGGAGGCGGTCAGCGGAATCAGCACATATTCCGTGTGCGTCAGGTTCACGGCGTCGCTCCGGCGTCGCTCCCGGAATCGGCGGCGGGTTGGGCGGATGGAATCGAAACGGGGGTGTAGCGCACTCGAATTCGGACTGTTGCGGGGGATGCAGACGCGGGGAGTCGCCATCCGTATGCGGTGCGGGACATGTAGAGCCGGGCGGATTCGGGCGCGTCGGCGCTGTCCACCATGACCGACGCGGGCTGCCCATCGTCCCCGATCTTGATGAACAGCTCCGCCTCCCAGGAATTCTTGCCGCCATGCTCGTCGGCCCAGTCAAACCGCCAGTCCGCGGGAAGGCCGCCGGCCGCGTCCAGCCGTTCCGCGAGGAACGCGGGAAGCGGCGGCGGATTTGACCGGGGGGCCGGCATCTGCCAGATCGGTGTCATTCGCAGACCCGTCGCGGGCAGGACCGCTTCACGCGCGGGCTCGGGGGTCCGGACCAGCAGGGGCGGAGGGTCTTCCGGAATGGTCACGGGCGGAGGCCGCGCGCCCGTTCCGGAAGCGCGGGCGGCGCCAAGACCGCCGGGCATGGAAAAAATAACGGGCGAGCCCAGCCATCGGGCGTCCATTTCGCCCCCGTGCGCCGGAGTGAATACCACGTGCGCGGGCGACGCCTCCCTCGGTTCGGCGGGACCGGTGGGCGCTTCGGGTATGCCGAAGGCCACCAGCCATCCGATGTGGGCGACCGTGGACACCGCCGCAGGGATGACCCACCGCGACGCGCGTCCCGGCGCGATCGGTGTAGGCGGCGCCGACATTACGGCGTCCCCTCCAGCGGCTGTGCGTCCGCGGACGCGGGCGTCGCGTCGGTGGTCTCGGGCGGAGGGCGGGTGGCGAGCAGTACTTTTTCGATTCCCGCGCGCGATGCCATGGAGTAAATCTCGACGAGCGTCCGATGGGAAACGCGGGCGTCCGCGTCCACAATCATCGGAGGATGTTCCCGCTCGCGCGCCGCCTGCTGGAGCAGCGATTGCAGCCCTTCCATCGTGGTCCGCTGATCGCCGAAGAACACCATCCCCTCCTGGGATACGGTGACCACGAGGGCATCGAACGGCAAACTCTCGACGGCATCGGACACCGGCAGATCAATGCGTACTCCCGCCGGCCGGATGAACGGCGCGTGGGTCCAGACCAACAGGACCAGCAGAAAGGCGATGTTGAGAAACGACACGAGGCTCATCGGCCCCTGGAGTTCCCGGCGGCGCTGGGGGAAGATTCGCTCGAAGGCCAGACTCGGCGGTTCGATGGAGGCGGGGCTCATGGCCGGGGCTGCTCCTCGGGATGACGGACGGAGGGCAGCAGGGTCGCGCCCCGGCTGAAGAGATCCGCGGCCACCCGCTCCATATCCAGCACCAGACTGTCCACCCTCCCCGCGAGCACGTGGTATCCGGCATAGGCGGGAATGGCGCTCACGAGGGATGCGGCGGTGCAGAGCATGCCCCGCCATACGGGCAGCGCGAGATCCGCGGGAACAATCACCATGGTCTTGGTGTTCATGACCCACATGGCGTTCATCAGCCCGAGCACGGTGCCGAGCAGCCCGAGCATGGGCGTCAGCCGGGCGATGACCGCCAGCACACGCAGCCGGCGCTCCAGGCGCGGGATTTCCTCCAAGCCGGCGGAGCGGACCGCCTCGCGCATGGCTTCGGGACCGTCCGGCGCCCGCAGCAGCGCGGCATGGGTGATGCGCGCGACCGGTCCGGGGGTCATGTCGCAGAGGCTGACCGCCTCCACCACGTTCCCCCGGCGCAGAACGTTATAAATGCCCTCCATAAAATCCTCGGTTCGGATCTTTGCCCGGTGCAAATGCAGCAGGCGCTCGAGGAATACCGCCGCGCCGACGGCGCTGACCGCCACGATCAACCCGAAAACGGGTCCGCCCTGTATCCACCACTGCGTCACACCAACCTCCGTTTCAGAATTTCAGGCCCATGTTCTTCCGGATCCGTTCGATCCGGTTTTCCGCTTCCGCCGCGGCGGTGCCATCCTCCACGAGCCGGGTATAGACGCGAAGGGCGCTTTCCGGCTCTTCGCGGCGCTCGAAAATTTCCGCGGCGGAGAACGCGGCGCGCGCGAACCACATCGGCGCTCCGGAGCCGCCCTGCTCGCGGGCCTCGACATGGCTGTAGATCACGTTCATGAAATGGTCGAGGGCTTCGGTGATCCGCCCGGACCGCTCCTCGCAGCGGCCCATCTTGAACTCCGCCTGCATGCGCAGTTCCGGACTGGCCCGCGGCTGATCGAGCAGATTCTTATACGCCTGCCACGCCTCCCGATAACGGCGGGCATCCTCCGTGCCGAGCGCAAAATGACAGTCGCCCTTCCGTCCCCACGCCAGGTCGGCCAGATGCGAGTCCGGGTTCGAACGGATGACTTCCTGGAACGCGAGGATAGCGTCGGAGAACAACCCGAGCTCGCTCAGCGCGTCCCCCTGCGCAAACCGCGCGTCGGGCACGCGCGCATGGCCGGGGTAGTCTTGAAGCAGGCGGCGGAAATGCTCGCGCGCGCGGACGAATTCGCGGGCGCGCATCGCCGCGCGGCCGGCCCAGAACAGACCCTCGGGCGCCAAACGCCCTCCCGCGAGGGCGGCCCCGTCGGCCAACCGCACGAATCCCTGCTCCGCCTCTTCGAACGATCCCCGGTTGTAGGCGCGCTCCGCCAGCCAGAACAAGACATCGGGCGCAAACTGCGATTCCGGGTAGCGCTCCACAAAATCGCGGCAGATCTGAACGGCTTCCTCCTCCCGCCCCTGCAGGAACGCGCACCATCCGCGCATGAAGAACGCCTGTTCCACGATGGGGCCGGTTTCGCCGGTCCGGATGATTTCCTCGAAGTCCCGCCGCGCCTCGGAAAATTCGCCCATGAGATATCGGATGAGCCCCCACCCCAGCCGGGCTTTGGCTTGAATCTCCGGCGCCGGGAACCGGACCAGGGCGTTGGAATAGACCCCGACCGCGTCCGCCCACCGTTGTTCCGCTTCGTGCTCGGCCGCCAGCCGGAGCGCGGCGCGGCCGGCCAGCGGATGTTCCGGCCAGTGATCCATCAGGGCCGTGTATTCGCCGCGGGCGGCGGCATGCTGTCCCAGCCGCCGAAGACATTCGGCCGCCTGAAACGCGGCCACCACGGCCTCGGCATACCCGGCGTCGGCGGCTAGTTTCAAATAGATCGCCCGGGCGGCTTCGTTGGCCTCCGACGCGAAGTAGGCATCCGCGGCTTTCATCCACGCGGTATTCTGTTCCACGGGATCATGGAATCCCGGCGCCGCGCGTTCGAATTCTCCGGCGGCCTCCGCCGGTCGGTCCAAGCGAAGCAGCGCCCACCCCCGCCCCATGCGAGCGCGGGCGGCGCCGGCGGGATCGGTGAAGGTGTCCAGATAGAATTGATATTCCGACGCCGCCGCGGCGGCGTCGCCGGCGTCGAGCAGCCGTCCGCCCAGCAGCAACTGGGTTTCGCCGACCTGCGGATCGGTCCGCTCTACCGCCGCCACGTCGCGCAGCAACCGGCGGCCCTCGTCGAGCTTTCCGGTCGAGATATACATGCGCGCGCGGGAAAGGTTCGCCCGGGTGGCCCACCGCGTGCCGCGCGCGAGCAGCACCGCGGAATCGAGCGCGGCCTGCGCGGCGGGCAGGTCGGGAACGCGCTCGTATCCGCTGGCGAGGATCAACAGCGCCTGCGCCCGGTCCGGTGTCGAATGGGCCGAATCGTTCGCGAAGGCCCTCAGTTCCTGTTCCGCTTCCTTCCAATGCCCATCGAGCATCAGGGCCTGGCCCAGCAACAGGCGGGCGGCGGACGCCGCGGCGTCGCGGGGAAAACGCTGGAGCAGCCGGCGCAGGACACCGACCGACTCGGCGGCGCTGCCCAGGCTCAACAGCGCATCCGCGCGCTCCAGCATCATGGAGGACAGCATCGGGGACGCGGGATGTCGGGCTTCAAACTCCTCGAACACCGCCAACGCTTCGCGAGGCTTCCCGGCGCGGACCAGCGCGCGGGCCTGCAGGGCCAGCCGATCCTCCCCCCGAATCGCCCCCTCCTCCCGTAGAATACGCAACGCCTGTTCCGCGTCACCGCTCTCGTACGCCGCCCGCGAGCGCCAATAGGGCACATCGGCCGCGGCGGCATCGGGAGCCTGGGTGAACGTGTTGAGCAGTTGGAGGGCCTCGGCGGATCGGCCCTGGGCGATCAGCGAACGAGCCAGCCAGACCGCGCTGGCGGTGCGTTCCCCCTCGCCAAACGCCAGATCCACCGCGGATCGGAACTGCCGTTCCGCCACCGTGTACAGTTCATCCTCCATCGCCTTGAGCCCGCGCGTGATCCGGGGAGATTCCGCCGGCGCAACGGACGCGGCAGGCGCGGCGGGAACTGCGGGATCTGCGAGGTCGGCAGGCGCGGAGGGCACGGCGGGTTCGGATTCGGCAGCCCGGGCCGCCACCGCTCCGGCCGCAACCGCCGCGAGCAGAAGCCGCAGCCATGGGCGAAAAGAAAACATGGGGCGGTAGTCTATTCGATATCCAACACCGCTTTCAAGGCTTCGCCGGTGAACGAGCCGGGGATGCGGGCGACCGTTTCCGGAGGACCCTCCGCCACCACGCGCCCGCCCGCGTCGCCGCCTTCCGGTCCGAGGTCGAGAATCCAGTCCGCGCGTTTGATCACGTCCATCTGGTGTTCGATCACCAGCACGGTGTTCCCGGCATCGCGCAGGCGCTCCAGCACCTGCAGCAGCCGCTGCACATCGGCGAAATGCAGCCCCGTGGTCGGTTCGTCGAGGATGTATATCGTGCGCCCCGTATCCCGGCGGCTGAGTTCCGACGACAGCTTGACCCGCTGCGCCTCGCCGCCCGAAAGCGAAGTGGCCGGCTGGCCGAGCTGCAGGTACCCCAACCCCACCTCGGACAGCGTGCGCAGTTTGCGTTCAATCGCGGGGACGGCCTTGAAGAATTCCCGGGCGTCGTCAATCGTCAGATCGAGCACGTCGGCAATGCTCTTTCCCCCGTAGAGCACTTCGAGCGTTTCGCGGTTGTAGCGCCGGCCGCGGCATTGCTCGCAGGGGACGAAGACGTCGGGCAGAAAATGCATTTCCACCTGCAACACACCGTCGCCCTTGCACGTCTCGCAGCGCCCGCCCTTGACGTTGAAGCTGTATCGCCCCGGTCCGTAGCCGCGGACCTTCGATGCGGGCAGTTGGGCAAACAGGTCGCGGATCAGCGTGAACGCGCCGGTGTAGGTCGCCGGATTGCTCCGCGGCGTCCGGCCGATCGGCGCCTGGTCAATCACAATGGCCTTGTCGAGATGCTCCATGCCGACGATGCGGCGATGCCGGCCCGGACGCGCGCGCGCGCCGTGAAGCTTGCGCACCAGCGCCCGCCGGAGAATATCGTCCACCAGCGTACTCTTGCCGCTGCCGGAGACCCCGGTGACGCATACGAAGCATCCCAGGGGAATCCGCGCGTTGATCCGCTTTAAATTATTTTCCTCCGCGCCCTGGATTTCCAGCCACGGCCCCGACGCCGGATGCCGGATTTCGGGCACAGCGACCGCCTCCTCTCCGCGGAGATACCTTCCGGTGAGGGACTTTTCCGACTGCAGCAGTTCCGGAACCGTTCCGCAGAACATGACCTCGCCGCCGTGCCGGCCCGCGCCCGGCCCCAGGTCGAGCACCCAGTCGGCCTCGCGGATCGTCTGCTCGTCGTGCTCGACGACCACCACGGTGTTGCCCAAATCGCGCAGCGCCTTGAGCATCGAAACCAACTTCAGGTTGTCGCGGTGATGCAGTCCGATGCTCGGTTCGTCGAGCACGTAGAGCACGCCCACGAGCCCCGCGCCGATCTGGGTCGCAAGGCGAATGCGCTGCGCCTCGCCTCCGGAGAGCGTGCCGCTCTCGCGGTCCAGCGTGAGATACTCCAGACCCACATCCACGAGAAACTTCAGCCGCTGCCGGATTTCCTTGACCAATTCCGTGGCGATGCGTTCCTCCTGCGACGCGAGCGTAAGGCCCGCGATCCATTGCAGGGCGTCCCGCACGGATAGCTGGCAGAACTCATGCAGATTCCGGCCGGCGATGGTGACCGCGAGCGCTTCCGGCCGCAGCCGCGCGCCGTGGCAGCCGGTGCAGGGCAGACGGCCCATGTAGCCCCGGAGACGCTCGCGCGTAAAATCGCTTTCCGTTTCCCGCAACCTCCGTTCGAGATTGGGAATCACCCCTTCGAACGGCTTGCGCGTGCGCCGCCATGCGCCGCCCCGCCAGTAGCCCATTTCGATTTCCCCGCTGCCCGAGCCGCGCATGAGCAGACGGCGCGACTTGGCCGGCAGGTCGCGGTACGGCACATCCATCGGGATACCGAGGCCCGCGCACGCCGCGCGCAGCAACGCCCGATAATACAGAATCAGCCGCCGCCCGCCGCGCCGCCACGCCTGGATCGCCCCGTCCTCGATGGAAAGCGACGCATCGGGCACGATGAGCTCCTCGTCAAACACTTCCATCATGCCCAGCCCGTGGCAGACGGGACACGCGCCATAGGGACTGTTGAAAGAAAAGCTCCGCGGGGTGAGCGCCTCGAAACTGAGCCCGCAATCGGCGCACGCATGCCGTTCCGAATACAACCGCTCCTCTTCCGCGCCGCCCGGCGGTTGAAGCAGCACGCGCATGCGGCCTTCGCCGGTGCGCAAGGCCAGCTCGACCGAATCGTTCAGCCGGGACCGGCTCCCGGCATCCAGCGCCAGCCGGTCCACCACGGCCTCGATGGTGTGCGTTCGCTTCTTGTCCAGCTCCGGCACCTCGTCCAGATCCCGAAGCTCCCCATCCACCCGCGCGCGGACAAACCCCTGCTTGCGCATCGCCTTGAACAATTCCTCATGCGCTCCCTTCCGCCCATCCACCCGCGGCGCGAGCAGCACGGCGCGGGTGCGCGGCGGGGATTCGAGCAGCCGGGCCACAATTTCCTCCGCGCTCTGGCTGCGAATCTTGCGGCCGCATTTCCAGCAATGCGGATGGCCGATGCTCGCGAAGAGCAGCCGGAGATAATCGTGAATCTCCGTCGTCGTCGCCACGATCGAACGCGGATTCGATCCCGCCACGCGCTGCTCGATGGAAATGGCCGGCGAGAGCCCCTCGATGGCGTCCACATCGGGTTTCTGCATCTGCTCCAGAAACTGGCGCGCGTAGGCCGAAAGGCTTTCGACATACTTGCGCTGCCCCTCCGCGTAGAGGGTGTCGAACGCGAGCGAAGATTTGCCGGAACCGCTCAGCCCGGTAATGACCGTGAACCGGTCGCGCGGGATGCGGACCTCAATGTTCTTCAAATTATGTTCGCGGGCGCCCGCGATGTGGATCCATTTCGTTGGCATAGTTGAACAGGCGCTGCTGTGACACGCCCGTGACGGTGATCATACCCCACTCCGCGCGGGCGCGCCAATCCGCGCGGCAGCGTCGTGACCCCGGACGTCCTCGTCATCCGGATGTTCCGTGGAGAACCGTACGAACATGGAAATCCCGCCCCGGACGTGCGCGCGGACAGAGCCCTCGGCATCGCCGCTTCCGCGTCCCGAGTTCGTTTACTCCCGGCGAAGACTCTCGATGGGACTCAGGCGCGAGGCGCGCCAGGCAGGATAAAAACCGAAGAACACGCCGACGATGGTGGCGAAGCCCAGTGCGATCGCCACCGATCCCGGAGAGACCGACACCGGCCATCCGTATGTGCCGGCCAGCCCGTACGCCAGACCCGCGCCCACAACAATGCCCAGCAGCCCGCCCGTGCCGGCCAGCACCATCGCTTCCACCAGGAACTGCATCAGGATGTCCCGTCGCCGCGCGCCCACGGCCATGCGCAACCCGATCTCCCGCGTGCGCTCGGTCACCGATACCAGCATGATGTTCATGATCCCGATGCCGCCGACCACCAGCGAGATGGAGGCGATGGAGGTGAGCAGAATCGTCATCACCCGGGAAACCGACGTGATCATCTCCGTCACTTCGGTCATGTCGGTGACCGTGAAATCATCCTCCGCGCCCGGCCCGATGCGATGGCGCTGGCGGAGCAGCGCTTCGATTTCGGCGCGGGCCGAGGTCATGCGTTCCATGGATTCAAACTTGATCAGCAGCATGTGGATGTTCTGGAATACGGAACGCTGCAACACCCGCTGCACGGTGGTGTAGGGCACCAAAATGACGTCGTCCTGATCCTGCCCCCAAGCCGCGCTCCCCTTGCGATTCATCACGCCCATCACCCGGAACGGCATGCCGCGCACCCGGATGGTTTCGCCCGACGGAGGATCGAATCCAAACAACTCGCGGGCCACGGTCGCGCCCAACACGCAGACCCGCGCGCCGGAGCGAACATCGCCATCCGTGAAAAATACGCCGTCGCTCGTGCCCCACGAACGGACCTCCGGGAACATGCCGCCCACCCCCTGCACCGAGGTGGCCCAATTGTTCTCCCGGTACACCGCCTGACCGCCGTTGCGCACCACGGGCGACATCGCGACCACGCCGGGCACCTCCCGCAGGATGGACGCTCCATCCTCCGCAGTCAGCGTCTGCTGAGTGCCCGAGCCGCCCCGGAACCCGCCGGTGCGCATGCTGCCCGGAAAGATGGTCAGCAGATTTTCGCCCATGCTGCTGACTTGCTGCCGCATCTGGACCGACGCCCCTTCGCCCACCGCCACGACCGCGATGACCGCGGCGATGCCGATGATGATCCCGAGCGCCGTCAGCAGCGAGCGGCCCTTGTTCCGCCGCAGCGCGGCGACCGCCACACGCAAGGTCAGGGTCATGTTCATGGGACCACCTGCCCGTCCTTCATGTGAATCACCCGGCCGGCATGCGCGGCGATATCGGGTTCGTGGGTGACCATGACGATGGTGATTCCGCCCCGGTTTAGTTCCTCGAACAACGCCATGATTTCCTCGCCGGCATGGCTGTCCAGGTTGCCCGTCGGCTCGTCGGCCAGAATCAGCGGCGGCTGGTTGATCAACGCCCGGGCTATGGCCACGCGCTGCTGCTGGCCGCCGGAAAGCTGGCTGGGATGATGGTGAATCCGATCGCCCAGCCCGAGCCGGGCCAGCAGGCGCTCCGCCCGCTGCCCCCGCTCGGCCGCGCCGATGTGCGGGCCGTAATACAACGGCAGTTCCACATTCTCCAACGCGGTCGTGCGCGACAGCAGGTTGAAATTCTGAAACACAAAACCGATCTTGCGGTTCCGAATCCGCGACAGCGCATCCGAATCCATCGCGGATACCTGTTCGCCGTCCAGGATGTAGGCGCCCTCGCTGGGCTGATCCAGCCCGCCGAGAATATTCAACAGCGTGCTCTTCCCGGAGCCGGAGGCGCCCATGATGGCGAGAAATTCACCCCGGTCGATTTCAAGCGATACGCCCGCGAGGGCGGTAATTTCAATTTCGCCCACGCGGTAGACTTTTCGCACGCCCCGGAGTTCGATCAGCACGGCTTACCTTCTCCCGCGCCTCGAGCCGGGGGGCGCCGGCGGGGAAAACAGATTCACCGAACGGGAGGATTCCTCGGCGGTCGAATCCATGATCCCGGTCAACAATTCCGTTCCCTCCCCCAGCGATCCGGCGTCGGTGAGTTCCGTCATGATGCCGTCCGATATGCCCAGACCGACCGTAATCGCCTCCGGCGCGCCTTTCCCGTTGGTCTGAACCCAGACGGCGCCGGTTCCGGCCGTCCCGTTGCTCCGGGACGGCGCGGGCGCGTCGGTCGGACGGAACCGCAACGCCGCGTTGGACGCTTTCAGCACATTCTCGCGCCGCGCCACTTCGCAACTCATCGTGGCCGTCATGCCGGGGAACAACCGCCCGTCGGGATTCTCCGCGCGCACAATCACCGGATAGGTCACCACATTCTGTTCAGTCTTCGCCGCGAGGCGGATTTGCGACACCCGCCCCAGGAACGGCGTGTCGTAGGCGTCCACCGTGAAGCGCACCGGCTGATCCGGCCGGATTCTTCCGATATCGGCCTCGGGCACGCTGGCTTCCACCTGCACCTCGCGCAAATCCGTGGCGATTTCAAAAATCACCTGCGCGCTCATGCTCGCCACCACCGTCTGCCCCTCATCCACGTTGCGGGCGATGATCACGCCGTCCACCGGCGACCGGATCGTCGTGTAGCCGAGGTTCGCGCGGGACAGGCTCAACGACGCCCGCGCGAGTTCCACCGACGCCTCCGCGACCTTGAGCTGGGCCGCCAGCGTTTCGCGCTCGGCGATCGCCGCGTCGAGTTCCGCCTGCGAAAGCATTTCGCGTTTCGCCAGCTCCCGCGAGCGCTCCAGATCCTTTTCCGCCTGCACGAGGCGGGCGCGAGCCTGCTCGACCGACGCCTCGTTCTGCCGCAGACCGGCCTCATCCTGCGCCAGCCGCGCCTCGTACACGGTCGGATCAATCTGCGCGACCAGATCCCCCTGCTTCACCGTGTCGTTGAAATCCACGTACAGTTTCTGGACCGGACCGTTGACCTGGGTGCCGACCTGTACCAGCCGGATGGGCCGGATCACCCCCGTGGCGCGCACCTCCTGAACCAGGTCGCCGCGCTGGACGGGCGCGGTTCGATAGAGGACCGTCTGCCGTTCCCCGCGCCCTTTCCAGATGTACACCCCGCCGCCCACAACCGCCGCGGCGGCCAGCCATAACATCATCTTCTTTCCACTCATGGGGCCTCCTCACCGCCAATCGTGTACAGCACCTGCGCCACCGCCGCCTGCCAGTCATACTGGGCCTGCACACGGCCGGCCTGCGCGCGGGTCACGGCCACCTGCGCGTCCGTGACCTCGAGCGCCGACGCCCGGCCCAGCCGGTACTGTTCCGAAACCAGCGCCAGGCTTTCGCGCGCCTGCCGCAGAATCAGGTCGGAAAGTTCAAACCGTTCGCGCGCGGTATCCCGGTCGCTGCGCGCGCGCTGCAGTTCGAGATGCAGGGCGCTCTCGCGCTCCGCCCGCTGCGCGCGCACGGAGCGG
Organism: Kiritimatiellia bacterium; assembly: GCA_017996315.1. GTDB lineage: Bacteria > Verrucomicrobiota > Kiritimatiellia > PWTM01 > PWTM01 > JAGOHE01. The sequence continues at coordinate 1,409 of JAGOHE010000037.1, read as the reverse complement.
AGATTCGCCGCCGCTTCGTCAATGCGCGACAGGCGCCGGCGGCTGTCGAACAACGTCACCGCCGAGGACAACGCGCCGGACGCGTTCCACACCAGCGGAAACCCGTCCCCGCTGCCGTCGGCGTTGAGGCGCAGGTTGAACGAGGGATACAGCGACGCCACCGCTTCGTCCACCGACGCCGAAGCGGCCGTCTCCTGCGCGTTTAGCGCCGCCAGATCGGGATTCATCGTCCGCGCCACAGCCATCCAGTCGGCCACGTCGCCCGGCACGTCCTCGAGCCGCCCCTCGCCCGCCCGCCATCCCGGATGCTCCGCGAGGCCGATGCGGGTCGCCAGCGTCGCCTGCGCGGACGCCTCCGTGTTGCGGGCGTCCATCAGCTCGAGCCGCGCGTTGCCGAGGTCCACTTCGGACTTGGTGACGTCGTAGCGTGTGCGCCGTCCCACCTCCACAAACGCGCGCACCTGTTCGAGATTCTCCTCGTACTGGCGGACCGCCTCCTCCGCCACCTGCCGCAATTCCCGCGCCTTGCCGAGCTGAAAGAACGCGCTGCGCACTTCGTAGCGCACGGTGTTCTCGGCGGAACGCAGATTCTCCACCGCCGCCGCGCAGCGGGCCGCGGCCGCGCGGACCTGCGCGGGCGTGCACCCGAAATCGAAGACGAGCAGGTCCAGGCCGAGCGATGCGGTGTAGCCTTCGTTCGAATGGAAACTGAAGTCCCCCGCCTCGGTGTTGGCAGTTCGGCGGCTGTAGCCCGCGCTGGCGCTGACCTCCGGCGCGCGGGCGGCGCCGGCCTGCCGGAGCTGCGCCTCGGCCGCGATGACCTGCTGCCGGGCGCGCGCGATGGACGGATGACACATCGCCGCGGCGCGCGTCGCTTCGTCCAGCGTTACCTCCGCGCCGGGCGCCAGCCCGGTTTCGGCGGGCGTGGCCGGACGCTCCCCCACGGGGATGTGGCTGGTGTCCTGCGCTTCACGCGCCCGGCGCACCGTCGCGCAACCCGAAAGCAGGAGCGCGCAAACCCCCCACCGCGCCAGGCGGACCACCCCGGCGCGGATGGACGCGGCGCCATACGAGGGACGATGAGGCTGTGATTCCGGAGACATGATGAAACGCGTTGCTGAAGGTTGGACCCAACGCAACGCGGATATGTTCGGAAATATCCCACACGCAGGCCGATCATGCCAAGCGCCTTGTGCGGCGTCGCCCCGCGTCGGGTGCAGTTGAGGAAAGTGGGTAGAGGGAGTCACGCTGCGAGGTTGAGGGATTGGATTTCGCTTTTTCGGCGATGGTCCCAGAAGGCGTCGTAGATTTCACCGAGTACGGCGCAGCGGATGTTGAGTACGTGCTGTGCACCGGGAACCCGCCAGAACATGCCGGATTGCTTGGTTCTTTTGCCGATGACGGTTTTG
>JAGOHE010000036.1 GCA_017996315.1 Kiritimatiellia bacterium | reverse complement strand
CCGCCGGACCCGGGCCGGGACGCCGTAGGCCACCGCGCCGGGGGGGATATCGCCATTCACGAAACTGTGGGCGCCCACAATCGCGTTCTCGTCTATTGACACGCCGGCTTAGGCGCTTATGAAGGCGAAGGCGCCGTTGTCGGCGCTGAAAGTGGTCGTCGAGTCCCAGAATGCGGACAACCCACCCACTCTGCACCGTTCAGCAAGAAGCAGGCTTGGCTGCCCATGTGGCCACATGATAAGGGAGCAAACATCCCTTCAAACGGATCGAAGCACTCGGGCTGGAACTCCGATATATACCTTGTGGGAGTCCATATTACGCACAGCCACGGCCCCTGCGCCCAGTTGACTCCATGCGCCGATGCACAAATCTTGAATCGTGGCGCTGTTGATCCCAAGGTCGACGCCTTCGCCTATGGAGTTGTGGCCACCGATGTTCACTCCGGGGCCCACGGTTGAATAGTCTCCGATTACCGTATCATGTCCTATGGTGCAAAGTTTATTCATCAACACCTGCCGACCTATTCGCACATCCACGTCAACATGCACTCCCGGATAGATCATACTTCCTTCGCCGATCTCTACGCGGCGGGCAATCCAGGCCTGAGGGTGAATCAGGGTGGCCAGCGAATGTCTTCCGTTTTGCCGCAACCGGAGAGCGGCTGCCTGTCTCTGCGTTGGTTTCCCAAACGCGGGGATAACCTGCATGCTCGGGATGCGATCCAGATAGTCGATTCCGCCCATCACAGGCAGGCCGGCGATGGACGATCCATGCGTGGAAGGATTATCGTCCAAGAAACCCAGAACTCGCCATGTGGGACGGGCTTGATTGATATCGAAGATGATCTGCTCCGCCATGCGACCGACGCTTCCGGCACCATAAATCATTACATCGTTCATATGTTTGCGTTCCCCCGAAATTTCGGCATCGTTGCCTCGCCTTCCGCGGAAATACCCGAGCGTTGAAACACCCGCAGAAGTGTCAGCAGAAGGATTTTAAAATCCAAACTGAAATTTCGATGATCCACATACCAGACATCGAGCTTGAACTTTTCTTCCCATGTCAGGGCGTTTCGTCCGTTCACCTGCGCCCATCCGGTGATTCCCGGCCGCACCTCATGACGCCGCGCCTGTTCAGACGAGTACAGGGGCAGATATTCCATGCGCAACGGCCTCGGTCCGACCAAGCTCATGTCGCCGCACAGCACATTCCACAGCTCCGGAAGTTCATCAAGGCTGGATGCGCGCAAGAATCGTCCGAAACGTGTCAGCCGCTCCGCATCGGACAGCAGCTGGCCTTGCGCATCGCGCGCATCCGTCATGGTCCGGAACTTAAGGCACACAAACGGAAGGCCGCCGCGTCCCGGCCGGAGCTGCCGGAAAAGAACTGGAGAGCCCAATTTAACGCGCACCATGATCGCCAGTACGATCATGACCGGCGCCAACAGAATCAGTCCCAACAGGGAACCGGAAATATCCATGACGCGCTTCATGTTCATCGTCACGCCCGCGCCTCATCCCCTGCCGATTTTCGCTGGACCTCTTCCAGAAAATCAACCCACCGCGATCCCAACACGGTGCGGTCGAATTCTTGTTCGGCGAGACGCCGGGCATTTCGTCCCATCCGCGCGCGATCCTCCGGATGATCCGCCAACCGGACGAGCGCATCGGCAAAAGCCGCCGGATTTCCGGGTTCCACGGCGAGTCCGCAGTCCTGCGACTGGATCATATCCGCCAGCCAGCCGGGATAATTATTCACAACCGGGAGCCCAGCGGCAATGTAATCGAAAAACTTGTTCGGGGATGTTCCATAATAGAAAGCGGGAACATTGGCGAGGATCATCAACCCCGCGTCAGCCGAGCCCACCACCCGCGCCAGATCCACCTTCGGCATGGGATCGAAGAAACGGCAATTGACGAGGCGGTCACGCTCCGCGCGACGCATTAAATCCGGCTTCAGCTTGCCGTCCCCAATGAAGGCCAACACAATGTCGCACCTTCCGCGACGCACCAGCTCCGCCGCCGCATCCAAGACCGCCGAGAGTCCATTGGCGATTCCATGCGCGCCCATGAATACAGCCACAAAGTTCGTGGAAGCGATTCCTTTCAAATTCAGTTCCGAACGAAGCCGCGGATGGAAGATATCCAAATCACAGCTGTTGGGGATCATGGCCATCGGCTTGTGTTTCCGGCAACGTCGGACGATGCCTTCGCAAATGCCGGGGGACAAGCCCACCCAGGCGTCCGCTGCGCGGTAGCTGCCCCACTCGAGAAGGCTCATGGCGCCCAGCAAAATCGGGTTTTTCATGCCCAGTGCGCGAGGCAGTTCCGGCCACAAGTCGCGAACTTCAAAAACAAACGGCTTGGAACGGCGATAGAGCTTGATGGCCATCCCGGGCAGTCCGGCGGTCAGCGGAGTGGAAGTCGCAAACAGCAGATCGTATGGCTCGCGGAATGCCAGAAGGATGCTGCGCCAGGCAAATCTAAGAAAATTCCATGAGCGCCGCAGCAGTCCATGGTAATTGCTATAAGGAAGATCAAGCTGAATCACATCAATCCCATCGATCATCCCACGATGGATTCCGGGGCGGTCTGAAGCTGGCAAATGCAGATCAACGGTTTTGCCGCACACCATGGTCACCGAGTGTCCGCGAGCAATCAACCGCTGGGCCAGTTCATAAGCTCGCGTGCCGCCGGCCACAGCGGGTGTCTTGAAATGCTGATAGAAGTACAGAACCTTCACGGGCGAAGTCCAACGTTGCCGCGCCGATCATCGTCGCCTCGCGGCGCCTCGTCGTCCCAGATTATTTCCGTGCTGAGTGTGCCGTGCTGCCGGAGTTCCAGCTCCCAGAGCGGAACCGCGCTTTCCCGCAAATACAAGCGGGATTCCCGGCCGGAAACCAACTCCGCGCGCGCAACGGGCGATGATGAGCGAACGTTCATATGTACGCCAGCGCCGCGGATGTTCAATCCCTCCGCAGCCCATGGGCCCGGGGACAATCGCCAACGCCATACGGCGCTCTTTGAAAACCCTGATACCTCATCTTCCACGACGAGGCGATGGGGAAACAATTGAATCGTCCGCCGATGCCGGGCATGACGCCAATCGCGATATTCCACGGACATGCCTGCGACGCCGTCCTTCACTTCCAGGGGCGCAATGATCCGGCCTCGCGGCCAAGCTCCATACAAGAAACGCCCCAATCGCGGCATTTGATCACGGCCGTCGAATTGGACCGTGTTATGACCTGCCACTCCGCTGTAGAACATGAACTCGGCAAGATCCATCGCGTAGGAAAGGGACCCCGCATCCCGGAGCAGGTTGTTGGATCGCACCCAAAGATCCAGGTGCAAAACATCGGCATGATGGGGACGGAACCGGAATACAGGGTAGCGGAAGAACAAAACCGCGGAACCCGCCTCCATCCGCGCGAACCCACCGGCGGGAAAATTGCGGGTCCCGGGCTTGGGCATATCCAGCCCGGAGGCGGGTAACGTCTCATTCAGCAATATCGGCACATCCGCGAACGGTGGGCGATATCCCCTAAGCATGGCGGCCAGGTTAACCGAAGGGCGATAATCGCGAAATGCCGCGCGGCAAAATGAGAACAGACGCGCGCCATCGTTGGAACCGAGATTGGGAGCATCTCCCGTGGCGGGATCCGTGAAGGCATGCAACCAGGCGGTGGCCCGGCCAACCCGATCCGTGTAGGCGGATGAAAATACTGGCAATTCCAAGGCGCGCCGCCAGAGCTCCACAATGGACGTGGTATCCAGCAATACACGATGATAGTTAACCGAGTACTGGCTGAATGTACCGTCAGAGAGCACCAGCCGTCGCACGCGGTTCTCCAGCCAGCGTCGCCCCATCCGCTCCCAGCGCGCGCCGCGCGCATCCGCGCCGGTCGAGCGCAGCCAGCTCCCGCCGATAAACAGCGCGGCGGCTTCGCTGGTCCCATGGTTGTTATCCTGCGCCAGGGCATAGGGCAGTGTCGGCGCCACACGCTGCAGATGCACGGAGATCAGTTGGAGCAACCCCGGCTCCGCATCCCTCATCTGCCCGCTGATCCATGCCGCCAGCGCCAGATGCATTACCCGAATCGACGCCTCTTGCCCGCATTTCCAATTCGGTCCTTGATACGGCGGGTTCTTAAGGCACCAATCCTCCAACCAGGCATTGAGCCTCTCGATGGACTGCGGATCGTCTGTTGCCGAAGCCCACGCCGGCGCCCATTCCATGCGAGACGCTTCCCAGATGGTTTTGATGTCACCCACCGCCGGGTCAAAGTCTTGAATGGCCCACCAAGGCCGATCCGGGGCCGGAAATCGGGTATTGGTCAAAGGATTGCGAAACCAGTCGGGGGGATCTTTCCCCAGCGATTCCTTAAGCCAGCCGAAATACTCCTGATGCGCAGGCCGGCGATCCAGCGATGGAAGATCGGGAACCTGACGTCCGTGCGCATGAAAAAAAGGCGGCGGAGGAACCGCCGCCCACAGCCGCCGGACCGGGTGGATTCCCAGCCGGATCCCCAGCCGGTAGCGCAGGATGCGCCCGATATTCATCGGACCCAATCTCCACGCCGTCTGGGCTCGTATTCCTGGAACTCTCATCCGGGCTTTACGCCATCCTTCTCCGGAGCCAATCTTCTATTCGAGACGCTCCCCTAGTCTTCCGCAAGATTCACCGTGCGGTTTTCGCGGGCCGCGGTCATGGCCGCGAAGCTGGCCAGGGTGACGTTGACTGCCTGGTCCAAAGGAATCAGGGGCGCGCCGCCGGATTTTATGGATTTCACAAACGCCGCAAACTCCTCCCGGTGACCTTTGTTGCTGCGCGTTTTCATCCGCGAAAACCCGCGGAACCCCCACCCTCGCAGTTCCCTGAAGTTATCCATGACCAGCACCCGCCCCTCGCTGAATACCTCCAGCCGCTCCTTCGGATACCCTTTGTGTCCATTGGCGAAATAATGAACGGCGCCGATCGAGCCGTCGGCAAACCGCAGAAGAATGGACATCTTGTCTTCCAACACGGCCACGCCGGACCCCACCATCATGGCGGCCACACATTCAATCGGACTTCCGGCGATATGGCTGAGCAAATCCATGAAATGGCAAGCCTCGCCCACAATCCGGCCCCCGCCCCGTTCCGGATCGTGCACCCAGACTCCGGGAGGAATGATTCCCGCATTACAGGTGAACGACATCGTCAGCGGTTCACTGCGACCCGCCAACAGCTCGCGAATCCGCACCGTATGCGGACTGAATCTCCGGTTGAAACCGAGCATCAGCCGCCGGTCCGGATGGCGCGCCGCAGCCTCTTGAACACGGGACACATCTTCGCGGTTCAGCGCCAGCGGCTTCTCCACAAACACATGCTTTCCGGCTTCCAAGCCTTGGACGATCAGATCCGCGTGAGATGAATGCCCTGTGGCGATGAAGATTGTGTTGACGTCCGGGTCGGCCAGCACGGCCGCCGTGTCGCTCGTGGCCTGCTCGAATCCATACTTTCGCGCCAGATGCGTCGCGGCGACCGGCGCGCCGGTGTCCGCGACATACTTCAGGCGGGCGCCACTGGTCTTCAATGCGGGAGCCATGGTCATCTTGGCAAAATTTCCCGCGCCGATCATGGCCGCCACACACTCGCCGGCGGCCGCCGTCGTGGCCGACGCAGGCGAGGCTGACACGGGAATCGTCCGACTCCGATCTCCGCCCGCCGGATACTCCAAAATCACGCCGAGGCTGTGCGGATCGCTCATCATCCGGTCATACGCCGAAACCGCCTCGTCGAACCGCACCCGATGGGTGATCAGCTCGCGGACATTCAACTGTCCGTCCGCCATCGCCGCCAGCACGGCTTCGAAATTCCGCTGCTCCGTCCAGCGCACGAATCCGCGCGGATAATCCTGTCCGCGCTGTTCATATTTCTCGTCGTACCGCCCCGGCCCATAAGAACACGAAACCTGAAAGGAGAGTTCCTTTTCGTAGAAGTCCGCCCGGGAGAGGTTCAGGTTGACCACGCCCACGAGGACGATCCGCCCCCGCTTGCGGCACATCGTCGCCGCCTGGTGCACGATCGAATCGTCCCTTGCGCTGGCGGTGATGAGCACACCATCCGCCCCCGCGCCATTGGTCCACGCCAATGCCGCCGTCACGGGATCCGCCCCTTCGGCATGGCAGGTCTGGGCCCCATAGCCGGCGGCGATCCGCAATCGCTCGGCATTCACATCCACCGCCAGGACTGCGCAACCCGATGCCCGCAGAAGTTGAATGGTTGTCAGTCCGATCAATCCCGCCCCGTAGACCACGAACTGCTCACCCAGGGTTGGCTGAAGCAAACGGACTCCTTGCAGCCCGATCGAACTCAAGACCGTGAATGCCGCTTCCTCATCGGACACCTTGTCGGGAATTCGGGCGCAGAGATTCTGCGGAACGCACACGTATTCCGCGTGCGGTCCGTTGCTCGCCACCCGGTCTCCGGGTTTGAACCCCGTCACTCCGGCGCCGACGTCCTCCACCACTCCGGCGTTGCAGTAGCCCAGCGGCAAGGGTTCATCCAATCGCTTGAACACGGCTTCCAGCGTCGGCGCCAGCCCATCGGCGCGAATCTTGTCCAGCACCTGCCGAACCTTGTCCGGCTGAGACCGGGCCTTCTGCAGAAGATTGGCCTGTCCGAATTCGACGAGCATCCGCTCCGTGCCCGCGGAAATCAGGGAACGCGCGGTTCGGATCAGCACCTTGCCCAGCCCTACAAGGGGACATGGGACATCCAGAAGGTTCGTATCGCCGGATTTGAGATTCTGTTGAACCTGTTTCATGGATGGCTCGCTTGATGGATGTCCCGAATGAACTGAAATGTCTCGAACGCGCAACGTCGCCAGGAGAATAACCGCGCTCGCTGCTGGGCTTGCCGGGCCAGATCCCGCCGCAGGTCCGGATTCAAAATCAGCGTCCGCAGCGCGCGCGCAATGTCTTCTGGATCCTCGGGGTCGAAGTAGTGTCCGGCTTCCCCCAGCACATCCGGCAGCGCGCTGCGGCGGGCACATGCAATCGGCAAGCCGGCAGCCATGGCTTCAAGCAATATCATGCCGAAGGTCTCGCAGGACGAGGCGAATACAAACAGGTCCGCCGCGGCATAGAATTCATGCAGCCGTTCATACGGCACGGCTCCATGATACTGCACGCCCTCGCCCTGCGGATCCACCCTGCGCAATGTCTCCTTCAAGCGCCGCAGCGCCGGAGGATACGCCGGACCCACCAGATCCAGATGGACCGGCAAGCCTTCACGTCGCAACCGCGCCACGGCGTCCGCCACATGCCACGGATGTTTGTAAAAATTGACGATGGATACATACAGCACCCGCAACGGCGCCCCGGAAGAGACCTCGTGGGAAAGCGCGCGAACCGGAGGCAATGGCTGAAAAAAGCGTTCCGCCAACCCATGGGGAATAATGGCGATTTTAGCAGCCAGCGGTCCGGTGCGGCGTTCCACGATCCGGTGCGCTTCCGGAGTGAGAAAGATCACGCCATCCGCCCGGCGAAAAGTCCGGCTCTGGGCCCATTCCAGCATATGATAGCGCAGGCGGACGGGAGTCAGGCCAAACCGCGCCCGTTCGACCGGATCGAAGGGCAGCAGGTTCTGCGACATGGTGACGAAAGGCCGGAACCTGCCGCCATACACGCCCCCCGGAGAGAACAGGACGTCCACCGAGTCCAGCGCCAGCCCGTCCAGCCGATGGCGTCGCCACCATCCGCGCGCCAGTTGAGTTCCATCCAATTCGGGCGGATGTACGCGAATGAGCCATGGACGGTCCGGCAGGTGCGCCAGCGTGGCCTGCCCGCCCCAGACCCGAACCTCGCGAATCCCCAGCGGCGCCGGATCCAACGCGCACAACACCTCCCGAAGATGTGTAAGCCCGCCACCCGCCCGGATGTTCGAGGCATCAATGCCGATGCGCATATCTCAACCTGGCTGTCCCATCAGAGATATAATCGTTCTGCATTTATCGAGCACCAGCCGTGCGACGATAGATTTCCGCATACTGTTCCGCAATCGCTTTCGACTGGAAACGCCGGACATTCATGAACCCCCGCGAAATCAAGTCATTCCGATACTCCGCATCCTGCGCCACCCTCACGACACCGGCCCGGATGGCCTCAACGTCGAACGGATCCACATAACATGCACCCTCGCCGCCGGTGTCCGTCATTGGAGACATCGCGCTGGTCACGACGGGGCGACCGATGGCCTGCGCCTCCACGATCGGCATCCCGAAGCCCTCGCTCGTGGATACGAAGATCAGCAGGTCGCACGTACGGAAACGCTCGAGCAGCTCGGCATCCGTCAGATGGACTCCGTTGGAATACTCGATGCCATGCGCCGCAAGGCTCCGTTGCTGGTCGCCCGTTAGCTGTCCGACAATCTCCAGGTGGCACGGGACACCCGCCAGCGCCTTGATGACCCTTGGGAGATTCTTGTTTTCACGGGTGCCCACCTGCAGAATCCGAGGCTTTGCGGCGTTGAATGCGGCGGGAGCGGGTTGGAACTCGGCCGGGATGCAATCCGGAATCACGGTGATCCGTTCCGGCGCGAGGCTCGCCATCCGGATCAAATCCTGCCGGGTGGCGTCCGAAATCGTCGTGATGCGCGCCGCACGGGCGATGGGTCCGCGAACCCAGAGCCAGCCATAGAGCACCTTCCGCCAGCCGCGCAGTTCCGCCCACTTTCCGCAGTCGTGGATCGTCAGCACGGTTTTCCGTTTCGGCAGGAGAAACGTCAAATAATGCACATCGCCAATCACATGATTGACGTCGCCCTGCCGAAACGCCGCTTCGAGGATGTTGTAGATGCGCGCAAGAACTCCCCGGCTGTGAAAACGGGAAATCGCCACCCGGCACGCGATGTCGGACGGCAAGGCGGAACGCACCGCGGCAAAAAGCCGCTCCATGCTGTAATGTCCGGGATGAGGCCGGCGTTGAAAAAACGTAACGCGAATCATGTTCGTGTGCGTGCCATGAGAGACACGAAGCCCGGCCACAGATCATTCCCGGGCATACAGATAGATGCTGCGATACCCGTCGTTCTGCGTGTCCACGGCGAAATACGCGCCATCAAACGACCACTTGGGATGGAGGTCGCAGCGCATGCCGGTGCTATCCAGTTGTGCGAGGGAACGCAGGCGGGTGTGCCAGACTTTCTGTTCCGTCTTCAAATCAAAAAGAAACAGCTCGCGATGGTGCCCGGCGTCTTCATACGTGTCGCTGACGATCAGTCCGTCCACCGCGGGGCACCGGGTCGGGTGCCCGTCCTCCCGGAGGCAATCCGCTCCGATGCGGCACACGGCTCCCGTCGTGTCATTCAGCCGCATGTAGCCATCGCCGGTCAGCGCTTTCCGGAATCCCGATTTCCGGGGCACCAGCGCGTGATAGACCGGCAGAAGAGGACGGATCCATCGGCGCACCAGGCTTCGGTTCTGGCGCAGGCGATTGAACGGATTGGGCAGGCCCCCGTAGGCGATGATCGTTTCGTCATCCAGCCAGCTGAAATGACTCATGCGACCGCTGTCGGCCAGCAGGCGGATATCGGTCCCATCCGGCGCGGCCGTGAACAGGCGGGCGTAAATGCCGCCGTCCTCCATCTTCCAGCGATGGAGAAAGCAGAATCGGCGCCCCGAGGGCGAAAACATAAGATGCTCGAGATAATGGATACCGGTGGCCATGGTGGACAGCGGATGTATGGCCCATAGAGTTTGAATAGGGATCACCCGATCCACCCGTCCCGTCGCGAGGTCCATTCTCCAGATACCGTCGCGCGGGTCCATCGGGACGTTCTTCTCCGGCTTCTCGATGCCCTGATAGTTGTAGCCCGGCCGGAACCAGTAGTGCCGCTCGTTGTCTATGCAGAGCGCCTGATCGCCCCGCGGAGACACCGTGTAGACGGCCATCGGAAGAACCGTCTCCGCGCCGGACGCAAGATCGCGGATGACGGAAACGAACTGGCCATCCCGCCGGTCATTGAAGATCAGCCGCCGGACATGCCCGGGACCCAGCCATTGCAGCATGCATCCCTGCTGCCAATTCCATGCGCGCGTTTCCGCGATCGGTTCAAATCCGCTCCCGCTCCGCCAGTCGAACACGCCGATCTCCAGCGAGTCTGAAGCGGTCACCATGCGATCCGCAAATTGGGCGCGCTGGGCCAGCAACCGGCCGCTCTGCGCATCCAATGGCGATTTGTCGTAGTAACCAAGGAAAAAGTGTTCGTTGGCTGGGGTTTGGAAGACGCGCTTGGGGTGAAGGGGTTGCATCATTGTTCTCGTTTTCGGGCGCCACCTGCACAACCCCGAGGCCGCGCACTCACCGCCGCTCGAACGGCATCGCGAATGGACAGGGCATCCGCCTGGAAGCTCCACCGTTCCACGATTTCCAGCGATCGCCGCCCCATGGCCGCCGCCTCTTCGCGATGACGGTTCAAATGGTCAATGTGCCGGGCGATGGCGTCGAGATCGCCCGTGTCCACCATGTACCCGTTCCTCCCATCCTCCACCAGATCGTACGCCGTGCCCGTGACCTTCGTGCAGATCAATGGAAGTGAAAAATTCATCGCCTCGTTCATCGCCTTGGGCGAACGATCGCGCTCTGACAACATCGCGAACAGGTCGCTGATCGCGTAATACCTGGAAATCTCACCTTGGTTGGCGAAGCCGGTAAAGACCGCCCGAACCCCCTTTTCTCGAGCCAGCGCTTCCGCGCGGGGCCGCGCGGGGCCATCTCCCACAAAGAGCAGCACGATCCGGCGGTGGTCTATCCGGCTGACCGCGTTGATCAGGTCGTCGTCCCGTTTCAGCGGGAGCATGCGCGCCGCGAATATGATGACAAAATCATCCGGGGCGATGCCCAATTCCCGGCGGATTTCCAGCCGACACGGTTCATGCCTGGCCCGCTCATTCTTGAAATAATCATTATCCACGGCGCAGGGCAGCAACTGCATCTTGTTATCGGGAACGCCATAATGACGGAAGTATTCCCGATTGCCCGTGCAACTGTACAGCACACGATCGCAGCGGGACAGGAATCGCGCCAGATGGCGCTTTTTTAACCGGTTTCGAAGAGTGGTGACGCCTGCTCCGGCTTCCAGCGTCGCCTCTCCCCGGAAAATCCGCCGCGCTCCGGTCCACGGCGCGAAAGTCCAAATGAGCCACTCCGAGAACCGGTTGTAGCCCGTGAAAAGGACGGCATCATAGCGCCCCCGGGCTAGCACTGAAACGATGCCGGGATTGACCCGGGCAAAGAATCCGCCCTGCGGTTTCCGCGACCAGTTTCGGAGAAACACGTGCCGGTAGCCACTCAGCAAATCAATGTCCCACTGGACCGTTGTCTTGAATTCCTTCACATAGACGGGCTTCAGCCCGATCCGGTCTTCATAGAAAACAGTCGCATCCACACCCTCCAGCTTGGCGAGTTCCCTGTAAATCCCCGCGTGATACTGAACCGGATGAGGAGCAAAAATGGCTAGTCGATTAGGTGGCATTGATCACTTTTCCGCCATCTCTGTGTACTTAGACATCACTTCATCAATGCGCTTGTCCCATGTATGCTTGCCCGACACTTCCGCCAACGCTGCCGCCGAAATACGCTGGCGGTCTTCGTCGCGATCGAGATAGTAGCTGATTTTCTTTGAGAGCTCGTCGGCATCTCCGAAACATGCGACATGGCGATCTTCTTCGAAAACCTGCAGAAGTTCTTCCGTTCGCTCATGCAACAGGAAGCCGCCGCAGGCGGGAATATGAAACGTGCGACTGGTGATTTGATCGCCCGACGAGGACCCGATGCGCGCCTCGCTCAAAATGCCCAGATTGATCTTCGATCCGCAAATGGCTTTTACATAATCCAGCGAATACACCGGATAGCCGGCCAGAAACGGCCGCAGGGGAGATGCCGCCGGCACACGATCCCATTGGCCACCGAAGACTTTGAGCCGAAGCTGGGGGAGTCTCGTCACGACATCCGTCAGGATCCGCTCCTTTTTCGGAGACCAAGTTCCGATGAATGAGACCTCGCAGGCAAAATCAGCTCGATCCCGGTCGTTCAGAGAAGTTGGCCGGTGCAGATCCGCGTCGGCCGCATGCGGGATCACCGAAGCACGGGTGATGCCAAGCTGGGCACGCATATCCGCTAGGCCAAAGGTCTTCGTCGTGAAAATCCAATCATAGGCGGGCAGCGCTTGGGGAAGATATCGTCCGTGCGCGTAAAACGACACGTCCGGATAGACACACAAAGCCCGAGCGCCCCTCGCTTGGAGGGCGCGAATCGTCCCCGCCTGCACATGCGCACCCTTGAACACCAGGAACATGTCGGGTGTATGACGCCGGGCGGCTTTCAGCAGAGCGCGATTGAACTCACGGGTCGCCGCGTATCGCAGGGCGCGCCCAATAGCCTTCATCATCTTCGATTCCCAGCGGAGCGGGATGTACTCCTTCTCGCACAGATCGTTGACGTTCCATCCTTTTCTACGAAGCGCCTTCATCATGGCAAAGGCATTGCTGCCCAGCCAGCGCTCGGTCACCACCAATGCCCGTCCGGGCGGAAATACTTTCTCCACCGTCTGATTCATGGGGTGCGCGCCATCCGTGACCATCGCCCCCGCCCTTTCCAACCTGTAACATGCGAACTCGATACGCGAGGCGCCTGCGGGAAGAGGCTCCGGGCGAGATAAGACAATCCGAGCAGGGAAAGATAACCGGCTATGTACCCCACAATGGATTGCAGATCCGGGCCCAGGAACTCATAGCACCGCTTGATCAGCATGAAGGCCAGCATGCTGCCGGTAAGATTGAAGGGCTGGGTCCAGAACCCGGTGGATTCCCAAATCAGCATGATCAGAAATCCCACTCCTATGCACCCTGCCACGACCCCCGGCCATCCGAAGTTCAGGTACAATTCTCCCGGGATGGTCATGTTGATGGCGTTGGAATGTCTCCCGCCACCCACCTCCCGGCCCATCTTTATTTCTTTCGCAAACCATCCGCCCTGTTGAATAATCGGCTTGTCGGGCCAGATGATGCGGGGGATGAATGCGTACCGCATGTAATCCAGTGACTCTCCCCTGTAAAACCCATTTTTGTCCACCAGACCCATGATGGCGCTCAATTTGTTGACATTGGCATTTCTCTGCCATGGAGATTTCTGAACTGGCGCATTTTCGTATCTCTCTTCGACATTCTTCGTTTCGACCAGCCTTTCGATTCTTTTCATACCATAGACTTGCTCTTGCCGGACGATGCCCATGGCGAAAAAGTAAACAAAAAATACAGCGAAAATACCGTACGAAAGAAGAAAGGGAGGGCTGATGAAAATATCCCTCTTCGGCCGCCCTACAAATGAACCGATCACCAGCATCAGCCAAGGGAAAATGATTTCCCCTCGCAAATAGGCATTCAATGCAGCATTGAAGGAAAGAAAAGCCGAAATGCCCATTGCCCACAAAATGGATGATAGATCATGCTGCCGATACCCGTGTCGAGCGAGAAGAAAAACCGCCATCGCTGGAAAATAGTCAAAGATGTTCGCCAGCAAGCCCGTGAAGATCTGGATATCCGCGGCATTTAGAACGAGAACAAGGATGGCCGCGAAGATGATGAACGAGAGGTATTTTCTCTCATCGGAGACGATATATTCAACGGCGGGCAAAACAGAGCGTCTTCGGCGGCGGCAAAGGACGCGCGCGGCGTGCGCCCCGACATGGGGCAGCGCGGATCCCACATACGTGAGAAATATGGCACGAGAATAATACTCAGCCACTCCATATTGGAGAACATCGAGATTTCCACGGGCAACCTGGGATGCAACGGACATATCCCCCACTCCCGACAGAATGGCGGCCATGGAAAAGAACGACAGCGCGGAAAATTGTCCCTCGCGCATCCGGGCCATGTCCGCAAGCAGAAACCCGGCGCCCACAAATATGGTAGCCGCGGCGATCAGCCCATTGACGGGGGGGACAATCAGGCCGATCACCGCAAGGGGCAGTGAAAATAGGAAAATCAGCGGTTTCAAGGGAATGAAATGGGTTTGGGGGCCAACGGAGCGCGCCGACCCATGGCATACTTGTACTTGAGATATTGCGACGTCTTTCGAGGATGCATGAAAAGCGCCTGAAGACCAATGGCTCGACGGACGGAAGCCAGGTGACGAAGGAGTTCGGACAGCGGAACGTGAACACCCCTACGGCGCTTACCCGCATACGTTCGGATCAGACCGAACGCCTCGACGACGCCATAGATGGATGCAAACCTGCGTATCCGGGAATCCGACTGCTTCGCCAGATAGTCGAGCGAATGCACCAAACGAGCCGCCAACAGATCAAACGACTGGTTGACCGCATCCCGCCCCGGATGCTGGCCGCAGGTGACGAGGCCGGGCGGCAGCAGAACGGTTTCCCCGGCCGCCGCGGCGAGGACGTTGGCGACCAGATCGCACGACATGTCGTTCCGCCAGGCATCGTCCGTCATGCGCAAGGCGTCCCGGCGGAAAAGAGTGTAGCTGGGCCGCCCCGGCTCATTGCCGACCCGCGCCATGCGGTCCACATAGCTGCCTCCCGGCCATCGCAGGGGGGCCTCCAGTTGGTAGCGATGCTCCTCCCGGCCCGTGGCCAGATCGCGATAGACCGGCAGCGCACTGACGAGGGTGGTCTCCGACGACAATGAGTCGCACATCCGGCGCAGGCTGTC
>JAGOHE010000213.1 GCA_017996315.1 Kiritimatiellia bacterium | reverse complement strand
CGTCAGGGTGATGGATAAAGCGAACACACCGATCCCGAGCGAGATGCGGTAGGCGAAACCGTGCAGCCAGTGATTCAAGGCAAAGAACGCGACCGGGCAGGCGATCAGGGCAGCCCACGCCACCCCCAGGATCAATTCCCGGGAAAGCATCAGCAGGATTTGGGTCATCCGGGCCCCCAGCGCTTTACGCACTCCAATTTCCTTCCGGCGCCGGGTGATCAGGTGGGAGGCCAGTCCCAACAGCCCCAGGTTTGCGATCAGTAAGGCCAGCAGGGTGAAGACGTTGACCACGCTGCCCAGCCGCTGATCGGCTCGGTACAAATTGTCGATCCGCTGATCGAGGAAGGCGAATTCGAACGGGTAATCCGGAGCGATGCGATTCCACGCCCGGGTCAGCGACTCCAGAACCGCCGGATCGGCCGATTTGAGCTTGATGAACAGGTATTCGAACCGGGCGGGGTTGCAGATCAGAGCCACGGGGCCGATGGGCGCGTGCAGCGACCGAGCATGGAAGTCCTTGACCACACCGATGATCTCCCGGTTGTCCAGGTGTTTTCCGACGGGCTGGTCGAATCCCAGGGCCCGGACCGCGGTTTCATTGACCACGACTTTGTCGGATTGGCTGCCGGACGGGGCATTGTCAAAGAAGCGCCCCTGAGCCAACTGAATGCCGTGGGTTTCGAGGAAATCCCCGTCGCACGAGGCAATCGCGCAGTTCAACTGCTCGTTGGGCTTTTTCCCCTCCCACGCCTCGATGTGGATCACGCTGCCGAACATCATCACCGGATCGCTGGCCGCCGCCGCGCTGAGGACAGAGGAGTTCCGTCGCAGTTCCACTTTGAGCGGGGCCAGCCGGTCGACCAGGTCCCCGCGCAGGGGCACCATGAGGACCTGCTCCTGGTTGAAACCCAGCCGCTGCGTCCGCAGAAAATCCAGTTGTCGACCGATGCTCAGGCTGCCGATGATCAGGATCATGGTCAAGCCGAACTGGAACACCACCAGCAGCTTGCGCAACCGGGGCCCACCCGTCGAAATGGCGAAACCGCCTTTGAGGACCGCCGCCGGTTTCAGCCGGGAGAGATGCCAGGCCGGATACAGCCCGGCCAACAACCCGGTGACCAGGAAAAATCCGAATAAAAACAATCCGGTAGACGGAGAGAGAAATGAATCGAGCGAGATGTTTTTACCGGACAAGGAGTTGAAGAAGGGGAGGCCGATGATCACCAGGATCATGGCGACAATCATGGCCAGCGCGGTCTGCAGATAAGATTCCCCCAGGAACTGGCCGGCGATTTCGCCGCGCCGGGCGCCGGTCACCTTGCGCAGGCCGATCTCCTTGCCCCGGGTGCTGCCTCGGGCGGTGGCCAGGTTCAGGTAATTGATGACGGCCATGGACAGAATGAACACCGCCAACAGCGAGAACAGGGCCACGATCCGGATATCGCCGCGCACTTCTCCTTCGCCGATATGCGCCGAATACAAGTGGATGTCCGCCAGGGGTTGCAACACCAGGGTGGTGCCGGGATCGTTCAGGGGCTGATGCAGCCGGGCGGCGATCTTCCGGTTCAATTGCCGGACATCGGTGTTGGCTTCTACCGTGACATACGTTTCATAGGAAAAACGTTCCCAGGTTTGGGTGAGAAATCCGAACTCTTCCGCGGCCAGGAGGGGGAGCAGGATGTCGAAGGTCAGATGCGACTGCGCGGGGACATCGGCCAGGATGCCGGTGACGATGCAGTCGCGGCGGTTGTTCAGGCGCAGGATTTTCCCCATCGGATCGTCCGGCCCGAAATATTTCGCCGCCGCCGATTCGGTCAGCACGATGGACCGGGGGTCGGACAGCGCGCCTCCCACCGCACCCTGACGCAAGGGAAAAGAGAACATCTGGAGAAATTCGGGATCGACCAGCGAGACACGGTCTTCGTAAAACCGCTTCTCGCCGTACGCCACGATCTGTTGATCCACATACAGATGACGCGCGGCCTGATGGATCTCGGGGAATTCCGCCTTCAGGGCCGGGCCCAGGTTGGGCGGCAGGACGGCGATGGACTCGTTTCCCCCGGCCGGTTCGGCGATCTCCGCCACCACGCGGTAAATGGCCGCGGCGTTGGAATGAAACCGATCGTAGCCCAACTCATCCTGCACCCAAAGGAGAATCATCAGGCAACTGCCCAGACCCGCCGCCAGCCCGAAGATGTTGATGAATGAATATCCCTTGTGCCAAAAGAGGTTGCGCCAGGCGACTTTCAGATAGTTTCTCAGCATCAGGCCACTCCTATTATTCGTACCTCAGGCTCTCCACCGGGTTGGCCCGGGCGGCCCGGATCGACTGGACGCTCACCGTGAGCATGGCCACGAGCAACACCGATACGCCCGCCAGCAGGAAGACGCCGATCCCGATGGGCGTCCGGAAAGCGAAGCTCTCCAGCCACTGGCGCATGGCCAGATAGGTCAGGGGCCAGGCCAGCGCGTTGGCCAGCAGCACCCACAGGACAAAGCGCCTGCCGAGCAGCACCACCACGCTGGAAAGCGACGCCCCCAGCGCCCGCCGGATGCCGATTTCCTTGGTGCGCTGGCCGATGGTGAACGAGGCCAGGGCGAACAAACCCAGGCAGGATATCAACAAACAGACTCCCGCGAAGAGGGTCGCCAGTTTCTGCTGTTTCTCGTCGTCGGCGTAGATCCGGGCCAGCCGTTGATCAAGGAAGGTGTAGGCAAACGGATGCCCCGGGGCAAACGCTTGCCAGCGGACGCGTATCTGCTCAAGTGTCTCCCGGATCCCGTCGCCGCGGATGCTCACGCTGACGAATGGGGCAGGATCCATCGGTGCCGTGATGAACACGGGGCGAATGTCGTAGTGCAGCGGATCAAAATGGAAATCGCGCACCACGCCCACCACGGTCCCGTACTGGAAGCGTTTGCCGATGGGTTCCGGCCAGCCCATCCGGCTGACCAGGCGCTCGTTGACGACCACCTCGAACGATCTGTTCCGGAAATCCGCCCGCGACGCCGGGCGCGAAAAATTGCGACCCCGAACCACGGGGATGTCCATGGTGCGGAAATAATCCGAATCGGCTTGCAGCGAGGGGAAGGCATGCAGTTTCATTTCTCCGGAGCTCGTCTCCCAATCGAACGCGAAGCCGGTGTAGCCGAGGCCGGGCACGGCG
>JAGOHE010000212.1 GCA_017996315.1 Kiritimatiellia bacterium | reverse complement strand
ACTTCCTTTCCGCGGATGAAGCGTTGAAGTACGGGTTGGTGGATGAAGTCGTGAAATTCGCGCCGGTCAAGAAATCAACGGTCGAGCCGTGACCACAGGCGCTCCCCGTCAGCGATGCTCGTTCTGCAGGCGCGGTCTTGCCCGGACCGGTCCGCTCATCAACGGGGCGAACGGGGCGATTTGCGCCGCTTGCGCGGAGTCCTGCCGCGAGATGTTCCAGCGGCAGGGGATTCTGCCGCCCGCGGAAGCGGCGGGCGCGCCGGGCGAGAAGCCTTCCGCCGCGCCCGCCGGCCCGGGTCCTACGCCCAAGCCGTCGGAGATTCACACGTTTCTGGACCAGTACATCATCGGGCAAACCCAGGCCAAGCGGGTGCTGTCCGTGGCGGTGCACAATCATTACAAGCGCATGGAAGCCGATCGCCTCGGTTCCACGGGCGAATTTGCCGATGTGGAGTTGGAGAAGAGCAATGTGCTGCTGCTGGGCCCGACCGGGTCCGGCAAGACGCTGCTGGCCCAGACCCTCGCGAAGTTTCTGCGGGTGCCGTTCAGCATCAGCGACGCCACCACGCTGACCGAAGCCGGGTATGTGGGCGAGGATGTGGAGAACATCCTGCTGCGGCTGCTGCAGGCGGCGAATTTCGATATTCCGCGCGCCGAGCGAGGGATCGTCTACGTGGACGAAATCGACAAGATCGCGCGCAAGACCGAGAACGTGTCCATCACGCGCGATGTGTCGGGGGAGGGCGTTCAGCAGGCGCTGCTGAAGATTCTTGAGGGGACGGTCGCCAACGTTCCTCCGCAGGGCGGCCGCAAGCATCCCCAGCAGGAGTTCATCAAGATCAACACCCGCAACATTCTGTTCATCTGCGGCGGCGCGTTTGTGGGGCTGGAGGAGATCATTCGCCGGAGGGTGGGGCAGGGCACGGTCGGCTATCACGCCCGGAGCGGCCGCGGACAGATCAATCGCGGCGAGATGCGGCTGGAACCGGAGGATCTCCGGCATTATGGAATGATCCCGGAGTTCATTGGGCGGCTGCCGGTGACCGCCATGCTCGATCCCCTGAGCGAGGATGATCTGGTGCGCATCCTGACCGAGCCCCGGAATTCCATGGTCCGGCAGTACCGGAAATTGCTGGCGATGGAGGACATCCGCCTCGAAGTGGAGCCCGCGGCTCTGCGGGAAATCGCCCGGCGCGCCGCGTCGAAGAACACCGGCGCGCGGGGATTGCGGGCGATGCTCGAGCAGGTGATGCTTGATATCATGTACGAGGCCCCGGAACGGAAGCGCGCCGGAGTGTGGACGCTGACCCGGGATCGGATGGCCGAGGAACTCGATCGTCTGGACCGGGAGTTGCAGTCCGAGGCGTCGTGATGTTCCGCCGCGTGTGCCGAGCGCTGATGGTCGCGGGGTTCGCCGGAATAGCCGCGGCCCCGGCCCGCGAGGTGCCGCTGGTGATTCTGCATACCACCGATTTGCACGGGCGCATCGTGAATGACGTCACCGAGCGCCCGGACGACCGGGCCGAGGCCGGCATGCTGCGCGCCGCCACGCTCATTCGGGCCGCCCGCGCGCGCGAACCCCAGGCGCTGCTGATGGATGTGGGCGATACGTTTCAGGGCGCGCCGGCGAGTTTCTACTCCCAGGGCCGGGTGATGGCCGATGTGCTGAATCATCTGAACTATGACGCCGTGGCGCTGGGCAATCACGAGTTCGACTGGGGGCATGCGGCGCTGGGGCGTTGGGCGGAAGCCCTGAAACATCCGTTGTTGTGCGCGAACTGGGGCGCCCGGCTGGGCGCGCCTGCGCCCCGCGCGCGGCCGTGGATGATTCGGGAAATAGACGGGGTGCGCGTGGCGGTCGTGGGTCTGACCACGCCCGGCGTTCCCACATGGAGCCCCCCGGAAACGCTGGGCGACTGGACCATCGAGTCTTCCATTCCCGCGCTCGAGCGCGTGATGCCGGACGTGCGCCGCGAGCGCCCCGATGTGATGATCCTTCTTGCGCATCAGGGGCTGCGCGAGGGCGGCTCGGATCCCGCCAACGAGATTTTCGCCATCGCGCGGGAATTCCCGGACTTCGATGTCATCCTCGGCGGGCATACGCATGTCAAAATTCCCGAGCAGCGCGTAGGCCGGGCGCTGTACGCCCAGGCCGGCTGGCACGGGCACGATGTCGGCCGTGTGGATCTGGTGTATGACACGGTGCAAAAACAAATGATCCGCGGCGCGGGAACGCTGTTGCGCGTGGACGACACCGTGCCGGCGGATCCCGAGGTGGACGCGCTGACCCGGCCGGCGCGGGAGGAGGCCGCCCGGCGGCTGGAGGAAGTACTGGGCTGGAATCCCGCGGAACGCCCGGCGTATGACGGTCCCCAGTCGGACCGCGATGTCGCCGCGCTGCTGCGCGCGGCCATCCGAAAAGTGACGGGCGCCGAGGTGGTGTTTCAGGGCTCTCTTTCCCGATACGCGCTGCCCGAAGGTCCGATCACCGGCCGCATGTTGTGGGGCATCGTGCCCTATGAAAATCGGATAGGCGTCATGCACCTGACGGCGGGGGAACTGACCACGGTGCTGGAAAACGCGCTGGCCCGCGCCGGATCGCATTTCACCTGGGGGATCGACGGCGTTCGGGTGGAGTGGAATGCGCGCGCGCCCAAGGGGGCGCGGGTGATCTCGCTGACCGACGCGCAGGGCCGGCCGTTGCATCCGCGCAAACGCATGGTGGTCGCGTTGAACAGCTATGACCTGGCCTCCGCCGGCCGGCGGCTGCCCGCCCTGCGCGAGCTGACACAGAAACCCGAGACTCGGTATCGGCTGACCGAACTCGACACCCGGACCGTTGTGGAGCGCTGGATCCGCGCCACCTGGAAGGCGCGGCCCCCGGAAGATTGACAAACCCCGGCGCGGCCGGAACAATCGCAACCCATGAGCACGTCCTCATTTCGCGGCGCACACAGCTGGCGCGAGCTGTTTTTGCTGCTCGTGCAGCGCAACATCAAGATTCGATATAAAAATTCCTCGCTGGGATTCTTCTGGTCGCTGCTGAGTCCGCTGTTCCTCATCGTCATTTATTCGGTGTTTCTGGGGCTGATGAAGTTTTCCATTCATTTGCCCTCGCTCGTGACGGGCATATTCGTCTGGCAGTTTCTTTCCCTCTGCGCGGGGGAT
>JAGOHE010000211.1 GCA_017996315.1 Kiritimatiellia bacterium | reverse complement strand
TCAACGAAACGCGGGTCACGTGCCAAGGCCGGACCAGCCCCAGTAGCTGCTGATACAATTGGGTGTCTTGCATCCGCCCATCATATTCGCCCCCTCAAATATCACACGGAATTTCCGGAAGAACCAATTTTTATTATAGAGACTTGCGCAAATGAGTGACATATGCTGACCCCTGTTTATTATGAGCGCGCTGAACACCCGAAGGGATTTTGAGGAGATGGAGAGGCGGCGGCGCAAAGGCATGCAATTGCTTGCCGCCGGCCATAGTCAGTCTGTGGTCGCGCGCCGCTGTGGTGTGAGTCGCACATCGGTGATGCGCTGGGATCGAATGCGGAAGACGCGGAATGATTGTGCCTGGAAGCGCCGGACGCTGGGGCGTCCGCGCAAAATCACACACGCACACCTGGAGGCCTTGCGGGGGGAACTGGATAAAGGCGCGCAGGCGCATGGATTTCAACATGACCAATGGACACTGCAGCGGGTGGCGGAGGTGTTGTATCGGCTCAGCGAGGTTCGGTGTCATCCGGCGCACGTCTGGAAGTTGCTGGATCGCATGAACTGGAGTTCACCGCAGCCAGCGGGGCAAGCGGCCGAGCGAGACGATGAAGCGAAGGCCTGATGACATTCTGAAAGACGGCGAACACTGCGAGCGCTGGGAGCTTTTGCGCAGGATTCACAGGGCTTCCAGATTGCGTCACGAGACAATCCCTCATCCAGGGAAGATGACCGAGACAACTGCGTATCGGAAATGCGGCTGATGCAACAACGGCGACCTGCAGGGTGGATGCCAATCAAATACGCCGCAGGAGCCGGAACTTCCCGGTCCGACACGCCACCGCAGGAGAAGTGGCATCTGGTCCATATCCGCGGGGTGTACGTGGGGGCGGGTGTGGGAGTCCGGGCAGATCCGAGTGGTGCTGCGCTGTGGCGATCCCAAGAGCAACGGATGTCAGCTAAGGAGCTTTTCGCCTGCGCACGCCGGCCTCGGCTCAAAATGAACCATATCCATTCCATGGATGTGGTACTCCCTCTCGACACGGGAGCCGACCTGCGCCGGCGTACGGTCTTCAAGCCGGACAAAGCGCTCTCACCCGCGCTTCACCAACTCGGGTTGAACCTGCCCCGTACGCGTGCTTGCAACAGGTGCAATTCCTTCGCTGGCGGACTCATGCCAGTCGGAAAACCGAACACCGTGCTTTTATTTCAGGTTTCCTCTGCAACCAAAGCCTGCGGTAATAAATAGCCATTCGTTTGGAAGGGATAGACTACCTCGCAACGACAGAATGAAAAACCCGGCGGATCAGACGATCCGCCGGGTTCTCAAGAGTTGGAAAGTGACCGGGACAGGCCGAGTTACGGCTCCTCATCCTGCGCCATCACCCGGAAGAAGGCGTTCGGGATCAGCGCCGGATCAACCTTCACCACCACCGAGTTCTCCTCAGGCGTCGCCTCCACCGGCAGCCTCCCTTCCTCCGCCCCTTCCACCGGCACCGGATAGAACGTCGCGCCCAACGCCGTGGACATCTGCACCACGTACCACCGCCCCGCCTTGCTCGTCCACGTCAACCGGAAGCCCGTCGAGGTGCGCTCAATGCTCGTGATCTCCAGCATCGAGTTCGGATCCAGCGGATCCGTCCCCGCCAGATATTCCTCCCAGTTCGTCAGACCATCGCCATCCGGATCGGCGTCGCGACTGCTGTCCGCCCCACCCCAGTCGATCCCCGCCGCCCAGTCCTCATAGCTCTCCTCCGCCCCATCCACCGTCAACCGGTACGCCCGGCTCGGATTGCGCGTGCCGGAGAACTCTTCCTCGATGATCCGCCATTCGTGCGTCTCTCCGCTCTGCACCCCGTCATCCATCTGCCGGTAAATCTTCACGCCCTCCGCAGGCGCCTGCGCCGGGACCAGATCCGCGTTGATCCGCACCCACTCGCCGTCCACCTTGCGCTCCAGATCGTACCCCTTGGTGTCCAGCTCCATCGCCACTTCCCATTCCACCCACCGGTGCCCGCCCTGCGAATACGCCCGCACCGCCGTGATCGTCGCCAGGGTCGGCTCAATGATCAAATAGGCCGAGTGGTCATCGTATTTGATTATATAGTCCTCGCCACCTACGGAGACGGTTGCTCCATCGTTCAGGCCATCAAAAGTACCTGTCAGGGTATCTGCCGAGACCAGCAGATAGCTTTCCCCGTCCGGACTCGACGAATTCGAAAGGTTCAGCGTTGCGCCACTGATGTCCGCCGTGCCTTCCACCACCACCGTGTCGGAACCCGAGCCGATCACCTCCGCATCGTAGATGGCGCCGGCGCCCATCGTAAGGTCTCCGTCCACCGTCAGCGTCCCCGCGCTGTTTCCGGGCGAAAGCGTTCCGCCACTGGCGATCGTTACGGCTCCGGTGATCGTGCCGCTGCCGCCCAGCGTCGCGCCGTCCACCACCGTGGTCGCGCTGGTGATCGAGCCGTTCACCCGCAACGTCCCCGCCGATACGGTCGTCGCGCCTGTGTAGGTGCTCGAGCCGGAGAGCGTCCAGGCGCCGGCGCCGGCCTTGGTCAGGGTCACGCCTGTTCCTGTGATGGCCTGCGCGAAGCTGCCGTTGCCGACACCCGTCAAGGTCACCGGCGCATTGTCGGCATACGTGTTGGCGTTGCCTCCACTGGCGATCGTCCAGGTCGTTCCGCTTGTGGCATTTTCATACGTAATGCCGCCCGCGCCGACCGTGATGCCGCGATTGCCAAAGGAAACATCACTCGTCGCCACGTTGCGAATGGCGCCGTCGTTCACGGCAATGTAGCCGTTGTTGTAGTTCAATTGGCCCAAGGACTGGGTTGCTCCCCACGCCCAGCGATCGCCCACCAACACGCCGCCGCCGCTAATCACCAGGGAGTTTGCGCCCGCTTTCGTGACCCCCGTGTAGATGCCACCCGTGCCGGAGACGTCAAGCACGCCGCCGGAAATCGTGGTGTTTCCGGTGTAGGTATTCGCGCCGGAAAGCGCCAGCGTACCCGCGGCCGTCTTGATCAGCGCGCCCGTCCCCGAGAGCACGCCGGACAACGTGACCGTACGCTCCGTGGTGTTGTCGCCCGAGTCGAGGGTGTTGAAGGTGGCTGTGCCGGACAGGATCATTGGCACGGAACTGCTCCAATCGCCGCCCTTGGCGCCGACGGTCGTGCCGTTGAAGGTGATCG
>JAGOHE010000210.1 GCA_017996315.1 Kiritimatiellia bacterium | reverse complement strand
TCCGAAAGCAGCATAAATTGCCTGCGTCCGGAGACCGGATTGGTGGCGCATCCGACCAGCCATCCTCCCACTCCGCCGACACACGCCCATTGGAGGAATTCCCTCCGTGAACGCCCG
This sequence comes from Kiritimatiellia bacterium, assembly GCA_017996315.1. Taxonomy (GTDB): domain Bacteria; phylum Verrucomicrobiota; class Kiritimatiellia; order PWTM01; family PWTM01; genus JAGOHE01. The sequence continues at coordinate 3,088 of JAGOHE010000210.1, read as the reverse complement.
ACTGGCGCGACTGGCGCTTCATAGCTCATAACGTATCCCCCATGAGACGTGCATGACCGTGAGTCCTTGCGTCCCAGTGTACTCCTCTCGTTCGCGTACGCAATCTCTTGCCGCCGGAGCACGCTGGCCTTCTCCGGTTAGAGACGTCGAATTGAGGTGTGCATTCATATTCTTTTCGGTTATGGTAGCGGCCCAACGACGCAGGACACCCGCCCGTTTATCCCGGGCCGGCGGAGATGGATATGGCTCGCAAATATACTGTCAAAGGTACGAACGATTATCTGATTTTCGGTTTGATTTTACTGGCCTTTGGTGCGTGGTGCGTCAAAGACGGCTGGTTTCCATCGCCCAAGGTTCTGAAGAAACACCCCCGGGAGATACCAGCCGTGGCGCGTATCGGGGGCACGCTGCAAGCCCTTCGCGTGGCTCCCGGACAGGAGGTTGGGTCCAATACCGTTGTGGGCGTCATTCAGGGCATCGAGGTCGAAACCATCCATCAGCAGAGGATTCTTGCCGAACGTAAAGCAGAGGAAGCGCTTGCGCTGATCAAAGGCGCGACGCCGGCGGACGCTGAGGCGGTACGGAAAGCGGAGCAGAATTTGGAGGAGGCGCGAACCCGCAGGGAGGACGCCGAACGGCGCGTTGGGATGACCGATGTGCTGTCCATGGCTTCGGGCAAGGTCATCCGGGTCGAAGCGGAGCCGGACCGCCGGGTTGAGGAGGGCGCCGTCGTGGCTGTGGTCTATCCCACGGAACACGCCAACTTCTATGCCTTTAACCGGGTGAGCGCCTTTTTGTGCGCCATCGGCGCGATCATTTGCTTTTTCATTCACATGCGGGAGCGATAAGCGTATATTCGATGTTGTCCTCCGGGCAAAGGGGTCGCCGGCTCAAGAGCGGGTGCGCCGGAGTCAATGCGAGGTGAATCATGACGAAGAAACATCTGGTGGAACAACTGGCCAAGGACTTTCCGGGTCTGACCCAGCAGCAGTTGGCGGGCATCCTGCAACGCATTCTCGATTATATGATCGAAGCGCTGAAGCAGGGCCGCACCATTGAATTCCGAAACTTCGGCGTGTTTGAAGTGCAGACCCGGAAACCCCGCGTCGGCCGAAATCCCAACCGTCCGTCGCAAGTGGTTCAGATTCCGATGCGCAAGGTTGTGAAGTTCAAGCCCGGGCGCATTATGCGCCGCGACATCACCGGCCGTTGATCCGTGGCCCGGCCTGAAACGCAGCCCCTGCAGGGGATGTCGGACATCGCGGCCCCGGAAGTCCGGCTTTGGCAATGGGTGGAAGATCGCGCGCGCGCAGTCTTCCGGTTATATGGATGTGATGAAGTTCGCACCCCGATCCCCGAGCGTGTCGAAGTCTATGTGCGCGCATTGGGCGAAGGCACCGACGTCGTCCAGAAGGAGATGTACTCCTTCACCGACCGGGGCGGGCGCGCCATCGCGCTGAGGCCGGAAGGCACGGCCGGGGTGATGCGATATGTGGCCGGCGCAGTGGCGCCGGGGCAGGATGCCCGCCTGTATTATCTCGGGCCGATGTTCCGCGCCGAACGCCCGCAGGCGGGGCGGAAACGCCAGTTCCACCAGATCGGTGTGGAGTTCATCGGAGCCGCGTCGCCGGTCGCTGACGCGGAGTGCATCGCGCTGCAGGTTCACCTGATGGATGCGTGGGGGCTCGCCGGGTATGACGTGCAGGTGCATACCCGCGGATTGCCGGAGGATCAGCCGGCGGTGCGGAAGGGATTCCAGGATCATCTGCGGCCGCTGATCTCCGGACTGTGCGAGGAGTGCCGCCGCCGGTTCGAGACTCATCCGCTGCGTATTCTGGACTGCAAACAGGAAGAATGCCGGAACATCGTCGCCGGAACGCCGCCGGTGACCTCGTATATGAGCGACGCCTCGCGCGCGTATTTCGATGAAGTGCTGCGCCTGCTGGACGCCGCCGGAGTGCGCGCCCGGGTCAATCCGCAGCTCATCCGCGGGCTGGACTACTACGCCCACACCATCTGGGAAATTACTCATCCCGCGCTCGGGGCCCAGGATGCCCTTGCCGGTGGCGGCCGATACCGGATCGCCATGGCGGGCCGGGACATTGAGGGCGTGGGCTTTGCGGTCGGATTGGAGCGCGTGTTGCTTGCGGTGCAGGCTTCACCACAGCCGCCCACGCCGGACCCGTCCGAACCGGTCATCTGGCTGGTAACGGCGGGCGGGGACGCGGCGCGCGCGGCCAATCTCGGTCTACTTCAGAAGCTGAGGCGTGAGGGCGTGGCGGCGGGCATGGACACGGGCGGACGGAGCATGAAAGCTCAAATGAGAGCGGCGGACCGGTCCGGCGCCGCATGGGTAGCCATCCGGGGCGAAGAAGAACTCGCCCAGGGACGCATCAAACTCAAGCGCATGGCCGATGGCACCGAAGATTTGGTGACCCAAGAAGAACTGCCACGCCGTCTCGCGGGGCCCGGCTTGCCACCGCTTCCATGAGTGACCCGATGGGGAAATACTCCCGGGAAGACCTGGAGGAAGGCCTGAAGGCAGTGGACTCCCTCGTCGCCAAAAGCCAAAAAGCCCTCGAGACCCTCAGACCCGGCACCGCCCAGCACACGACACTCACCCGCAGGCTCAAAGCATTCGGCATGGCGCGGGACGCCATTGACAATAGGCTTCAGGGAGAAAACGCCTCGGAAAAGTAACAGGGAAAATCACGGGCATTCACCGTCCGTTTTTTCACATGTTCGTTCTGCACGGGATGGATGCGGGTGGGGGTGGAGATCGAGTCAATATTGCCAGCAGGATTCAAGAGGATGGACGGTTGTCAGGGCATTGATCCATGCGAGACGACGGAGTACGGGTGACGGAGGGCAGAGGTCCGTGCGTGCCGGTTGAGGTCCAGGGCGTAACGCGAAGACGACGGTCTGATCCCTCCACTTTGGCGCCGGAGTTCAATCCTGGGAGCAGGGCCGACGCATCTAAATTCCGAGAAGTTTGAGTAGATAGGCATGGTTCCAGCCTGCATTTTTCTGTTTACCGCGGATTCCCCGCTTTTTGGTGGTCTCTCGCTTGAGCAGATTCAAGGCGAGG
>JAGOHE010000209.1 GCA_017996315.1 Kiritimatiellia bacterium | reverse complement strand
CGCCACCTGCCAGCCCAGCCGTCGCTCGCCGTATAACAGCAGGTTGAAGGTAACGGTCAGGGTCTGGAACACGACACTGACGGAGAGCAACAGCCCCGCGCGCGGATGGGCGAACGCGCTGTCTGACGCCAGTACCAGCCCGCAGCCAACCGCTGCCAACGCGACAGCGAGAACACAGCGGAACACCAGCACGCTCTTGAAAACCCGGCCGGCATCCTCGGGGCAGCCTTCCGACCGGTACCCCATATAGAACCGCGCCATCACGTCCCCTGCCCCCAGCAGGCCGAAGCCGACGAGAAAACCGATCAGGCTCCGGAACCAGACCCAGTGCCCGTAGTCGGTCACGCCGAAATAGCGGGGCACCCATGTGACCATGACGAGGCCGAGCAGCACGTTGAGGGCATGGCCGGTCCCCAGCGTCATCATTCCGCGTATGGCCAATCGGGATTCACGCATGAATCGTTTTCCCCGAAGTCTGGCGCCGCACTCCCTCGTAAATATCCAGCAGCCGACGACCGGTGGCCATCGGACCGAATTCCCGTTCGGTCCATTCTCGGGCCGCCGCGCCCATGTGCGCGCGGCGAAGCGGATCCCGCAGCAGCCGGACGATGGCTTCCGCCAATTGGACTGGATCGTTGGGTTCCACCAGTATGCCGGTATCCCCGTCGCGGACCACCTGGGGTATGGCGCCGACGCGGCTGGCAACCACCGGGCGGGAGCAGGCCGCGGACAGCAGCGCCACACCGCTCTGGCTGGCCTCGATATACGGCAATACGACCACCGAAGTTTCCGCAAAAAGCCGGGAGGTTTCTTCCTCGGATATGTATCCGTTGAATACGCGCAATTCCGCCCCCGCCGCCACGCCCGCGTTCCGCCAGCGGCGCAGATCGCCGGTGCCCGCCAGGGTCACGCGCACGCCGGGGACCGCGGCCCGGATGGCCGGCAGCGCCCGGAAGAACACGTCGTAGCCTTTGTAGGCATAGGCGCGGCCAAAGAGCAGCACGTCGGCCGGGTGGGTCTGAACGCCTGCCGCGGCGGCCGGAATGCAATGACCGTGGGAAACCAGCGGCATGACCACCAATTTGTCCGCCGGCAACCGCCAATCCACCTGCGCCTGGCGGCGCATTTCTTCGCTGTGGACAATGACCCGGCTCGCATGTGAAAGAAGCACGGACAGTTTCCAGCCATGGTGCGGCCGACGTTCTCCCGGGTGGGGCCGGATGTCGTGCATCGTGACCACCATCGGCATGTGCCGGGCCAGCGCAGGAATGAGGAAGGGATACAGCCAGAATCCCGAATTCACGTGTAGCACGTCGGGCCGCCAGCGGATAATTTCTCTGCGCAACGCGGCCAGTGTGACGGGGGTCCGCAGCCAGCGGCCGGCGTCGCGGATGGAAAAGTTCGCGGGAAAAGGATAGTGACGCAATTCCGCCTTCGGGGGAAACAGCGCCGCGGGCATCGGGTCGGGACCGAAGCAGGCCAGCGCCGCAGCGGGATCCGCGGCCGCCAGTCCGTGGACGATCCCGGAGGCGACGTGCAGCATGCCGCCGTGATATAGCGACAATACCGCCCAGCGCCGGCTGCGGCCGCTTGTCGCCTGCGGGTTTTCGCTCATGGTCGCGGCTCCGCCCGCGCGTCCGCGATCCATTGCCGATAGGCCGCCAGTCGTTCTTCGATCACGCGGGGCCAGGCGCAGGCCTGTAACGCATCTTCGTCGGATGCGCTCCAGCGGTGAGGATTCTGCAACGCTTTCGGAAATTCCGCCGCGGCCACAACGCGCAGGGCGCCCCCGAGAAACGATTCGAACCCGCGGGCGCCATCAGCCGTCGCCACGATCGGAAGGCGGGCGGCCAGAGCCGAGCTCAATTTCATGTTGATGCCCGTCTGCATTTGTACCGGATGCACGAACACGTCGCACCCACGCAACCAGCCGACCAGGTCGTCCACGAAACCCAGCAGCCGCACATTGTCCGGAACGGGTTCGCGCCGCAATTCCCCACAGACACCCCCGGCGATTTCGAAGTCCCAGTCAGAGCGGCAGGCCGGCGCGATGTCGCGAATGATCCGGAGCGCCGAGGCTACATTGTCCGAAAAACGGCTGCCGCAGAACGCGGCGCGTCGCCGGCCGGTTTTTCGGGCGGGCGGCGCACGATCCGGCGGCGGGGGCACTTCGATCCCGGGCGGCTGGCTCGTGATGCGCTCCATCGGCACGCCATATCGGCGGGCCAATTCCGAGGCATCGCGGGATGTCAGCGTCAGAATGCGGTCCGCGAGGCGCACCGCTCGGTTTTCCATGCGCCGTACCTGGCGGGACCACAAACCGGGAAAACGCCGTGAAGCCAGGATCGGCTCATACCAGTCGGCTTCCACGTTTTGCGCATGGTAGACAACCGGAATCCACCCCGGCAGCCATCGGCGAATGCCCATCAGCCAGGGCATGTGGACCTCCACCAAATCAGCCCCGAAGGCTTGCGCCCACCGCGCAAAGCGGGGCGCATAGAACTTCAGGGTGGTCAGAAAAGGTATTTTGGACAAGCGCAGCCGATCCAGGGCGTTAAAGGCGGACAGCCCGGCACAGCGTTCGACATAGTCGAACGGCGGCGGCTGGCGAGAGTTGCGCTCGCACAGCGTATGCAAAGCGAAACAGCGGACGCTGGCGCCGGCGCGCACCATGTGTTCACATCCGCCCGCCACCAGAGCGCGGCCCCCGTTGTTCGGCGGCCAGACCTTATAGGGCGATACGACCGCGATGCGGAGCGAGCGGCTCAGCGAGGTTGGTTCGGTGCTGCTATCGCGCGGCATTGACGCATCCGGTACGGGTCAATCCAAATGATAATGATCGCCATTCAGGCGGCGCGGACACTCGCCCACTGGGACCGGCCTGAAAAAGCGCTCGGGCGAGCATGACCGTAGACGAGGCGAAATGGTGCGTCAAGATGAACATAGTCGAGGCCTCCCCCCGCCATTCGCGCTTCGGCGTTCGCGTGACCTGCAGGCCCATTGATCGGCCGCGAAGCCCACGCTTCACGGGTTGGTTTAGAGTGGAGCGTCAGACGGCGCGTCGTCGCCAAACAGCTGGAACCTGCCGGGACGACGGACAGGGTTCAGGGACCGGTTCTGTGACGATCACGCAATCCACTCCCAGCAGGCGGAGAGGAATTTGTCAGCGCTGGCACAGCAACGGAGCGGAATTGCCCCGGCCCTGCCC
>JAGOHE010000035.1 GCA_017996315.1 Kiritimatiellia bacterium | reverse complement strand
CTGAGCTCCGGAATCCAGCCGCAAAGGGCCCGCCCGCACCTGCGCTCCCCGGCCGAATCCAAAGGCGATCGCATCAGAAGCGGAGGAGGCCAGGCGACGCGCCGCTGGATCCTCCCATCCGTAGATCACGGCGCCGCGCGACCGCCGCATGGCCCGCGCGAAAACGTCGTGGAATTCTCCGACATCACGGAAGTGCTCCATGTGGTCGAAGTCGATGTTGTTCACCAGGAGCACTTCAGGCGCATACCACGCGAGGGTTCCATCACTTTCGTCCGCCTCAGCCACGAGCCAGGCGCGCCCTGACCGGCCCGCGCCCGCCACGCCGCCGAGGGGAGCGACTTCGCCGCCAATGGCGAAGGACGTATCGATGCCGCAGGCGCGGAGGATCTGGGCCAGCAGCGACGTGGTGGTGGTTTTGCCATGCGTGCCGGACACCGCGATGGTGTGACCGGCAGACATGCGGGCTGCGAGGGCAATACCGCGCGGGGTGACCGGGATGTTCCGTTCGCGCGCGCGCCGCAGTTCCGGGTGATCGGAAGGCACGGCGGTCGTATGAATCAGCCATTCCGCCGCGTCCGCGTGCGCGGAGTCGTGGCCCGCTGCCACGGGAATACCGCGCGCGGCGAGCCAGGCGGTCAGCCGGTTCTCCGATGTGTCGCAACCGCTGGCTGAAAACCCTCGCGCGCGCAACAGTTCGAGCAACGCGGCCATGCCCACTCCGCCCGCGCCCATGCCGTGGGCGCGGCCAACGCCGCGCTTCCAGAGAGCGCGCGCGGCATCATACTCGGGAGTCCAGTCACGCATGACCGTCGTGTTGGGATGCGGGCCTTTCCACGGCTGGCGCGCTCAGGCCACCCCCCATGAACCGACTTCAAATCCGGCGTCCTCGATCATCTCCAGGTCGCGCGGCGCGCCCTGGCCGGGGGTGGTGAGATAGCCTTCAGTGAACATCGAGTTGGCGGCGTACAGCGACATCGGCTGCATGGAGCGCAGCACGGCTTCGCGTCCCCCCGCCACACGCAGTTCGGTGGCGGGATGCACGAAGCGAAACATGCTGAGAATCCGCAGTCCTTCCCGAGGACTCATCCGCTTCAGATTCCGCAGCGCCGTGCCCGGCCGGGGATCGAGCAGGTTCACCGGGATGGAATCCGCGCCGACATCGCGCAGTTCGAAAGCGAGGTTCACGCGATCCTCGTCCGTCTCGCCCATGCCCAGCAATCCGCCGCAGCAGATTTCCATACCTGCTTCCCGGGCGATCCGGAGAGTCTCCCGACGCTGGGCCCAGGTGTGCGTGGTGCAAATGCTCGGATAGAAGCGCTCGGAGCTTTCCAGGTTGTGGTTGTACCGATTCACTCCGGCTTCCGCGAGCCGTTGAGCCTGCTCGCGTGTCAGCAATCCAAGCGAGGAGCAGACCTGGATATCCATTTCGGCCTTGATACGGCGCACAGCGGCGCAGAGACGATCCACTTCCTGCTCCCGCGGTCCGCGTCCGGACATAACCATGCAATAACGCACGGCGCCCGCGGCTTTCGCCCGGCGGGCGTCGGCGAGCAATTGATCCCCGGACAACAGGGGATACTCGGAAATATCGGCGTCGGCATGGGCCGATTGGCTGCAATAGGCGCAATCTTCCGGGCAGGCTCCGCTCCGGGCGTTTTCGATGACATGAAGCTGCACCTTCCTGCCGAAATGATGCGCGCGCAGCCGAAAGGCCCCGGCCAACAGGAGCGGCAGGTCTTCGTCGGAACTGCGGAGCATGGCGAGCGCTTCCTCGCGCGCTACCGGTTGTCCGGATAGCACACGATCCGCCAGGTTGATCCAATCCATAAGCTTGTCTCCATTTCACCGCGGCACAACGTGCGTACCGGGGCGGGGCGAGCGGTTACTTTACCCCCACCCCGGCGGCCACTCAAGCTGACCCGACGCCGCGGGACAGGAGAACTGGCCTCACGTCCAGAACAAGGGGTCACGCGCCCAGCGCTCAATTCTCGTCCGTTTCATCATGGTGAGACTTCGAAAACGAGCCCCATTCCAAGCGGGTCAAGGTCACGGAGACGGGAACGGCAGGCCCGGGTGCGGGATGACCGATAAGACGGGGAGTTACACTCGACCCGACTGGGCGGGAGTGATAGCATTTCGCCACACAGCAATGATTCGGTCCTTCATCTTTAAAAATGGCAAGCTGATCAGCCGCGATGTCGGCCCGGATCTGTTGCGTCTTTTTCTGTACGATGATGACGTCCAGATGTGGGTGGACCTCAGCGAGCCCACGGCGGAGGAATCCAAGCAAACGCTGGAAACGGTGTTTTCCTTCCATCCGCTGGCGCTGGAAGATTGCCTGACCATCTCCGAGCGCCCCAAGGTTGATGAATACGAAAACTGTATTTTCCTGGTGCTGCACGCGGTGGATTATTCATCGCACGAATTTCAAACCAACGAGCTCAACCTGTTCATCGGCCGGAATTTTCTGGTGACCTATCACGCGGAGCCCATCCGCAGCGTCGAGGCCCTGGTGGAACGCATCCATCGCAGTTCAACGGCCATCGCGCGGGCGCCGGACCGTCTGGCCTATACGATGATTGACCTGCTGCTGGAAAATTACATGCCCGCGCTGGAAGACTTGTCCAAGGACTTCTCCGAATTGGAGCGGGACGCGCTGACGGATATTCCCACCGACGATTTTCTCAAGCGTGTGGTCGGCCTGAAGGCTGAAGTGGCGCGACTGCACCAGATTGTCGGCCCGCAGCGCGAAACACTCGCGCGCATTGCCCACGGGGAATTCCGGATTGTCCGAGCGCACCTGCTTCCCTATTTCCGCGACCTGACCAACAATCTGGCCGGCATCGCCGACCGCGCGAACGCCTATCGCGACACGCTCAACAGCGTGGTGAATATTCACCTGAGCATCCAGCAGGGGCGGGTAAACCACGTGATTAAAGTGCTGACCGTGATGGCGACGCTTACCCTGCCGATCGTCGCGGTGGCGAGCTATTATGGGATGAATTTCAAGCTGCCGGAGATGGAACGATTCACGGGCACCGATTCGCATCTGTATGTGTGGTCCGTAACGATGGTCATCACACTCATTCTGGCGGGGTATCTCCGCCTCAAGAAGTGGCTTTAGGATCATGGATATTCTGCTGGTCACGGATGACCCGAAGTTTGGTGCGGATGCGCCATTGCCCGGCGTTCAAATGGTGCAGGCGAAAGACTATCTGACCGAGGCGCGCTTCAGCGATATTGAGCATGCCCGGGTATTCAACCTGTGCCGATCCTACCGCTATCAGAGCACCGGCTACTACGTTTCGCTCCTGGCCGCCGCCCGCGGACACAAACCGATTCCCAGCGTGACGACCATTCAGGACCTCAAGTCGCCCACGATGACCCGCGTGGCCGCCGAGGACCTGGAAGAGCAGATTGCCGACAGCCTGGCGAACACCCCGGGCGATACATTGACGCTGGACATCTACTTCGGCCGGTCGTCGAAGGAGCATCACAGTCGCCTCGCCGCGGCGCTCTATACCTCCTTTCCCGCGCCCCTGTTGCGCGCGCAGCTGCGGCGCGACGCCGATGGATGGGACCTGAAAGGCATCCGCGCGCTGGCCTTGGATGAAATCCGGTCCGAGGACCGGGACCAGGCCATTGCGCTGGCGATCGACTACTTCAGCCGGAAGCGCTTTCATGTGCGCAAGAAAGATACCCCGCTGTATTCGATGGGCATCCTGCGCGACCCGAAGGAGGCCAACGCGCCGTCGGACGAAGCGGCGCTGGACAAATTCGAGCGCGCCGCCGAGCGGCTGGGCATCGAGGTGGACTTCATTGACCGGGACGATTTCGCGAGCATCGGCGAATACGACGCCCTCTTCATCCGCGAGACCACCCGCGTCATGCACCATACCTACCGGTTCGCGCGCCGGGCGGAGGCCGAGGGTCTCGTGGTGGTGGACGATTCGCTCTCCATCCTGCGATGCGCGAACAAAGTCTATCTTGCCGAGCTGATGGAGCAGGAAGACATCCGGACCCCGCGCACGGTGATCGTTCATGCGGACAACGTGGACCGGATTATTCCCGATCTCGGGCTGCCGGTTGTGCTCAAGCAGCCCGACAGCTCGTTTTCGCAGGGGGTGATCAAGGTGGATCATCCCGAAGACCTGATCCGGGAAGTCCGGCGGTTGCTGGAAAAGTCCGATCTCATCATCGCGCAGGAGTTCATCGCGACACCGTTTGACTGGCGCATCGGCGTATTCAACCGGCGGCCGCTCTACGCCTGCCGCTATTACATGGCCCGTCAGCACTGGCAGATCATCCGGCATGAAGGCGAGAACAAGGTGGAAGGCCGGGCGGAGACACTGCCGGTCGAAATTGCGCCCCGGCAGGTGGTGCGCACGGCGCTGCGCGTATCCAACCTGATCGGCGACGGCCTCTACGGCGTGGATCTGAAACAGGTGGGCCGGCAGGTGTACGTCATTGAAGTCAACGACAACCCCAGCATCGAAGCCGGAGTGGAAGACGGCGTGCTCAAGGGCGATCTGTACACCCGTATCATGGAGGAATTTCTCCGCCGCCTCCACGCCAAGCGCTCGCTTGCGCACGGAATTCCGAGGACGACGTAGCGCTGACAGCGGGCTCCGGCTTATATAACCGGGTGGATCGGAAGCAGATTGGGACCGACATCGGGATCCGGCACCAGCTCCAAGCGGCGCATGTTGCGAAGATGTCGCAGTTGCGCGTAGATTTCCTCTGCAATATCGGCTGTGAGCGGACCCAGATTGCCTCCGGGCAGGCGTTGCAGCCGGCCGCTCAGTCTCACACTAAAGGGTGTGACGAGGACGTTGATCAGGCCCAAATTCACGTAATGGCGGGCCAATACGGATCGTATTCCGCGGTACATCTCCGCGCGCTCGGCCGGGGTGATCATGTCGTCGGGTCTTCCTCGGGAGGGCCGATCAATCCTTCAACCTTGGCGCACAGCGCATCCGGGCCGAACGGCTTGTAGATGAGATCGGTCAATCCGTCCATCATGTGTTCCTTCCAGCGAACGAGGTTGGGCTCCGTGTGGAGAGAGAACATATCCGGATATCCGGTCGCGAAGAGAACCGGCAGGGCAACTCCCTTGCGTTTGAGCTCGTCAAATATTTCCAGTCCCGATTTCAAGGGCATCATGCAATCGAGAATCAGCAAGTCCGTCTTGTGGGCATCCAGCAGCAGGGGCGCCTCCGCGGGCTGGGTGGTGCCGATGACCCGGTACCCCCGCCTCTCGAGCGCCTCACAGATCACCCGAAGAACGGGCGCTTCGTCATCCACCGCCAGGACGGTCTTCACGTTCGGCACCTCCACGGGTTCAGTTTCCCGGTCGAAACGTAGCCTGCCTGCGCCGTGGGTTCAAGAAGACCGTGCGCATTCTTTTGGGGGTGCGGGGCCCGAAGGTTCGGAGTAGACTCGCCGCATGGCGAAACTCTGGGAACAGGATTGGATTTTGGAACGCCGGAAGCCAGGCCATACGGCGCTGGCCGGCGTGGCGCTGGTTGTTTCACTCGCCTTACATGTGGCGCTGATCGAGGCCGCTCCGCCCGTGATGTGGGAAGCACCCGAGGCGGATGCGCACACCGCCCGGCGCGCCCCGGATATCCGGCTCCGTGAGGTCCGCCGGGACGCGCCGCCGCCCCCCGCCGCCCCACCCCAACCCCACGATCCGGCCCACCCTGAAGGCGCGCTCGGGCAAGCGCCCCGTCCGTCGGAATTTATTAGCGCGGTGGACCCGGTCCTCCTCCAGCCGCCGGAAATCCGCGCGCCTCTCGCCGGCGCATCGGCCCCGCTGGCCACTCCGGAGCCTCCAGCGCGCACCGAATGGACCCCCCGTCAGGAACGCATCGAGCTGGATCAGAAATTCGCACGCACGGAACTCGCCGCGCGGCCGCGCCGATTAACCCCGGCCCTGCCGCGAACCGCCCATGCTCCGGATTTCGCGTTGCCCGCCCCACGGCCCGTTACTCCGCCCGCTCCGGGCGCCGCTTCCGCCATAACGGACACGGAGCTGCCCGCCTTGCTGGCCCGATCCTCGCTTCCCGGCCCTGCCGCGGGGTATTCGCCGGGGTTCAGCCGGCGCGATTCGTTCGGAGTGCCGATGCGCCTCGCCGAAACATCATCGCTGTTTGACGAGCGTCCCAGCCAAATTACACCGATCGCGCCGGTGGAACGCATGCTCCGCATCGAGGTCTCGGCCTGGGTTCCCGATGATGAACCCGAATGGAGATATTTCACGCTGCGTATCCAGCGGGACGGCGCCAGTTCGCTCCCGGTGCTTTCCAAAGATGTGCTGTTTATCATGGATTGTTCTGAAAGCATGACCGCCGCCCGGATCGAAGCCGCCAAGCCGGGATTGCGGGATGCCATCGCCCGGCTCAATCCCGGCGACCGATTCGAAATCATGTCCTTCCAGGAACGCCCCCGCCGGTGTTTTGCGCAATGGACCCCCTGGGACATCATTCAGTCCGGTCGCGCCAATTTCTTCATTGACCGGATGAGCGCGTCGGGAAAAACCGACTTGTTTCTCGCTCTGGAGCAGGTCCTTCAGCTCCCGCGCGATCCCGCCCGTCCCGCGCTCGCGCTGGTGATCACCGATGGGCGGCCCACAACCGGGCTGCAAGACTATTTCGAAATCATGCAACGGTTCACGGAAGGCAATGAGGGGCGGTTCTCCATGTTCTCCATCGGTTCCGGACCGCAGGCCAACCGATTTCTCATGGACTTCCTCAGCTACGCGAACCGGGGCGGTTCCACCGTGATCGAACGGCGCGATGCGCTGGCCGAAGGCATCGAGCAGTCCGCCCGTGAGGTGAACCGCCCGGTGTTGACGGATCTTCAGTACCGGTTCAGCGGAATGGACGAGCAAAACCTGTATCCGCGACAGATCACCCACTTATTCATGGATCGGCCCCTGACGCTTCATGGCCGCGCGCCGACCTCGGCCGACACCGCCGGATTGAGGATTCTCGGAGCTTCCGGCGAACAGAAGCACGACATGGTTTTTCGTCTCGACTGGCCCCGCGCACAGGCGGGGAGCGAGGCGGTGCGAACCCAATGGCGCTGGCAGCGCCTGAACTGGCTGATTTCCGAGCATATCCGAACCCGCGACCCGGCGTTGCGGGAGGAAGCTGTGCGGCTGTCGAACCTGATGGGCCGCGAAATGCCCTACGGCGCTGACTTGGGCATCCTCAGCGCGCCCATGCGGATGCAGTAACCATCGTACAAAATTTGCAAAATTGGGGGTCAGCCCTTAAAAGTTAAATATTGCGGGGACGGGTTCTCCTGACTCTAGCTCGGATTGATGGACCCGCGCGAATGGTTCCGGCGAAAGCGCGGATTACCAGTCCGGTTTGCGTTCTAACCCATCGATGGGATACTTCGTGAACACCCAACGATTCGTCCACGAGCGCGATCCGATTACGCTGTTTGTCAGAACAATAGAACCGTTCTCAATGAACCCGTATTCACAGCCATAGTCCCATTTCCACTGACCCGTATCGGGCGCAAAAAGCTCCACGACGATACTGTGATCCTTCAATCGGAAGAACCCGATATAGGCATACGAGAAATCCTCTGCCTCGGAACGAGACGGCAAGTGGTCAGCGAAATCGATCAAAACATGGCCTGTAGGCCAGAAACGGAAGTAATTGAAGGACGCGCTGGGACCGGTCGCAGAATGCGTCTCGTGGGACGTGTAATAGATAGCTTCGAAGTCAATCAGATCGGTTCGTGAATGGTCACTCGGACCGAAGGAGAAGGCAGGACGTTTCGGAACGTGACGGTTCTCGGAAATCGTCGTGTCAGTGCGACAGCCCGTTGCGGCAAGTACACAGAAAAAGAAAGCAATCTGGAAACGCAGGAACATCAGCACCTCGCCTTCGATCCCAGCCGCCGTGTCCCCCTAAATTTAACATTTAAGGGCTGACCCCAATGTGTTCAATCCTGATTGTTGAAGATCTAACAGGATCTAGTAATGATGACCGTGGACTTTGGAGGTCCGGTAGCCGAAGATGGCGATGACCACGAAGCACAGCGCGGGCAGGAAGAATGACGCGCGGGTGCTGGAGAGTGTCATGAATCCGAGATTCAGCGCGGGTTGATCCATGATCCAGCCCTGCATCGGGGGCATCAGGCATCCGCCGCCGATGGCCATGATCAGTCCCGCCGCGCCCAGCTTGGCGTCATCACCCATGCCCTTGAGCGCAATGCCGTAGATCGTCGGGAACATCAGCGACATACAGGCCGAGATACCGACGAGGCAATAGAGGCCGATAATGTCCCGGATGAAAATCGCGCCGAGCGTCAGCCCCAGCCCTGCCGTGGCCAGGGACAGAAGCAATCCACCCGGGCTGAAGTACTTGAGCAGGAACGTGCAGATAAACCGGCTGCTGACGAAAATGATCATGGCGATCATGTTGTAGGACTGCCCGCTCGTCTTGGGAAGGCCGAGCTCGTTTTCGGCGTACTGGATGATGAAGGTCCACACCATGATCTGCACGCCGACATAGAACGCCTGGGCCACAACACCTTCGATATATTTCTTGTTCGCCCAGAGCCGCTTCAGGGTCGGCATGAGATCCAGAGACTTGTGGTCATCCGCCTGGCTCTTCGGCAATCGGGCAACTATGAATATGGTCATGAACAGCAGCACCACGAGCCCGAGCACCACGTAGGGCCCCACGATGACGCTGAGATCGTGCTTGGCGATTCCCATGAATTGTTCCGGATCGGCCGCCTGTATCGCTCGCCGGGCGTCTTCTGGAGTCTTGTCCAATTTCGCCAGAATGAAGTTCCGGGCCACCAGCATGCCCGCCAGCGATCCCATTGGATTGAAGGATTGGGCAAAGTTGAGCCGGCGGGTCGAAGTCTCTTCAGGTCCCATGGCCAGCACATATGGATTGGAACTGGTTTCAAGGAAGGACAGTCCGCTGGTCATAATGAAGTACGAAATCAGGAAGAACCAGAACTGCATGGTCCATCCGGCCGGAATGAAGAGCAGACAGCCGAGCGCATACAGAAACAGGCCGAGCACAATGCCCTTCTGGTAGGTGAAACGCTTGATGAAGAGAGCGGCCGGGAAGGCCATGACGCAATAGCCGCCATAGAAGGCGAATTGCACGAGCGAGCTCTCGAAGTTGGAAATCAGCAGGATGTTCTTGAACGCCGCCACCATGGGGTTGGTGATGTCGTTGGCAAATCCCCACAGGGCAAACAGGGAAGTCACCAGAATGAACGGCAGAATAATATATGTGGGAATGACGGCGGCCTTACCTGCTTTTCCCTCAGTCGTATCGGATGGGGGCATACATGCTCCTTGGTTGTGTCCAGCCTGAACTCCGAACGGCGCTGACTATATCATGCCGATATAAGAAGTAAATACGATGAAGACATCCAGGCCGACACATCTCAACCTCCAATCCGCTGCGTGTGATCATTACGTCAGGGGGAACGGAGGACGCAGGCGCAGTTCCCGCCTGCAGGCTCCTGTTTTCCCGGATGGCGCGAGTGTGTTGGGGCCACACCGACAAGGCGCGGATGAAGGCTTCCCGGGGCCTCCCAAACCCACCTGATCGTCGGCCTCCGTGGTGCCTGATCCCTGGCGATTTGGATATGCGCGTTTTTCACTTGTAATCTTAGCCCCGTGACCTGAAGAATAGGCTGTTGCATACAGCCCGGCTGACGCCGTCCTTGCGGGACGCGTTCGGCCCAACCACAAGGAAACCGTCATGGGTGGGTTACAAACTGTTGACCTGATTGTATTCCTGGTCTTCGTCGCCTCCGTTATCGCGCTCGGCTTGTGGAAGAGCCGGGGTGAGCAGACGCACAGCGAGCACGGCGCCCAAGACTTCTTCCTCGCCGGCCGCGGGCTGTCCTGGTGGCTGATCGGCTTTTCGCTGATCGCCGCGAACATCTCGACCGAGCAGTTCGTAGGCATGAGCGGAAAATCGGCCGACTGGCTTGGCATGGCCATCGCCAGCTATGAATGGCTGGCCGCCATCACACTGGTGGTTGTCGCGTTTGTATTCCTGCCCACCTTCCTGAAGAGCGGCATCTTCACTATTCCCGAGTTTCTCGAGTATCGCTACAACCCCCTCGCCCGGGCGATTATGGCCGTCAGCACGATGATCATCCTCGTCGGCGTGCCGACCGCGTCGGTGATCTACTCCGGCGCCAAGGTCATTGGCGTCTTTTTCCGGGGCTTTACCCTGATGGGCATGGACCTGGGCAACATCACGGTCGGCTGCTGGATTATCGGTATCCTTGCCGCGGTCTACGTCTTCGCGGGAGGGTTGAAGGCCTGCGCGTGGGCGGACCTGATCCAAGGCAGCGCGCTGATCATCGGTGGCGCGGTGGTGCTGGTGCTGGCGATGCGGTATCTCGGCGCGGCGGAACCCGCGGCCCTGGCCGCGACAGCCGCAAATCCGGACGTCAGTGTGGAAACGCTGGCCAACTCCGGCGCCTGGGGCCGTTTCTTGCACTTGAATGAAGCCGCGGTGCCCGCGGGCAAGTTGCATATGGTCCGACCGATTCAGGATCCGGAAATTCCGTGGACCGCGCTGGTGCTTGGTCTCTGGATACCCAACTTCTTCTACTGGGGCTTGAACCAGTACATCACCCAACGCACCCTCGGCTCCAAGTCGCTCGCCGAAGGCCAGCGCGGCGTGGTCTTTGCCGCCCTGCTCAAGCTGGTCATCCCCTTCGTCGTCGTCATCCCCGGCATCCTCGCCTTCAATCTGTTCCGCGACGACATGAAAGAGCTGGCTGCCGACAACAAGAACAAGGCCGTGCTGGAAGCATTTGCCGCAAAGGAAGAGCAGGTGTACCACTTCACCGAACAGTACGCGGAGGCCTATCCCGAGCAGGCCGCGGCGATGCTCGCATTCAACGCGCAACTGTTGGGCGAAACCGTTGAACCCGCCGCGGACGCGACCGCGCAAGTCCAGGCCAACGACGCCCTGGTCAACACCGCCGGGGCGCGCAAGGTGAAGGTTTCCCAGAAGCTGGTGGGCTATGATTTCGACGCCGCCTTCCCCATTCTGCTCCGCAATCTGCTGCCCACGGGGGAGAAAGCCAACGGCCTCGCCGGCTTCGTGCTGGCCGCCATCTTCGGCGCGGTGGTGAGTTCGATCGCCGCGATGCTCAATGCCGCTTCCACAATTTTCGCGAAGGATGTGTGGCATCGCATGAAGAAATCCGCGTCGGATTTCGAAGTGATCACCGTGGGCCGCGTGTGCATCGCGCTGTTCGTGTTGATCGCGATCCTCATCGCGCCCAAGCTCGACAGTCCGAAATTCGGAGGCATTTTCACGTTCATCCAGGAATTCCAGGGCTTCATCTCGCCCGGCATTCTGGCCATCTTCATTTTTGGCGTTCTGGTGCACCGCGCACCGCGGGTCGTAGGCACAGTCGGCCTGCTGCTCAACCCGGTGCTCTACGGTCTCTTCAAGTTCAGCCCCCGGATCCCGGGTCTGCAGAATGTCGGATTCCTCCAGACGATCGCGAAGTTCTCGTTCCTCGACCGCATGGCGGTGTGCTTCGGCATCCTGCTGGCGGTGCTGGCGGTCATTACCCTGATCCGCCCGCTGCCCCAGCCGGTCACTCTGCCGGTCAACGCGCGGATGGACATGACCACCACGCGCGGCACGAAGCTCTTCGGCATCGGCGTGGTCATCGCGACCCTGGTGCTGTACGTGATCTTCTGGTGATCCCATGAAACACGCATCCCGAATCAAACCGCCGGCTCATGACCGCGAAGCCCGACGGGTGCTGGCCCAGTTGGCGAAGGACAGCGGGCTCGATATCGCCGGAGGCCGCCTGTGCCGCACCTCGTCCCGATTCTGCTTCGGAGTGGAGCACGGCGATTACAACGGCACCGAGCTGTTCGGCGTCGGCACGGACCGGTTCTTCTGGCTCGCCTGGAAACCCAACGGAACGGACCGCATGCGCATCTTCAGCGGAAATTTTCCGCAGGACGGCGTGGTGGAATTCCGCAGCGGTGAAACCCCCGGCCCGAAGTCGCCCGAGGTGGAGCACAATTCCGCCAAGTTTCCCTGGGGAGTGGATTGGATCCTTCGACGCGAGGGATTCCGGCTCACCCGGGGATTCGACGCGGTCATCACCGGCAACATCCCCGGCGGCGGCATGTCGCGGTCCGCTTCGCTGTCCATCAACCTCATGCTGACCATGCTGGAGGCCAACCGGCTGAGTCTGGGCCGGGATCCCATGCGGATCATTGACCTGACCCAGGCGGTGGAGAACGATTACGTCGGCTCGCCATGCGGCCAGCTCGATCAGATCATGATCTACTTTGCCCGCGCGGGCATGGGCACGCATTACAACCCCAAGACCCGCACGATCAAGTACGTCCCCCTCGGCGCGGCCGCTCCGGACTTCCGGATCGTCAGCCTCGATACCGGCACCGTGCGGCCGGGGCTGGAGAAATCCACCTACAAGCTCCGGCGGACGGAATGCGACGAACTCGCGGCGATGTGCCGGAAGCCTTTCGGCATCCGTCAGCTCGCCGATGTGAAGGACGACGCGCTCCTCGCGCGGGTGCTGAAAAAATTCGGTTCGAGCCATCCGGGCCATTGCGACCGGCTGCGGTATATCTACGGAGCGCAACAACGGTTTGCCCGCATGCTCAAGGCCTGGCGGGCGGGCGACGTGGCCACTGTGGGCGCCATCTTCCGCGAAGACGGCATCGGCCTGCGCGACCTGTACCGGATTTCCGGACCGGAACTCGAGACGATGTGTGATATCGCGCGCACCGTGCCCGGCGTCCTCGGCGAGCGCATGCTCGGCGGCGGGGATAAAGGCGCGGCGGGCGCCCTCGCGCTCGCGCCGGCGGTCAAAGCCCTGCGGCGCGCGGTCGAAACTGCGTATCCCCGCAGTCGGCCGGACTTCGCCGATCGCTTCGCGGTGCATGAATGCCGGGTTGTAGACGGCGTCACCCGCGAAAAATTCTAAATCACGGGCGGGCCTGCGGCCCGCCCGGCCCATCGGACGGGAGGACGGTCATGCGCACACATCACTCGACCTTTGGCCGGATGGATGGTTTGGATCTCGAGCAAATCACTCTTCGTAACGCAACCGGCGGTGAGGCGCGCATCCTGAGCTTTGGCGCCATCCTGCACTCATGGACCGCTCCGGGCCGGGACGGGCGCCCCGAGGAACTTACCCTCGGATTCGCGGATCCCGCCGAATATGTGAAGGCAAACCCCGCGTATTTCGGAGCAATTTGCGGTCGCGTCGCCAACCGCATCGCCCGGGGCCGGTTCACGATTGAGGGCAATGACCACGCCCTCGTCTGCAACAATGGACCGAATCATCTGCACGGGGGCGCGCGCGGATTCGACCGTCATGCCTGGCGGGTGGCGGAGTCCACCCCACGAGCGGTCCGCCTGCATCGGGTGAGCCCCGATGGCGAGGAGGGGTATCCCGGCAATCTGGATGTGAGCGTTACGTACACCCTCACCGACGATCACATTCTGCGCATCGAATACGAGGCGATGTGCGACCGGACGACGATTCTCAATCTTACCAACCACGCGTATTTCAACCTGTCAGGCGGTCAGTGCCCGGACGTCCACACGCACCGGCTGACCCTGAGCGCTTCCCGGTATCTGCCCTCGGACGAGCACGCGCTGGTCACCGGCGAAATCCTCCCGGTGGAAGGCACACCGTGGGATTTCCGCGACGGCGGCATGCTGGACGGACGGCCCCTCGGACTTCCGACCGGATATGATCACTGTTTCGTGTTCGACACGCCCGGTCTGAAAGAGTGCTGCGCCCGACTGGAATATCCCCCGACGGGCCGGATCGTCGAACTGCGGACCACCGAACCCGGTGTGCATGTGTACACCGGATACTATGTCCAGGGTGTCGCAGGCCGCGACGGGCGTCCCCTGCCCCATTCCGCCGGCGTAGCGCTGGAAGCGGAGCATTTCCCCGACGCTATTCATCACCCCGAATTCCCCTCGATTCTGCTTCGGCGCGGGGAGGCCTATCGGCAAACGACGGAATACCGGGCTGGGTATCTCCATTGATCCGCGCGTAATTTTTTATCGCCCGACGACCGCGAAAATGTCATAATGCAGCCCCAATTGGGAGATTTATGGGCGCATATATTGACCGGGCACGCGAAGTGCTCGACATCGAAATTGCCGAACTGCAGCGCGTGAGGGATTCCCTCGACGGGGGGTTCACGGAAACCGTGAATCTCGTCCTGTTGCACTTGCAGAAGGGCGGCAAGATCGTCCTGACCGGCGTCGGCAAGAACCTCCCCATCGCCCAGAAAATTGCGGCGACCCTGTCCAGCACCGGATCGCCGGCTGTCGTGCTGCATCCCAGCGACGCGATGCACGGCGATCTGGGCGTTGTGCAGCCGGCGGATATCATCATTGCGATGAGCTACAGTGGCGCCTCCGACGAGCTCATCGCCATGATCCCCGCCCTGCGGAGGCTGGGCACACCGCTGATCGCTCTGACCGGCGAAGCCGAGAGCGTCTTAGCCCGGCTGTGCGACGCCACGCTGCTGGTCCGCGTGAGCCGGGAAGCCTGTCCTTTCAACATTGCCCCCACCGCCAGCACTACCGCCACGCTTGCGGTCGGAGACGCACTGGCGATGACGCTGCTCGATGCGCGCGGTTTTCGCAAAGAGGACTATGCCAAGCTGCATCCTGCCGGCGCGATCGGCCGCGCATTGCTGCTGCGCGTGTGCGACATCATGCGAACGGGCGAGCGCGTGGCTCAGATTCCGCTGACCGCCTCTGTACGCGAGGCGGTGATGGAGATGACCCGGGCCCGGTCGGGCGCGGTGGCCGTGGTGCATCCGGGCGGCCGGGTGGCCGGCATTTTCACCGATGGCGATCTGCGGCGGCACATGGATGGCCCCCGTCCGGTCAGCGAACTGGCCGTGGCGGATGCGATGACTCCCGATCCCAAACGGTTGCCCTCCGACCGGTTGGCGGTGGATGTACTGGCGCTCTTCCAGAAACACAACATTGACGATCTGCTCGTCGTGGATGATCAGGA
>JAGOHE010000034.1 GCA_017996315.1 Kiritimatiellia bacterium | reverse complement strand
AGTCGATCCCGCTTCCGGCGGGAAGGCCGAACGCGATGAGCGTGACGCGCACGTTGAACGCCCGCAGCCGGTCCCGGAGGAAGGAAGCCGTGGCGTCGCTCTCCACATCCGTATTGAGCGCGAGAACCACTTCCTCGATGCCGCCCGCGCGCACGCGCTCGATCAGGGAGGATATCGCCGGATTCTTGATCCCCTCATCGCGCATGGGGGAGAGTTTGCCCATCAGCGCGTGATACCGGCCCCTGAAGGCGCCGGTCTTTTCGAGCTGAACAATATCGGAAGGTTCCTCGACCACGCACAGCACCCGATCATCCCGGCGAGCATCCGTGCAGAGCGCGCAGGGATCCCGATCCGTTTCCGTCAGGTTTCCGCAACGGCGGCACAGGCGGATTTCGGATTCGGTCTGCTCAAGCGCCGCGATCACCTCGCGCAGCAGCGCGCGCTGCCGCACCAGTTTGAGGGCGATGCGCTCGGAAGATCGGCGGCCGACACCCGGCAGCCGCCCCAGCGCGTCCATCAATCGTTCCAAGGCATCCACGGATCAGGAGGGCAGGTTGAATCCGGGAGGCAGTTGAAGTCCGGCGGTGACCGATTTCATTTGTTCCGCGGCCAGGTCCCGCGCTTTTCCGAGCGCGCCATCCACGGCGGCCCGCACCAGGTCTTCCAGCATTTCCACGTCGCTGGCGTTCACCACCTTGGGATCGATCGAAATATTCTGGATCTTCAGATCGCCGGTGGCCGTTACGCGGACCATGCCTCCGCCGCTGCTGAATTCCACGGTCTGGGCCGCGAGGGAGGCCTGCATCTCTCCCATTTTTCGCTGCACATCAGCGGCCTGCTTCATCATTTTCAGCACATTCATGAGGGGGCTACTCCTTGATATCTTCGATCACGCCACCAAACACATTGAGCAAATTCTTCACCGTCGGATGTTCCTGCGCCTGTTTGCGGATATTCCGTCGGGGGCGGGAGGCAGTCGGATCGGCGGAATCCGCGGGTCGGGGCGCTTCGGCGGCAGCCTCGGCGACGGCCGGCGCCGCGGTCGCCCCCGGCTTCGACCAGCGGATGGACAACGGTCCCTTGAGTTTCAGGTTCCGGTGGATCATTTTCTCGATCCCCGCGAGCACCCGTTTTTCCTGCAGCGGAGCCAGGTCATCCTCGCCAGGCGCGCGAACCCACACCGTCATGCCGCCATCTTCCTGTGCTTCCAGACGGGAATCTTTGAGCAGCGGTTCCAGATGGCCGTAGGCGGCGGAGATTCTCTTCGCGATATCCTCCCACGAAGATGTGACCGCACGGCTCTCGTCGGGGGATGATGTCGGTCGAACCGCGGGCGCCGGGGCTGATGCGGCCGCCGGACGCGGCGCGTCTTCGGAGGAGGGCGGGGGACGGACGGGCGGAGACGGAGGCGCGGAAACTTCCGGAGGCGCGATGCCTTCACGCAGGGCGGTGATTTCACGAATCAATTGATCCAGCGACACCGCTGTGGCCGCGCGCGCCGCTCGCATCAAGCCGATATCCATGATCAGCCGCGGGGCCATGGAATAGCGCAGCTCGCTTTCGGTCTGCAGCAGGGCTTCGATGATGCGCATCGTCCGCCCCGCGTCGGTGTTTTTTGCAGCCTCCCGGATGCCGGTCAGCAGCGATTCCGGAAGATCCAGCGATTCCGCGCTCTGGACGAAAATCCATGCCAGCAGATGGCGGAACCATTCAAGCAATTCGACCAGCACGCGCTTCAGATCCGTGCCCTGGCGTTCCATCTCGTCCAGCAGCCGGAGCATGCCCGGCACATCGCCTCCGATCAGAGCCTGCGCCAGAGCCTCAAGACGCGAGCGCGAGATCAACCCGAACACGGAAAGCACATCCTCTTCCGTGATGGATTTGCCCCGGAACGCGATCAGTTGATCCAAGGCCGATTGCGCGTCGCGCAATCCGCCCTCGGCGCCGCGCGCGATGGCCGCGAGGGCGTCGTCGGTGATCTTCACCTGCTCCTTGCCGCAGATCACGCGCAGGTGGGCGGCGATATCGCGCGAGGAAATGCGCCGCAGGTCGAAGCGCTGGCAGCGGGAGATGATCGTGGCGGGCAGTTTCTGGGGATCCGTGGTCGCGAACAAAAACTTCACATGCGCCGGCGGTTCTTCCAGCGTCTTCAGCAGCGCGTTGAACGCGGCCACGGTGAGCATGTGCACTTCGTCAATGATGTAGATCTTGAACGGCGAATGCGCCGGCAGATAGCGGGCGCTGTCGCGCAGATTGCGCACTTCCTCCACGCCGTTATTGGAGGCGCCGTCGATTTCGATCACATCCAGCGACCGGCCTTCGCGGATTTGCACGCAGGATTCGCATTGGTCGCAGAGATACCCCGGCTTGCCCGCGCGGCAGTTGAGCGCCTTGGAGAAAATACGGGCCAGCGTCGTTTTCCCGGTGCCCCGCGGGCCGACAAACAGGTACGCGTGCGCCACCCGCTGGAGGGTCAGCGCGTTCTGGAGCGTCCGCGTGACATGCTCCTGCCCGACCACCTCGTCGAATTGCTGGGGGCGGTATTTACGGGCGATGACCTGGTAGGACTCCGACACGATGCGCGCTTTCTAAATTGGGACTCCCGAATAGGTTCAAAACCGGCCGGCTTTCCAGCCCGGCCAGGTGATCTGCGGCGCCCGTCCGGCATGGCTTAATGCTGCTGCCTTCCGGCCCTGACATGATTCACCCGCGTCCGTCGCACAGGTCCCGGCGGACCTTCCAGCGCGGCCGGCCACGTCAAAATAGCACACCCCAGCGGCGTTGAACAAGATCATAGGCCGAAAACCCCGGGGCGGAATGGTCAATTCCTGATGGTCTTCCCTCATGGGCCGCGGAATCAATCCACCCACCATCCTGCGAGGCTGCGTTTGATCCGGTCGAAATTCAGGAAGCGGGAGGGAGCGTTGGCCGGCTCCGCCGCGGAGGTCGCCGAGGCATAGGGCGGCGGGCTGACCACAATTTCATCCGGATTCCATCCGGGCTGCGAAGCCGCCCCCGGCATGGAAACGCCTTCGGGTCGGGCGGCGGTCTCCGCCGCATGCCAGAGGAACAGGGCGGTGATCAGGGCGGGGAGATGGAGTTCACCCACGAGGCTGATGAAGAGCAATACAAACGCGCAGGTCAGTCCGGCCCGGCGCAGGATGGATGCGGTCATGGCGGGAGGCAGGAATCCGGCCCAGGCGCGCAGGACGCGCGAGCCATCCATCGGCAGGGCGGGGAGCGGGTGCATCCATGCGAGCAGAATATTCCACCGATACAGCAGGGCCCAGGGCGACGACTCGCCAGCATGCGCAGATGCGTCTTCGGGCATCAGTATCCGGCAGAGCAGGGCGCATGACAGACGGACCAGAATGCCGGCCATGACCAGCGAAATCCATCCCCGGGAGGGAAGAGGCGCTGGCCGTCGGCCCAGCTTCGGAATCGCGCCATAGGGTGTCACCATCCACTCGTCCGGCCGCACCGCGCGCCGCCGAAGCATGGCGGTTGCGACGGCCGCATGCGCGCCGGCTCCGGCGAGAGCGCCCGCGAGGACCGTGCGCCAGCCGCTGCCTGCGACCAGCGCCATGCCTGCCAGGACCGCCAGAATGGGAATCCATGACGGGTGCAGCCCGACACGAGTACCCGCCCATGTGCCCAGCGGAATGGCAGGGGACCCTTGTGATGGGTGAGAGGACATGACGGAAAGTCTATCACAGGCGGCATAAATAGCACGGGATGCGGACCGTGCGCATCCCGCAAAAAACAGCAGGGGCCGCCGGCGCTAACTGTTGAGAACGACCCGGAAAAACCTGTACAGCCCGGTCACGTCGTAATCGAAGGTGGTGGTGGTGGCGGGCGACGCGGCCGCGGAAACATCATCGTCCAGAACGTTCCAGTTCGGGTCGGTCATACGCTCCTTGCCTTCCACACTAAACGAAGCGCCCGGCTGCGAGGGCCAGGTCAATCGAACCGTCTCCGTCGTGGGTGCGGTCGGGGTGATCACGAATAAGAACTCCGGATCCAGAGGATCGGTGCCGATCTTCTTTTCTGCGCCGTCGGGGGTGCCATCATCATCGGTGTCTGCGGCATCCGGATCGGTTTCCGCCGTGTCTTTCAACCCATCCCAATCCGTGTCTTCCCCGGCATCCGTAATACCGTCGCCGTCGGTGTCCATTGTGGTGAGCGCCGTGTGCGAGGTGAGGGCGGGCATGTTGACCCGGCGGGTATTTCCGGTGGCATCTTCGGTGGGGAATTGCGCGCCCATTCGATCCAGCTCTCGGATGAGCCGACGGGCTAATTGCGCGAGACGCATGGCATGTTCGGCCGTCAGACTGCCGGCCAGATTGGTGGATTCCCCAATATCGGTTTCCAGATTGTAGAGTTCCCAGGATTTGCTGAGATAACGGTAGATCGCCTTCCATTTCCCCTGGCGGATGGTGGAATAGAACTCATCGTTATGGTCGTGGGGGAAGTGCGTGATGAATTCCTGGGGCCGGTGAGTTCCCGGATCTCCCCGGAAGTAGGGCGTTAGGGACTTCCCGTCGGTTTGGACTCCGCTCTCCACATCGGCGATATCCAGTATGGTGGGGAAGATATCCTCGATGCATACCATATCGCCCTGGTGCGCGTTCTGGAGAATGGGAAGATTCGTCTGGAATGCGTTGGTGGCATTCTTCGCCCAGGCCACGAACAGCGGAACCCGGGTGCCGCCCTCATAGGCTGTGCCCTTGCGCCCGCGCAGGGGATCCGACGGACGGGGCAGGGAGCCAGTATTCGGGCTTTCCGCCCCGTTGTCTCCCATGAAGACGATCAGCGTATTCTCCGCCACGCCCAGCTCGTCCAGCTTCGTGAGCAGCCGGCCCAGCGCCTGATCCATACCTTCGATCAGGGTTGCATGGCCCAGCATGAGTCCGGAAAGTCCGGGATAGTTGGCCGAGAAGCGCGCGTCGGTTTCATAAGGCGCATGGATCGCGTAATGCGCCATGTAGGTGTAGAACGGCGTGCCATCATCCACGGCTTGCTCGATAGCTTTGCCGGCTTCGATCGTCAAGGCCTCGGACAAGTGCGTGTTGGTGTCAACCGGCGTGTAGTACTGCTCCAGCCCCGGAACGTGCCACAACGGGTTGGTGCCATACTGGCTGGAGCTGGAGTAGGATCCCGGTCCGCCCGCGCCCCAGCCCGCGATGTTCACGTCGAACCCCAGGTTCAGAGGATCTCCGGAAATATTTCGTGTGGTTTGATCGGTGGACGTAAAGGTCGGTCCGAAATGCGCTTTTCCGGCATGGATGGTCCGGTAGCCCGCCTGTTGAAGAAGCGCCGGGAAGGTCACATCGGTTTCGAGAATTCCGGACATGCCCCAGTTGGCGGGCGGATTCAAAGTGCCGTTGCTGTTGTCCGTCTGCCGGGGATCGGTCGGATAGGTCCAGTTCGTCACATGATGCCGGGCGGCGTGCATACCGGTCATCAGCGTCACCCGGCTGGGCGAGCACACGGGATGGGCGGCCGCGTTCGAAAACCGCAACCCGCGGGCGGCCAGCGCTTCCATGTTGGGGGTTCGATACTGGTTGTTCAGCGCCGTGCGGATAAAAGCTCCGCCGGTATAGTGGAACGGCAGAGAGCAGTCCTGCCAGCCCATGTCGTCGACAAGGAACATTATGATGTTTGGACGTTCCGGACCGACACCGACGCGGATCGTTTTTGTCGTGACGCCCACATCGCTGGATGCGGTGAGGGTGCAGATGCCCGTCGCCGTCGGGGTGAAGGTCACGGATCCGGACGCTTCCACCGTTCCCCAACCGGGGGCGAGGCTCACAGTCTGCGCGCCCGCGCACGTCCAGTTCAACGTCACCTCCGTGCCCGGGGTGACATAATGGTCATCGGCAAAGAAGGCGCTGATGGAGGGCATCATGGGGGGATCGCCCGGGAAGATTTCAAAGCCGTTGATCGCCGAGCGTGGGTCGCTGCCCGATGCATTGCCGGAGATGGTAAAGCTGCTGCCGGACAATCCGCTGATGACCACGCGGTTTGTGCCGTCCACAAAAGTCCCGTTGAAGTTGGCATTGTCAGTGATCGTGCCGGTGGACGTCTGGATGGTGTAATTCATCACCCGGCTGTTGGAATCGTTGCTGTCGCCATAGATGACGACATAAAAACGCTCCTGAATCGCGGCGGGCAGATTCGATACGGTCAGATATTCTCCGGTGCCCCGAAGCCCGTGCCATCCGGCCATCATCACATGATCTTTGGTGGATGATTCCCATCCGTTGGTATTGGTGGTGCCCCATCCGGTATAGCCGGACAAGCGCGCGCCGCTGTCCGAGCCATCTTCGGCCAGCAGGGGAATATTGGTGAACGTGTTGGCCACACTCGGGTTGCCCAGGACTGCGGTCCAGGCCTCGGTGTCGGTCCGGACCACCGTGCCCTGCGTCACGGGCGAGGCGCCCGCCGCCATGGCATTCTGCGTGGGAGTCCCGGCGTGCAGGGCGACGTGCAACTGCGCGGACGCCGGCATCGCAGCCGCAAGGCCCGCGAATGAGGTGAATAGCTTTTTCATGCCGAAGATTTCCTGTGTGATGAGAGCGCGTCTCCGCGGATATTCCGGGAGCCTGAAGACGATGGGACCCAGACCAGCAGCACCTCCGTGCCTGAGGCGACAGGTTCCAAGGTGAAATCGGTGAGCGCGGCGGGTATGAGCGCGCTGGCGCCTAGGGGAAGTTCCCTCGCATGTCCCGCAAAGGCGATGCGCAGCGCTCCCGATGCGCAAAAGATCGCATGAAAACTGCCCCCGCCGTGCGCGATCCGGTGGGGCGCGCCCAGAGCGATTCGATCCATCCGGAAATACGGGGTTTCCACGTGATGGAATCGAGCGACGCCGGGTTCCGCGGGGACGGGCACAGGCTGCGAGACCGCCGCGGTCTGATCCCGCCATGCAATGACCCTCAAGGCCTGAGCGACATGGGTTTCGCGCGGCTTTCCATCGTGTCCCACGCGTCCCCAGTCGTAGATGCGGTACGTCGTATTGGAGCTCTGCTGGATTTCGTAAATCATTAATCCGCTGTCGAGGGCATGCACCAGCCCGCCGGGGATGACCACAGAATCACCGTTTCGCACGGGCACCTCGGACAGCAGGCGGTCAATGCGCGTATGCCGGATAGCCTCTTCAAAATCGGAACGGCGGGTACCGGGTTTCATGCCCGCGAAGATAATCGCGCCGGGGTCCGCTTCCAGGATATGCCACGCCTCGTTCTTGGCCTCGCCGCCATAGCGCTGGGCATCCTCATCGTTCGGGTGAACCTGCACGCTGAGCCGGTCGCGGGCATCAATGATCTTGAGCAGCAGGGGAAATTTTCCGGGCGCCGGATGGGTCCCCAGCAGTTGGACGCCAAAGTCATCCACCAACGAAGCCAGGGTGCGGCCGCGCAGGGGACCGACATCCACCACGCTCATGCCGTCGGGATGGGCCGAAATTTCCCATGACTCGGCGCAGATCTCCGGCGCCCCCGCCCGATGATAGACCCGGGGAATGCGCTGGCCTCCCCACACGTACTCCTTATACACCGGAGCGAACGTCAGAGGTTCAAGCATGGGGGCATGGGCAATCATGGGATAAGATGTCGCAAATATGGCGATCCTTTAAGATAGCCGAATTCCATTTCAGTTCCAAACGAAAATCACGGTTCCAGAACAAGCGTCCGACCGTTCTTCGGAGCCTGGTTGAGTCTTCGCATCAACTGAACTCCAGGGATATGGCCATGATCCGCCCGCCGTCGCGCGAGCGAGGAACTAACCGGCGGATGACGCGACCCCGGTGCGGCGCGCGATGGTCGCCTGGAGGGCCAGTAACAGCGCGCCGATAACCGCCACCCATACATATCCGGCTGTTCCCGCGGCTATCACGCTGAAGAAAGCGACGATACTGGCGCCCGTCCATTTCGCTCCCCGGGCCGCGCGCACCGGGCCAAGGAATGCCAGCAGTACGGCGGAAACCAGCATCCATCCGGCGAAATTCGTGGCGGGAATGCCAAAATACGCGCCCTTGTGATCCCAGGCCCAATACCCCAACGGGCCGGCTGCGAGGGGATCAATGATCAAATCCACCGCGGTCATCCATCCGGCCCCGAGCAGCGCCGCCGCCCAGCGTCCGCGACGGTCCGTATCCCCGAGCACGGCGCGCGCGTATCCGGCCAATAGAATCCACGCCGGGATCATCGCCAGCGGCGCGCCTGCGATGGCGGGCCCCAGCGCGTCGGTGTAGTGATAGCTTCCGAACGGTATGCCGGTTCGAACGCCCAGCCATTCCGATGCCCAGCCGGCTATGCCCACGATGACTAGTTTACCCGCGTCGCGCGGGGCATACTGCGCGGCCATCAGCGCGCCGCCGATCCAGAGGAACATCGGCGCGGCCCATTCCGAGCCCTCCGGCGGACCGCCGAGCATCAGGTACGAACCGAGCCCGCCGATCCAGAAGATCAGATACACGCCGGCAATCGCCCACCGCAGGCCGCGAGGTAATCCGCCGCGATCACGGCTCCCTGGAGCGCGCTCACGCATGGCGTTCGACCAAGTCCGCCGTGATGCGGGAGGACAACAGGACCGTTGGTGTTCCGCCGCCGGGATGCGTGCTGCCGCCGACGCAGAAGAGCCCGGGATGTCGGCGGACTCGATTGGGCGCGCGCAGGAATGCGCCGCGCCAGCCGTGCGACGCCGCGCCATAGATCGAGCCGCCCGGCATGTCGAATCGGCCCGCCAGGTCGCGCGGGGTGATGACGCGGCGGGAGAGGGCCCCCTCGCGCAGATCCGGGAATCCCGATCGGGTCAGCCGAGCGAAGACCCGCTGTTCCGCCTCGGCAATCGCCGAGGCATCCCAGGCATCGCCGTCGTTGGCCGGCGCATTGGCCATGATAAACACGACTTCTCCCGAGCCCGGCGTCATGGAGCGATCGGTCCGGCTGGGCATGTTCACGTACACCGTCGGATCGCGCGGAAAAACGCGTCGTTCGAACAGGTCGCGGAATTCTTCCGGATAATCCGCCGAGAAAAACACCCGGTGATGCGGCTGGTCGGGCAGGGTGCGGGGTGTGGCGATCAGGAATACCATTCCCGACGTGGAGCGCCGGGATTCGGGGGGAGGACGCGCGCCCGGTTCGCCCAGCAACGCGGGCAAGCGTCCCGCGTCTCCGTTGAAGATGACCGCGCGCGCATCGAGCCGCGTGCCGTCGGACAATCGCGCGCCGCGCACCCGGCCCGACTCCCGTTCGATGGTCTCCACATGCGCGCCGGTTCGGAGTTCGACTCCGCGCCGGGCAAGGTCCGACACGAGGGCTTCAATGATCGAGTACAACCCGCCGCGCGCATGCCAGACCCCGAACGCGGATTCGATGGCCGGAATGACGGCGAGCGTCGCGGGCATTCGCCAGGGCGACGACCCCACATAGGTCGCGTAGCGCAGGAACACCCGGCGCAGATGCGGACTGCGCACGAACCGTTCCACCGTATCGGCATACCTGCCCCAGGCATGGCGCAAGGGCAGGTGCCGCAGCGCTTCCGTGGGAGGGGGACCTCCCGGCTCGAAGGGAGAGCGCGCGAAGAAGGTGCCTTTCGACAATTCGTACAGCCGCATGCCCAGCCGCAGGAACGAGAGCACACCGTCGGCGCTTCCGCCTTCCCAGCGCCGGATTTCGTCCAGCATGTCCGGCAACCGGGCGGAATGGGTGAATCGTCCGCCGTCGTCAAACACATACTCGGCGGCCGGTTCGACCTTCATCAACTCCACGTGGTCCGCCATGCGCAGGCCGATGTCGCGGAACAGTTCCTCAAACACCCAGGGCATGGTGACGAGCGAGGGTCCGGTATCGAATCGGAATCCGCCCGTCCGCCATTGGTTCATCTTGCCGCCCGGCGAGGCGTCGCGCTCAACCACGGTCACGCGCCAGCCCCGATGCGCCAGCCGCGCCGCGACGGCCAGTCCGCCGAGGCCGGCGCCGATGACCAGCGCGGTTCGATCAGCGGCGGCCATGATAAATCCTCCCGCGCCAGGACAGCCCGTGTCCCGACGCTACGCGCAGGCGCGACATCAATCCGCACAACACCAAACCCAATTCGGCGGGCGCGTGCAGCAGAGCGCTCCAGATCGGGTATTGAAACCGAAGGGCCTGCAGCGCGCGCGCCAATACGGCCAATCCCAGCATCACCCCCGCCGCGCGCGGCCGGATGCCCAGCAGCGCGACCGGCGCGACAAACAGGACGGCGTGAAAAAGGAGGAACAGCCAGAACGAGATTTCGTGGCGGAACGCCGGGTGAAGAATCTTCTGAAAACCCGTCCAGATGCCGCCGAGCCGGTCGTACATGCGCACCCGCGCTATGTCCTGGCCGTCGAGACAGGCGCCGCGGAAGCCGGCCGCGCGCCAGGCGCGGGCGAGGGCGGTGTCCTCAAACAATTCCTGGCGCACGGCGGCGTGACCTCCGACCCGCAGGTATTCCTCCCGCCGCATCAGCAGGCAGGCCCCGTGCGCGAGACCCAGCGACGCCCGCATGTCGAGCAGCGAAAGCGCCGCCGGGAACAGCGAAAACACCGCGAAGTTCAGCAGAGGCATGAAAATCTTCTCCGCCGGGGATCCGAGGGGGAACCCGGGCCATGGCGCGAGAAATGTCAGGCGGCGGCGTTCCGCCTCGGCGAGCAGCCGTTCCACCGCGCCGGGCAGCAGGCGCGTATCGCAATCCAGAAAGAGCAGCCATTCCGTTTGCGTGTGTTCCGCGAGGCGCTGGCACGCATGCGTCTTTCCTGTCCACCCGTCCGGCAGCGCGGGAGCGCGCTGAACAACGATGCGCGGATCGGACGCGGCGCGCGCCTGCAGGATCGCGAGGGTGCCGTCGGTGGAATGGTCGTCGCATACCCGGATTTCGCGGACGACAGGACCCTGCGCCAGCGCCGCGTCGAGGCAGGCGTCAAGGTGCGCTTCTTCATTCCGCGCGGGGATGGCGATGGTCACCGATCCGGCCGACGCCCCGATATTCCCGCGCGCGGGCACACGCGGCCAGCTGATCGCATTGACCGCGACCAGAATGGTTGCCACCAGGATCAATCCGAGCCAGATCCAGATGCCCGCGGTCAATTGGCGCCCCCATCGTCGGCGAGCACCGTATTCGCGACCATGCGCCCTCCAAGTGTGACCAGCGGAAGTCCGGTGCCGGGCGTCGTGCTGGCGCCGACATAATACAGACCCCGCGTATGCGGATCGCGGTTGGGCGAGCGGAACGGTCCCAACTGGAACATCGTGTGCGCGGCGCCGAACGCCGATCCGTCAAAGAGGCCGAATTGGTCCGACCAGTCCGACGGGGCCATAAACTGCTCGTGCGCGATATCCGTGTCCCGGATATCGCAGCCGTGCTGCCGCAGACGATCGAACACGCGCGCTCGGGCATCGGCGATGAGCGCAGGGCCGTCCACCGGCCCGATGCGGCTGAGCACGGGTGTCGGAACGAGGATGAACAGCGTATGAAATCCCGGCGGCGCGAGCGAGGGATCGGTATCGGTGGGCAGGCTGGTGTAGAACGCCAGCTCGTCCGGCAGCCCCGGTCCGGTATGCAGACGGTCGAACGTCGCGCGGCATCGTTCCGGCAGAAAGATCGTGTGATGCCCGAGACCTTCCGGCCTTCGACGCAGGACCAGATATCCGGTGACCACTCCGGGCGTCATCGCGGGAGTGCGCGAGGAGGGCCGGCCCAGCAACCGATGCCAGGTTGTGGGAACATCCACATTGGACACCACACGGCGGGCGGGCTCGAACGTTCCATCCGCCATGCGCAGGCCGCGCACGGCGCCCCGCTCGGATTCGATCGCGCGCACCGGCGCGTTGGTGCGCACTTCGACGCCGGACTCGCGGACCACGCGGCCCATCGCCTCCACAAGCGCGTAGATACCGCCCTCCGGCAGCCATAAACCGTACGCCAGCTCGCCGAAAGGCAGGATGGAAAACAGCCCGGGCAGACGCCAGGGCGATCCGCCGAGATACATCGCATACGAGCCGAGGGCTTCTTTGATGCGGGGGGATTTGAAGAAACGGCCGAGTTCGCCGTAGAGCGATCGGAAGAGCGCGGCATGGGCGATTTCGGAAAGCGTCAGCCGGCCGAACCAGCGAATGGGATTTCGCGCGTTGTTCGTGACGAGCTTGCGGAAGGCGAAGTTGTATTTGATCTCGGCGTCGGCGAGGAATTTCAACAGCCCGACTCCGGCGCCTGGTTCCAGTCGCTCCATCTCCTGCCGCAGGGCGGGCAGCTCGGTCGTGAGAGTGAAGTGTGTCCCGTCCGGCCAGCGGAAGGTGATGGAGGGATCCACCCGGCGCAACCGGAGCCGGTCCGCCATGCGCGCTCCGGCCGCCTGAAACCAGTCCTCGAAGACCCAGGGGTAATTGAGCAGCGAAGGCCCGGTGTCGAACCGGCATCCGAGCGCCTCGATCTGATACGCCCGGCCGCCGACGCGTTTCTGGGCTTCATGGAGAATGACGGGACGGCCCCGGATGCGCAGGTGCATCGCCGCGCTCAGTCCGCCCAGTCCGCCACCGATGATGTGAATCGGCTCCATGCGATTCACCATCCCGGCAGCCGCGCAAGTGGAATTCGCCAGTATTTGCTGGGCGGGAGGATGCGCCATTTGTCCCGGAGCGGAGCGCTGGCCCGGCGGGCGGGGGTCCAGCCGGGAGCGAGGATTTGCCCGTTCAACGCGCGATAGACGCCGATGCAGCTTCGGATCGCCGAACGACAATCCGCGGCAAACGCATCCACGCCGCGTTCCGCCCGGGCATAGCATTCTTCGGCGGATCGGGCCAGCGCGCGTGCCGCCTGTTCCAGCGCGGGCGCGCCTGCGGCATCGAACGGACGCTCCGGATCGCCTCCTGCCTCGCGCAGCATGGACAGCGGGATATAGAGCCGGTGACGCCGGCCATCCTCCGCGACATCGCGGGCGAAGTTCGTCAATTGCAGCCCGATGCCCAATTCCCGCGCGCTCTCGAGGACGTGCGGCCAGACCTCCGGCGAGCGCGCGCCGTACACATGGGCGAGAAAATAGCCGACAACAATGGCGCTGCCGTGGACATAGTTCCGGATCAGTTCATCCATGGTTTCGTAGTGGGGCGGTTCGATATCTCGCTCCATGGCTGTGATGAAATCGTGGTAATGCTCATCCGGGATCGCGCGACGCCGGGACACGCCCAGGAAGCCCGCCAGCCAGGGAGGAACCCCCGCGCGGAGGGCTTCCCGTTCGTCGGCACAGGACATCGCGCGCGCATAGTCGGACCGCCACGCTTCCAGCGCATCCCGTTTTTGATCAGGCGTCCATGGAAACGTATCCACGATCTCGTCGGGATACCGGACCGCCGCGTATATCAACTCGACCTCATGGCGCGCGCGACGGGGAAGAAATCGGCTGGCGAGGAAAAAACTGGTCGTGTAAGCCCGCATGATTCCACGCGACGCGCGCACCAGAATCCGGCGCGCGCGTTCCGGCGTAGCTGCCGCCGCGCCCGCACGAGTGACACGATCCGCACAGGCCGACCATACTTCCGGCGACCATGGCGCTGTTGCCCTGGGAGAATGAGGGATCGGCATGCGCTATTTATAGGGCAAACCGGGAAATATTCCAAGAATCGCCCGCCGGACGCGAGCGATCCTCCAGCGGGGCGTTGCCGCGCGGAAGGCAGCTTGGCGGCTGCCCTCCGCGCGCAATGGACTGAATTACACCAAGCCCTGATCGAGCATCGAGTCGGCGACTTTGACGAAGCCCGCGATGTTGGCGCCGGCGACATAGTTGCCCGGCATTCCGTAAGCCTTCGCGGTCTCATAACAGTTTTGGTGGATGTCGGTCATGATCCGATCCAGGCGCTGATCCACCTCCTCCCGCGTCCACGAGAGCCGAATGGAATTCTGGCTCATCTCGAGGCCGGAGGTTGCCACACCGCCGGCGTTGGCCGCCTTGCCGGGGCCGTACAAAATGCCCGCCGACTGGAAGGCGTCAATCGCGGCCGGAGTGCTGGGCATATTCGCCCCTTCGCTCACCAGCCCGCAGCCGTTCTGAAGCAAAGTCCGGGCGTCTTCGCCCGATATTTCGTTCTGCGTGGCGCTGGGGAACGCGCACTGGCAGGAGACGCCCCAGGGGCGCATGCCCTCGAGATACTCGGTCTTGAAATGCTGCGCGTATTCCCGAATGCGTCCGCGCTTCACATTCTTCAGATGCATCACCCACTGGAGTTTTTCCGGGGTGATTCCGTCCGGATCGTACACGGAGCCTTCCGAGTCGGACAACGTGACCGCCCGGGCGCCGTAGTGGTTCAGCTTCTCGACCGTGTATTGCGCCACATTGCCGGATCCGGAAACGGCGCAGACCTTGCCTTCAAGCGATTCACCGCGGGTGCGCAGCATCTCGCGCGCGAAGTACACCGCGCCATACCCGGTCGCCTCGGGCCGGATCAGCGATCCGCCCCACTTCAGTCCCTTCCCGGTGAGCACGCCGGTGAACTCATTCCGCAGCCGCTTGTACTGCCCGAACATATATCCGATTTCGCGCCCGCCCACACCGATATCGCCGGCGGGGACATCGGTATCCGGGCCGATATGCCGCTGCAGCTCGGTCATGAAACTCTGGCAGAACCGCATGACCTCCGCATCCGACTTGCCCTTGGGATCGAAATCGGAGCCCCCTTTGCCGCCGCCCATCGGCAGGGTGGTCAGCGAGTTCTTGAAAATCTGCTCGAATCCAAGGAACTTCAGAATGCTCAACGTCACGCTCGGGTGGAAGCGCAGTCCGCCCTTGTACGGACCGATCGCGCTGTTGAACTCAATGCGATATCCCCGGTTCACCTGCGCAGCGCCCGTATCGTCCTGCCAGGGCACACGAAACATAATCTGACGCTCGGGTTCAACCAGACGTTCCAGAATCCGCGCGTCACGATACCGGCGATGCCGCTCGATCACCGGCTCCAGCGACTCCAGCACCTCGCGCACCGCTTGCAAGAACTCCGGCTCTCCCGCATTGCGACGCTCCACAAGCTCAACAACATCCTGAATGTAGCTCATCAATGTCTCCTGTTGGCCAATATGTTCCGCATTCGAGCAACACCA
>JAGOHE010000208.1 GCA_017996315.1 Kiritimatiellia bacterium | reverse complement strand
GTAGCGGAAAGACCACCACCCTGTATTCGTGTCTGCAGGATCTCAACACCCCCGATGTAAATATCATTACGGTGGAAGATCCGGTCGAATATCAGCTGGCTGGGATCAATCAGGTCCAGGCCAATTCGGATATCGGACTGACCTTTGCGGCCGGCCTGCGTTCGATACTGCGCCAGGATCCCGACATCGTCATGGTGGGGGAAATCCGGGACAGCGAGACAGCCCTGATCGCTGTTCAAGCGGCGTTGACGGGGCATCTGGTGCTCAGCACCCTGCATACGAACGACGCGGCCGGCGCGGTGGCCCGCATGGTCAACATGGGCATTGAGCCGTTTTTGCTGGTCTCTTCGCTGCTGATGACCCAAGCCCAGCGCCTGTTTCGAAAAGTCTGTCCGGCCTGCCGCGCCCCGGTTCGATTCCCCGAAGAATCCCTGCAATTGAATCATATTAATCCGGAGCTGTTGCGCGGCGTCACGTTCTACGAAGCCCGGGGATGCGCAAAGTGCAGTCACACAGGCTATCGGGGTCGCGGAGCGCTCATGGAGATCCTGATGGTGGACGATGCGATCCGCAACCAAATCCTGCGGGATTGCGACGCCACGAAAATTCGGGATCTCGCGATTCAGAATGGCATGATGACGTTGCGTGACGTAGGGTTACAACAAATCCGGGATGGCGTGACCACACTGGAAGAAATTCTCCGGGTCACGGCGGGAGACTAGACCATGCCGGATATGAGGGCTTTGCCATGACAAGTTCAAGCAAGACGGGCGCCCGGACGGAAGGCGGATCTTCTCCGTCCCGTCCGGCGGCGGCCGTGCGGCGCAAAGTGGCCGGGGCCTCCAAGATTCGGCTGAAGGAATTGCCGGTGTTCAGCCGGATGATAGCCGCCATGCTCGACGCGGGAATTCCCCTGGTGCAGTCCCTGGGAGCGCTGGAAGAACAGACCCAGAGCAAGATGTTTCGGAGTGTGATTCGCGGCGTCCGGCTCCGGGTGGAGGGCGGCGCGGAATTTTCCGTGGCGCTCAGGGAATATCCCGAAGTTTTTGACGAACTGTATTGCAGCATGATGCGGGCGGGCGAGGCGGGAGGTTTGCTTTCCGAAATATCCGGGCGCGTGGCCAAGTACCTGGAATCCTCCGCCAAACTTCGGCGCAAGGTCAAGTCGGCCATGATGTACCCGATCGTAGTGTTGTGCCTCGCGGTCGTTATTACCACGGCCATGATCTTGTTTCTCGTGCCGGTGTTCGCGGATATTTACAGTGAATTTGGGGCGAACCTGCCCAAGCCCACGCAGATGCTGGTTTCGGTCAGCAATTTTCTGAAGTCCTATTTCCTCTATGCCGCCGCCTTCGTGGCGCTGGTGATGTTTGTGTTCAAAAAGTGGCGGCAGTCCGAGTCCGGGGCGTATATGTGGGACCGATTTATTCTTAAAATTCCACTGATCGGAGAACTGGCGTCCAAGATCGCGCTGGGCCGGTTCGCGTCCACGTTCGCTCAGCTCATTCACAGCGGCGTTCCCATTCTCGAGTCGCTGGATATCGTGTCTGTGGCCGTGGGCAACAAGTTCTACGGACGCATGATCCAGGATGCCAAGCGGGTCATCGAGGGGGGCGAATTGCTGTCCACCGAATTAGCCCGGCATCCGGAATTTCCACGGGTACTGGTGCACATGCTTTCCGCCGGGGAACGGACGGGGAAAATGGATGAAATGCTCCAGCGGGTGTCGGATTTCTACGAGGATGAAGTTGAAACGGCCTTGGCCGGGCTTACCGCGACCATTGAACCGCTGCTCATGGTCATCCTCGGAGTCATCGTCGGAAGCATCGTGTTGGCCATGTTCATGCCGCTTTTCAAGATGACGGATATTCTGAAGGCTTAAAGCGAGAAAAATGCGGCCGGAATCCGACTTGGGTTCGGCGGGTAATGTTCTTATTTTTGCAAAAAGAGATTGCCCCCGTGGTCCCCTGAAGGCAATATCGTTCACGCCTAGCAAGCGTGAGGCAAAAAAAAGAATATGGCCAAAATTCTACTGGCGGATGACGAGCCATCCATCCGAAGCGTACTGACGACACTGTTACGCAAGAAGAATTACGACGTTACCCCCGTGGGCAACGGCGAGGAGGCCATCCGTCTTTTCCGGGAAAGCGAATACGACCTCATTATTACCGACATTCGCATGGAACCGGTGAACGGCTTGGAGGTCCTTCAAGCGGCGCGGAAATACAGCCCCCGGTCCGCCGTGGTGCTGTTGACAGGGTATGGTTCGATTAAAACAGCCGTGGAAGCCATGAAAGGCGGCGCCTTCGACTACGTCACCAAGCCGTTCAAGGTGGATGAATTGCTGCTTACGGTGGACAAGGCGATTGAGTATCAAGCGGTTTTAGCGGAAAACGCCGGATTGCGGGCGCGGTTGGAAGCGAAATACCGCCTCGAAAATATCGTGGCCGAGAGTCCCGGCATGCGCAAGGTGTGCGAGATGATCGAGCGCGTGGCGCCAACCGATGCGACGGTGCTGATCGTCGGTGAAAGCGGCACAGGTAAGGAACTGGTCGCCCGGGCCATCCATGCGCTCAGCCGCCGGAAGAACAAGCCGTTCATCCCGGTCAATTGCGCCGCGATGCCGGAACCCCTGCTCGAGTCCGAGATGTTCGGTCATGTCAAAGGCGCGTTCACCGGCGCCGCGTCCGACAAAATTGGCCTGTTTGAAGCGGCGGATGGCGGCACGCTCTTTCTCGATGAAATCGGCGCGATGCCCTTGAGCATTCAGGCCAAATTCCTGCGCGTTCTTCAGGACAAGCACATTCGTAAGGTGGGGGGAACCACGAGTTATCCCATTGACGTTCGCGTGCTTGCGGCGACCAACGATCCGCTTGAGAACATAATGGAACGCAACGAGTTCCGTGAAGACCTCTATTACCGGATCAGCGTGATTCCCATCGTGATCCAGCCGCTCAAGGAGCGGAAGGAGGACATTCTTCCGCTGGTTTCCTGCATGCTGCGGCGCGAGGCCCCGCAGGGGGGGGAGGTTCCCCGCCTGGACCGCTCCGCGGAGCGCGTTCTTGAAGCCTATAGCTGGCCGGGAAATGTGCGCGAACTCGAAAACGCCATTCGCCATGCGCTTGCCATCTGCAAAGAGGGCGTTCTGAGCGCAACCGATCTGCCCGCGCGCATTGTGGAAGCCGTTGGCCCGATGGTGCCGGAGTTCGAGGGGGCGGATCGGATTAGCGCGGAA
>JAGOHE010000207.1 GCA_017996315.1 Kiritimatiellia bacterium | reverse complement strand
CGGCAGAGCCAATGCGCACAATGACCCCATGCAATTCCTCGCGGAATTCGGCGGGATTGGATTCGTGCTTATGTCGGTAGCCGCGGCCTCGCTGCTGGTCCGGATGCTTCGAGGAGACTACCGCCGGATGTACCGTGATCCCCTCGTATTCTTCACCCTCACCGGCGCCGGATTGGTCTGCCTGCACAGTCTCATAGACCTGCCTTTCCGAAGTCCTGCGATCCTGTATGCCTGGGTCATGGGTCTGGCCGCCGTCGCGGCGTGTTCGAACGGAGAGCACGAAACATCGTCAGATCTTAACGGCAGGAACAGAAATAGAGCGGGTCCGGCGATGGATCGGTAACGCCGTCCGCAGCCTCCATATTCGGCGTCTGCGCCCCAGCGCCCATTTTCGAGGATCACCATGAGCAACACAAACCAACCGTCGCCGCCCCCGCCGCAGAATCCCGCGCCCTACGGCGCGCCCGGGCCCTATTACAGCGGACCGTATGAATCTTCCAACTATGGGGAGGGCTCCGGAACGCCATCGCACGGATTTCTCGGTGAGCTCAAGCCCCGCCGCATTCTGCGGGTCATGCGCCGCCGATGGCTCACGCTGACACTGACGACGGGCGTTGCCCTGATCCTGGCGTTCTTCTACCTGTGGTTCAGCCCCAAAATTTACAGCGCATCTGCGCTGATTGAAATGAGCGTCCGGCGTCCGCGCATCATGACGCAACCGGACGCGATATTGGACGAGCAGATGTGGGCCCCCTCCGACGAGGTGTTCAATACTCGTCTTGAGAAGTTCCGCGGATCCACATTGCGTAAAATTGCGGTCGATGTGCTGGCGGATCACCCCGCGTTTGCCGGAAAATCGAAGGAGGAAACCGCCGCCGCGGCCTCGGGAGTTTCGTATACGCTCGTGCGGAATTCGCGGCTGGTGCGCGTCAGCGCGTCCAATACAAATCCCGAGTACGCGGCCGCGGTCGCCAACGCCTTTGCTTCGGCGGCGGAGGCGCTCATGATCGAGGAAAACCAGCGTGAATCCGATAATGCGGTGACATGGCTTCAGGCGCAGGCGTCATCGCAACGCAAAGTCCTGGAGCAAGCCGACCAGGCGGTCGTGGATTTCCGCGAAAAGAACCGCATGAGCGAAATCGAATCTCAGGCTTCGATTACCGCCGCCGCCCTGCAGGAAGTCAGCCGCAACAAGACCGCGCTGGAGAACCAGCAACTGCTGAATCGGGATTTGCTGACCTCCCTCGAACACGCGGAACTCGAGCCGGAGGCGATCGGCAAGCTGCCGAGCAACACTCCGCGCCGCGAGGCGATTCTGACGGCATACACGCGGTACACCGAAGCCGCTTTGGCGCGGGACGCGCTCAAAACACGGCTCACTCCGCGGCATCCGGATTATCTGGCCGCGGAAAAGACCGTTTTGAACGCACAGGAGATGGTTGCGGAAGCGATCCGTCAGGCTCGCGAAACGGTCATGAGCGACGACCGGCTGATCGAGCAGCAGTTGAACAGCCTCGAAAATCGGACCGCCGAGCTGAGCCGTCAATCCTCCGAATTCGAAGTCCGCTCCTCACAAGCCAAATCCAACCTCGCCGCCCTGGAGCGCGAGGCCACGGCCGCGAAGATCAGTTACGAAGGAATTCTCCGGCGCATCGAAGAAGCTCGTCTTTCGGCGGATGAAAACACCGCGGCGGTCAAGCAAGTGGAACCGGCGCGGGTGCCGGGCGCTCCGGTGAGTCCCAAGCCCGCGAGCGCGCTGCAAATGGCCATCCTCCTTGGTTTGGTCGTCGGTCTGCTGCTGGCGCTGGTTCTCGATGTGTTGGAGGATGTGCTCGAGCACGATGAGGATGTGGAAGCCCATCTCGGGATCAAGGTGCTCAGCGTCGTGCCGCTTGAAAAAAATGTCAACCGCGAGTTGATCGCCTTGATGTGCCACAAGGAAAAGCACAGCCATTTCGCAGAGGCATTTTCCGGCTTGCGCGGCGTACTGGATTCCGGCGACTACAAGAATCATTCCAAGGTCCTGCTGGTGACCAGTACCATGCCCGAGGTGGGCAAAACCATCAGCACAACCAATCTGGGCATTTCATTCGCCCAGCGGGGGGAACGTACGCTTGTGGTGGACTTTGATATGCGCCGCCCGCGCTTGCGCCGAGTTTTCGGGATTCCGGAGGACCACGAGAGTCTGGCGCATGCCCTCGCGTCCCGCAATGCCGGCCGGTTTGAGAAACTCCCGTTCCACACGGAAATCACGGGGATGGATGTAATCTGCAGCCGCGCAGCCGGCAGGGACCTCAGCGCGGGGGAAGTGGTCGGGCAGAAGTTCGTGAAGGAATTCATGAACTGGGCGCGCGAGCGCTATGACCGGGTGGTTCTGGACAGCCCGCCCTTCGGTGTGGTTAACGATGCGGTTTCCCTGGCCGCCCTCTCCGATGGCGTACTCCTGGTGCTCCGTCCCGGAAAAACCCGCAAAAGTCCCACCCGCAATGCCATTCGTCATCTGAGCGAAGTCGGCACCCCGATCCTCGGCGTCATCGTCAACGGTCTCGACTACAAGAAAGCCTCCTATTTCAGCAAATACGACTACCACTACAGCCACTACCGATATGGATATGGAGACCATTATCAGACGGAAGGGTAGGGGTGATGCGGGATGCGAGATGCGGGATGCGAGGGTCGGGATGCGGGATGCAGGATGTGGGGAAGAGGTTGGCGGTTGGCGGTTTGTTGTTGTCGGCTTGGAGATGGAGGACAGTTGTACGTTTCTGAATATGTTGACATGGGATAACCATGTTTGACTGAAATTTCAACGTTCAACATCCAACATCGAACATCCAACGTTCAAGTAGAGGATGGAAGGGTGAGCCCTTGGACTGTGAATCCACCTTCATGATCTTCTTTTCTTCATGGTTAAAGAGTTTTCTTACCATGAAGATCATGAAGAATGGAAGTGGGAGCCTCCGGACGGGATTCGAGATGGGGGATGCGGCACCCCGCATCTCGCATCTTGCATCCCCAACCGTCAGCCTCTTCCACCCATCATGAATAATTCAAAAGACATCAATCCCGACGCCGACTGGGACCTGATCCTGCGTCCCCGAAGCCGCTGGTTTGACCTGCATCTGGCCGATCTGTGGCGCTATCGCGACCTGGTAGCCCTGTTTGTGCGTCGCGATTTTGTAGCGCAGTTCAAGCAGACCATCCTGGGGCCGGCATGGTTCGTTCTCCAGCCGCTGCTGA
>JAGOHE010000206.1 GCA_017996315.1 Kiritimatiellia bacterium | reverse complement strand
CTTCCGGCGTGCGTTCGTCAAACTGGGGAATCCGGAGCCAGCCGATTCCGCCGCCCATCATGCGCGGCGGCGGCAATCCCTCCAGCTCGATGGCCGACCGTTCCATCCGGATCTGCTGCGTTTCCGTCGCGCCCGGCCGACGAATCGCCATCTCCAGGCGCGTGCCCGCTTCGCCCCGGGTGCGCTGCGTGACTTCCCCGAGCGTCATTCCTTCCACCGCCTCGCCCCCGATTTCAACCAGTTCGTCGCCGGGCAGAACGCCGGCGCGATCGGCCGGGCCGCCGGGCACGAGCCCCGCCACCACCGTTCGTCCGTTGCGACGCATGACAAGCACACCCGCGCCGCCAAACTCGCCCGTGGCGGTTTCATGCACTTCCTTCAATCCGGACAGATCCAGCAGCTCCCCATACGGATCGATGCTCTCCACGATGCCCTGCACCGCCGCCGTGCCCAGCGCGTCAAACGAAACTTGAGACTCATCCACAAATCGCGCCCGGACCAGGATCAGCCCGTCGGCAATCCGCGACATGGCCTCGTACGCCGCCGCGCGTTCCGCGGTCGGATCGGCAGCGGCCGGCGGCGCGGCGGCGGAACATCCGCGCGGGGCTGGTCCCCAAACGGCAAGAATCAGGGCTGCCCAGAAGGCACTCCGGAGCGATCGGCATTTCAGTGCGCATGTCATGGCCGGGTCCATCGCAATTCCAATTCCTCCACATCATCCGGGATGTCCAGTTCCACGCTCAACCGGTCTTTCGTAACCGTCACCGGAATGTCCGTCGTGTCCCCCGCCTGCGCCACCGCGCCCAGCGCGCCGGTCGGCAGCGGCCATCGGAGACGCCGCCCGGTGCCTTCGCGCAGCAAGCGGATGTCCCACCCCCGCTCCCGGCCCAGCGCATAGGCGATAAAGGGAGCGTTGCTCTCGATGCCCTCCGCCTCCACCCCGGGATCGGAGTTCCAAAACACCCGGCCCGGCGCGCGGATGAATTCCAGCCGGCCCCGGTCGTCGCGCGCCATCGCCGCTTTCACATCAAGGCTTTCAACCACCCATCCGCCCGGCGGCAATCGCCAGATCTGGCCGCCCAGCCGGGCCGGCCAGTCGGTGTCCGGCGAGAGATTCAGACACAGCTCCACGGGGCCTTCGAATTCCACATAGAGACGATCCGCTTCGCGCTCTCCGCGCAACGCCGCCTCGGTGAACGCGAGCAGGCCCTCCTCCGCGTAATAGCCAACCTGCACCCGGGCGCGATCACGCAGGGCGGGCACGAGGACGGATCCCATCGCGGCGGATCGCGCCATCGCCACCCGGTCCGTGACGGCTCCGAGAACCGGCGCGCCCAGCAGCGCCAGCACGGCCTGGCCCGAAAGCGCGTCGTCCGTCACCGGCACGGCGGGCCGCATCGCCTGCGCCAGCGAGCACAGCACAAACTCCGGCCGCCTCGCCGCGCGCGAAGCTTCCGCCCCCGAGCTCCACGCCGCATCGGCGCGCCCGGCATATACCCACGCCATCGGCGCCGGCACGGCGGACCATCCTGCCGGCCCGGTTCCGACGGCGGCCCGCGCGCGCGTCAAACATTCCGCCACGGCGCGATAGGGCCCGGCCCGCTGCCCGGCATCTTCGAGCGAACGCGGATCGTAATCCACCGCATCCT
This sequence comes from Kiritimatiellia bacterium, assembly GCA_017996315.1. Classification (GTDB taxonomy): domain Bacteria; phylum Verrucomicrobiota; class Kiritimatiellia; order PWTM01; family PWTM01; genus JAGOHE01. The sequence goes on along the minus strand of JAGOHE010000206.1, from coordinate 1,592 downwards.
CGGGGTTCTGTGACGCCAGCGCGTAGGCCAGCGCTTCCGGATGCTCATGCGGCTCCTCCTCCAGCGCCGCCGCCAACACTGGCCATTTGACTGCCGGCGCGCCGTTCGGCGACCGCGCCCACTGCCCGTCGGAAGTGCGTCGAACCGCATGACGGATCACGGAGATCGGATCCAATTCGTCGGCGGTTCCCGCCTCCACGGTTCCCAGGAACGCTGGATCCACCGCCATATTCACCGGCCAACCCTGCCGCTCCAACTCCGATCGCTGGATCGACGCAATCTCCGGATCGGCGGAAAGCCAGAGCGACGGACTGCGAATTCCTTCCGGAGGCGGGGATAAGGCCGGAAGCGCCTCCCGCAAATCGGGCGTGACATGCAACACCAACCGCTCCCGCGGCGCCGGCGCCCGCCCGTCGGGGCCTGCGAAGTATTTCGCCGTCATCCATCCCACGGGATGACCATCCTGAAATTCCTGGTAGTCCAGCGCGGACGCGGACGATCCGCGCGGATCGAATCCGACGGACGCGATCCATGGAGCGGAAGCGGAATCGTTCGGGAGCAACAACGCCATCGGCGGCCCCTGCCCTTGATCGTTGAACCATGGCAGGGCCATCTGGTACACCCCGGCGGGAGCGTCAAACCCGCCCGCTCGCAATACCACCGGATCGCGAGTCTCGCGCGAAAGTTCCATGACCAACGCGCCGCGATGCACCCGGATGCTCGCGGCCCATCCGTCCTCCCGGCAAAGGTGAAGCGACTCCGCATCCATCCGGTGCGCGATCAGCGGGCTCGCAGGAAGATCAAGTCCGCGCCAACTTCCCCGGGAACGCCAGCGGTCCTGAATTTTTTCGAGAAACTCCACCCCCTCTGTCCACCAGCGCTCCGGATCGACGCGGTACGCCCACCCGCGCCCTTTGGCTTCGCATTCCCACCGTACATGGCCATCACGCTCCCGCACCAAAACCGATCGGCCGTCGGATCCCATCGGGAACAGACGCTCCTCCGGCGACCAATAGTCCGGCCGGCCATGGATCACGGCGCGCATGGGCGGTTGAAAACGAATATTCCCGGGCCCCCATGCCGGCACCACGGGCGATCGATCCTCCGTGTACGCGCTCAGATGCTCGAGGTGAAGGATTCCATGCGCCGGCTCAGCGCCCGGCGCAGAGGTGATGGGCCGGGCTGATGCTTCCGCCGATACGCGCACCGCTTCAACCCGGAAAGGAAATGCCGACGTCTCCGCCGCGCGCCAGGGCAGCTGATGATGCAGTACCATCCAGGAGCCCGCGCGCAGCGATCCCATGGGCCATTCGTGACGGATCCCCTCCGCATCGCGCGCAATCAGGCTCACCGCCGCGAATCCGGATAGAGATTCCGAACCCGCCGTCTCCCATCCCGCCCAGAGTTCGACGCTGTCGAACGGCCCCGGAAGGATGACCGGCTCGGTGGCGATCAGCTCGGATTCCCTCCGGGCCGACCACATCCATCGTCCCCCGGGGCGGCCACGGGAAAATGCGGACGATCCGACCGTCCAGGATTCCCCTTCCGCCGCCTGAAACTGGTCGGCCCGGATAAACCGGAAGGATGGCTCG
>JAGOHE010000033.1 GCA_017996315.1 Kiritimatiellia bacterium | reverse complement strand
CCCAGCGGGCCGGGAACGTTCTTGATGCGAATGCCCTAGCCCGCGATATCCGCCGCCATGCGGGCTAGATCGTTGATGGAAATCAGCTCATCGGAGCCAATGTTGACTGGCCCCGTAAAGTTCGACTGCACCAGCCGCCGAACCCCTTCGATGCATTCGTCGATATACAGGAACGTGCGAGTCTGCAAGCCGTCGCCCCAGACCTCAATCACGCCGTTGGGCTCCGCCTCGGCGACCTTGCGGCACATGGCGGCCGGAGCCTTTTCCTTCCCCCCCGTCCATGTACCCTCGGGTCCGAAGATGTTGTGAAAGCGCGCGACTCGAACTTGAATTCCATAGTTGCGCTGATAGGAAAGATACAGCCTCTCGGAGAATAGTTTTTCCCAGCCGTATTCAGAATCCGGCCCGGCGGGGTATGCATCCGCCTCGCGCAAACCATGGTTGTCCGCGTCCATCTGAATCCGCTCCGGATAAATGCAGGCCGATGACGAATAGAATATCAGGGGCACTTTTTTCCTGGCGGCTTCATCAAGGACATTGAGGTTGCACATGGCGGAATTATGCATCACGTTGGCGTCGTGTTCTCCCGTGAAGATGTATCCTGCGCCGCCCATGTCTGCAGCAAACTGGTAGATTTCATCCAAACCCGGAGTGACGACCGATGCCGCCAGCCGGGTATCCCGCAGGTCTCCCTGGACAAACTCATCCGCCGGCAACGCGCAAAATTCGTGAGGTTTGATGTCCACGCCCCGGACCCAGTACCCTTCGGCCTTCAGCCGCTTGACCATGTGCCCGCCGATGAATCCGCCGGCCCCGCATACTAATGCCTTCTTCATGTTCAATCTCCTGTTTGACTTTGGCGTGTACCTTCAGACACTGTCCTCGCGCTGGGGCGGATGGCCCATCCATGATGGGCCTGAGGTTGCGGATGCCGGTGGCGCCCGAAAGGGGCGGCCGCCCACGCTGTCCCATCTGGGTATTTTAGCGCAATTGAGGCTGGGGTGAAAATCCAGCCGTGAAGCCCAACGACCCGCACGGCCATCTTCGGGAGTGAGTCCGCACACGACAAACCCCCGAATGCCGACGGGCTGTCCGGGGCATCGGCCGTTGGGCGCCCCCGGAATTCACCGTTCGATACCTGCGAATTTCCCCGGCTGTTCCTCCTGAACAAGGACACTGCAGCCTGGCGCCCCATGCATTCGGGCGATGTTTTTTTTCCGCGTCTCATCTCGCGGTGGCCACTGCGTGAGACATCGCATGTGCGGAGAGTATCCTGGCTTCCCGCAAACGGGCCACCCCGGCGGCCACGAGGACCATCAGCAGGGCATCGAAGGGAACGCGAAACCGGATCCGGGTGAAGACGATCGCGGCGACGAATGCGTTTCCAAAGTACAGCACATGGAGCGCAATCTCCGTCGGCGAGAGGGGATGTCTCCGATGGAAAATGATCCCCGCCGCGGCAAGGGCGATCAACGGATAATACGTTGCCATGACCACCGCGTTGCGAAACCGCGTCTGTTCCCCCTGAACATACAGTTCATTCCGATAGTGGAAGTGATTCAACACCTTCCGGGCATATAGCTTGAACCAAGCGCCCGGATTGCCGGCGGCCCATGCGAGGGCACAGCGGCGCAGGTGCTCGTCCCGCTCGGCCTCATTCATCGCCTCCGTGCCTTCGAGGTGCGCGGAGATGTTCACATTGACCCCGCTGTTGGGCCGTGCATGCTCGGAATTTCCCAGCAACAGATTCAGCCCGCCATTGGTGGATACGGGAACAAAGCGCCTGAAGATCCGCTCGTTCCGATACATCCATGGCGCAAGGACCGCGGCCGCGCACACCAGCACCCACAGCAATTGCCGGAGGAGAATCCTCCATCTCACGGGCCCCGCACACGCGGCCCCCGCCAGGATCAGCGGGACGACCAGCATGAACGACGGGATGGTCAGAATCAGCGCTCCCAGCAGGATGCCTGCGAATATTCCATGCCATATCCCACCGCCCCGGTTCCACAACAAGACCAAAATGGCGGCCAGCAAAAGGGTTCCGAAGGTCTGCGGATACAGTGTCGATGCGGAATACAAGCCCAACGGATAGCCGAGCATCAGGAGCGGAACCAGCGGGCGAGCGGAGGGATGGATCCGGGCCGCGAGCACAGACAACAGGGCGGCCGCCCCGGCATACGCGGCGGCATTGAAAACCTTGGCCGCGACGGGATGGGGCCAGAGTTGATAGACTCCCGCCATTATCATCGGCCAGCCAGGCGGCCGAAACGCCGTGGGCCGTCCGTCCGGGGTCGAGTAGCCCCCCCCCGACATGATCGAACGCGCCAGCGCATCGTATGACCGCTCGTCAGGATAACGAAGCCGGTCCCCCCCGTGGAACCCGATGGCCGCCGATGCCATGAAGATCATCGCCGTCAATGCGTATGCGGTTCGGCGCATACGGCCATCCGTTCCGGCCCCCGCAAGGCGAAGGGGGCGTTCAACCGTGTGCGCAACGGACAGGTTCACGGTGCCAACGCCCCGGCAATACGCTCCGCCGCGTGGCCGTCCCAGAAGGGCGGGCGAACGGGGCGGCGGGACTCCGACAGCGCCGCGGTGACGGCGGCGCGGATTTTTCCCGGATCGTTGCCGGCGAGACGGTTGGTGCCGCCATGCTCGACGAGGGTGATCGGCCGTTCGGTGTTCCAACGCAAGGTGACGCAGGGCGTGCCGAGTACGCAGCATTCCTCCTGCATCCCTCCGCTATCGGTCAGGACAAGCCGCGCGGCGCGGTTCAAACAAAGCATCTCGTGATACCCCACGGGCCGAACCAGGGCGATCCGGGCGCAGCTCGCGATCCGGTCCCATAACTGGAAGTTCTGGAGCATTTTCACGGTGCGCGGGTGCACACTCCAGATCAGGGGCAGGGACTTGGAAACCTCTTCCACCAGATAGTCGGTCAGTGGCCCGAGTACTTCCGGATGATCCACATTGGACGGCCGGTGCAGGGTGACCACCCCGAACGCATCGGCCGCCAGCGCCGGCCGTTTTTCACGCACATCCGGATGCCGGTGCTCCGCGACCACATTCTCCAGATCGAGCGCGGCGGCCCGGGGAAGCTCCGCATCCAGCGTGTCGATCATCACATTTCCCACCCAGCGGATGGCCTCAGGCGGCACGCCCTCGCGCGCCAGGTTATCGTTGGCCATGCGGTCGGTGGTGAACAGCAGATTGGACAGGCGGTCCGTGACCAGCCGGTTGATTTCTTCGGGCATGGCCATGTCGAACGACCGCAATCCCGCCTCAATGTGGGCGACGCGGATGTGCGCCTTGCGGGCGGTTACCGCGCACGACAGCGTGGCGTTGACATCGCCGACGACCACGACCCAGTCCGGCTTCCACGTCTGCAGGTCGCGCTCGAAGGCGATCATGGTCCGCCCGACCTGTTCGGCATGGCTCCCCGAACCTATTTCGAGATCCACGTCCGGGCGGGGAATGCGCAGTCCCTCAAAGAAGGCGTGCGACATCGCCGCATCGTAATGCTGGCCCGTATGGACCAGCCGGTGTTCGACGCGATCTCCCCATGCGTTCAATGCCCGCGCAAACGGCGCGATTTTCATGAAATTCGGCCGCGCGCCGACGACAGAAGTGATTTTGATTGGCATAGGACTGGACTCTGGGGGCTGGGCACTAGGTTCTGGGTTCTGGGGACTAGGGACTAGATTCTGGGCGCTGGGGGCTAGGGACTGAAGTACGGGAATGAGACCGTCGGGATTCGATGGATTGAATGAAGACGTTGATCTGCCGACCGAGGGTGTCCGCAAGTTTCAAGAGCTGCAACGCTTCGTCGGATAATTCCCTATGAAGCTCATGAATGTACGTGATCCATTCGTGGGTTTCATCGCAGGATGACTGAGCATAAGTCAGAAACCGCACATAATCCGCGACATATCGTCGGCGGCCATAGCCCTCCACAATATTGGCCGATATGGATTTCGATGCTCTTCGGATTTGAGCCCCGCTTTCATATAACTCGTATTTAGGCAGCTTGAGGCTGAATTTGTGAATTCCCACTCCCAGGCGATGAGACTCTTTATAGATATTGAGTTCTCGATAGCCGCTCATTGCTGGGCGCCGGGTATCAGGCTCTGGGCGCTGGGGGGCTGGAGTGCCTCCTGCCTCTCGTCTCTATTTCTTCGCCCGGGCGACCTGCTCTGCAACCCAGGGATAGGTGCGGGCGATACCGTCGCGGAGGGGGAAGCGCGAACGCCAGCCGATGGATTCAATTCGGGCGTTGCTGAAGTTGCGGGATTGCACTCCCACGGGTCCCTTGATGTGCTTGATCGCGATTCGTTTCCCCGCGACCTCGGCAATGCAACGGGCCAGGGCATCCACGGTGACATACTCGGGGCAGCCGATGTTGACCGCGCCTTCGAGGTCGGATTGCATGAGCCGGAAAATACCGTCCGTCATGTCGTCCACGAACGTGTAGGAGCGCACCGCGCTGCCGTCACCCCAAACCTCAACCTCTCCGCCCTCCGGCGCCTCGGCGATTTTCCGCGACAGCGCCGCGGGAGCCTTTTCGCGCCCGCCACGCCACGTTCCCTCGGGACCATAGCAATTCTGAAACCGGGCGATGCGAACCTTCATGTTGTGATGCCGGCCGTAGGCTTGAGCGATGCGTTCGGCATACAGCTTTTCCCATCCATATTCGTTGTCCGGCTTGGCGGGCACGGCTTCGGCCTCGGTCATTTCGGGCTCGCCGGGCTTCATGTCGCGATAGACACAAACAGACGACGAGAAGAAGTAGCGCGGCACGCCCGCGAGGGCGGCCTGGTGGGTCATATGGACGTTGATCAGCGCGCTGTTGTGCATGATTTCACACTCAGCGGTGTGGATGAATCCCATCCCGCCCATGTCCGCGGCCAGCTGGTATACCTCATCCGCCGGCTTGCCGTTCACAACAACGGCTTTCTGACAGTTGGCCTCTTCGCGCAGGTCAACCTTGAGGAACTCATCCGCGGCGCTGGGAGCGAATTCCGTGTGCTTAATGTCCACACCGCGGACCCAGTAGCCCTCGGCTTTCAGGCGCTTGACCAGATGACTGCCGATAAATCCACCGGCTCCACATACAACGGCTGTCTTCATTTCATGTTCTCCTTGGTTTATTTATGTGACGCATCAACGGATTGCGCAGATCGCGCGGACAAAAATGTTCTATGGCGTGTCGATGGACCCTGCAACGGGATCACTTTTCAGATGGCGCTGATTAATGGCTCGTTTAAACTTAACGCCTTCTCTCCCGAAATTAATGAGCAGGCCAATCTCCATTCGCAATGCAATGATCTCATTAATCAGCTGGGCTTCATCCAATGGGTTCAGATCTTTTGCAATCTTCAATTCGACGACCACCTTGTCGTCTACAACCAGATCGGCATAGAACTCTCCGACGCACTCACCCTTGAAATATACTCTGGCTGGGACTTCCGCTTCGACCCTGGCATTTCTCTTCTTCAATTCAACAATCATCGCCCGCTGATACACCGATTCCAGAAATCCATACCCCAGAGCCCTGTGAACCTCAAATGCGGAGCCAATGATTTGCTCGGTGATTTCTTTGTGGATCAGCTCCATTCTGCTTCCCAATCCGCGTTGTCCGCGATATCCGTTGCTTCGCTTTTTCGTCGATCTTCAGACGGTGGGCTCCGCGGCTTTGCGAGAGAAATCAACTTCGTGTGATCTGCAGGCCGGTGTGGGAAACGGAGAACCCGACGAAGCGGGCCAGCGCATTGGGCGGGCGGGCGTTCAGGCGGGCGCGGAGACGGACGGCGGCGGCGGCGTCACGGGCGATCATGAAGAGATACCCCCCGCCGCCGGCGCCGAGGAGTTTTGCGGAGGCGAGGTCGTCTCCGCACCGATTCAGAATCGCCTGCACCATCGGCGTGTTCGTGCCGCTATCCAGCTGCTGGTTTAGCGCCCAGCTGTTTCGCACCACCTCGGCCACCGCATCCATGTCCTGCCGCTGAAACGCCTCGTATCCCGCCAGCGCGTTCTCGCCGATCTCGCCGACCGTCTCGATGACGTTGCCGCGATTCAGAAACAATCCGCGCACAATCTCGCCCAGCACGCCCCGGGCCACTCGCGTCAGGCCGGTGTAGTACAACATCATCCGTCCCGCGTTTTCGGGCGCGGAGAGGAAGTCCGCGGGCAACCAGCGCACGCGCGGGCATTGATCAAAGCCCGGATCGGTCTCGACCAATTTGACGCCCGGATACACCCCGCCGGCCTGGTCCTGCCATCCGCCTCCGCTGCCCAGCATCTGTTCCAATGCGAGCGTGCGGTCCATCAGCTCGGCGCGATCCCAGTTCAGCCCGCCGAAGTCCGCGAGCGCGCCCAGCACGGTCGCGGCCAGAATGCTGCTGGTGCCGAGCCCCGAGCCCTTGGGCACCGCGCACAGCAGGGAGAGTTCCAGCCCGCCTCCCACCGCGCGAAGCTGGGCGTCGAGCGATGAGGGGGCATGATCGGCAAAGTCCGGATGGAATCCCGCCAGCGCGAGCGCGGCCCGGGCGATGGCAAATCCGGAGCCCAACCGCGCGTAATCGGCGATGTCCTGGTAGGTCGAGAGTGTTTCGCTGATGCCCAGATCAATCGAGCGCACCACGATACGCCGCTCCGCGGAGCGGCGGATGAAGACCTGAATCGGGGGCTGCCCATTGAGCTCCACCGCCACATTGAGCACACGGCCGCCGTGTTCGATGCAGTACGGCGGGGTATCGGTCCATCCGCCGGCCATATCGAGCCGTACCGGCGAGCGGGCCCAGATGATCTGGTCGTCGAGCAGTGTGTTGTTCGGAAGAGCGGGGCGCGACCGGATGCCGCGGACGATTTCATCGCGCAGCACGCGGAAGGCGGCCTTTTCGTGCCGCGCGCGGGACGCGGGACGGTCCAGCGCGGCCCGGAGCATTTCATCGCGCGCGCGCACCAGCGGCGGATCGTCCGGCTCCAAACGAAGCGGCGGCGGCATGGGCAGGCCGGACTTCCGGATTGTGTCGGCCACATGCGCAAGATCCATGCGATAAAAGATCGATCGCCTCCAGTTCACCGCCAGGGCGGGTAACACGCGCGCTCGCCGAGCCGCGCGGGCCCGCGAGAGCGCGGATGGATCGGAGTGGATCAGCAATTCCGCCGCCGACACGCGCCGGCTGTTCTTCCACTTCTTCGTCCAGCGCGCGTCGGTGACGGGCGATTCCGCGGTCAGCCACGCGATATATGACGAGTCCAGATCCGCAAAGGGCTGCACAGGGAACAGGCGCGCCTGTTGAATATCGAAATCGGCCCGGGCGGAGCCCTTCGGAGCGGCGTCCTGCGGCGACACTCCGCGCCGCTCGAACCAGTCGGCGGCCGGACGGCCCAGCCAGAGGGTTTGAGGGTCGCGGACAGAACCGCGGAACGAATCCTCGAATCCATAGAAGCGCAACGCGCCCCGCGCCGCCAGCGCCGCGGCCGGATCCCGCGCCGCGCGCCTCCGCGCGCCGGGGGCCGCGATGGGCACCCAATCGAGACATGTGCCCGGCGGCAATTCAACAGACCACGCGTTGGGAGGAATACCGGTGATCACGTGCCGACTGGAGAGCCGCCATGTGTCTGGAATGTGGCTGTTCTCAACCCACAGCGTAGAGGCTTTGGATTGCGCAAGGGGACGATCCAGCGTGCTGTTCTGCACAAACTGACTTGGATGCGGATGAGCGGCGCCATGGAACATCCGGGTTTGATCCAACACACGGTTCTGCAGGCGAAGAACGGATTGAATAATATCCCGGCTGGAGCCGAAGTGATGAAACTCTCCATGGGGCAACGGCAGAACGGCGACGGTCAGATCCGACAACGCGCGCCGGGGCTGGTCGGGCTGAGCCCCGAGTCCGAGGGCAAATTCGTAATAGAGATCGTGGCGCGCGGCGCCTCCCGCCCGGAAGGATTGCCTGCGCGGGTTCCAGCCGGAGGCGGACATCAGACGATCCACCGCACGCGCGCTGAACAGCCAGATGCCGGCGTCGACAAGGAAGAGATGCTGCTCGGAGAGCTTGGAAATCCGCGAAGGCGACGGCTTTTGCAGAAACGTCACGAGGCGCGACGGATGGTTGCGGTCGCAGAACAGCACGCCGAAATGCGAGGCCGCTTCGGGCGTGGTCCACAGCCCGGTGATAATCACGTCGGCATCGGGTACATGATCCGGCGGCGGCGAAAGAATGGCGACATCGCCGCTGGCAATCATCAGCCGGGAAGACGCGGGCGCTCGGGCGGCGATGGCATCGAGCAACGGGGCCTGGAGGTCGAGCAGTGTTTGATCGAGCCGCCCCCCCCAGCTCCATCGGAATACGGGAATGGGAATAAACGCCTTTCCGATGGTGGCGTAGGCGGGGAGCCGCCGGCTTTCTCCGCCGGCATGGATGATCTGGCGAAGCGGTCCGGAGGCCAGCCATGATTCGAAGGGTTTTCCGCCTCGAGTTTCGGCGCGCCACGCGGAAACCAGCGCATGAACCGCACCACCCGCGGACCCAAGCGGACGTCCGGGCGGATCGCAGAATGCGTGAGCCCGCTTGGCCCAGCGCGGTTCCGCCGTCGCGAACGCCTCCACCATGGCAGGGGGAAGGGTTAGTATTTTGGATTTGGGGGTCACGATAATCGCCCGGAATTTATTGCTCCGCGAAGACCGGAGCAAAGGAATCATGCGCGAGGCCGCTCGCGGCGTTTTGTTGGGGGCTGGACAGGCTTCCGCCCTTGGTCGGGCATGCTCTGCTCGGCCTTGCGGCAAACACCTTGTCGGACGCGGACACAACCTTCATCGGCCGCCATGCGGGACGGCCGTGCGCGGGGCGATCCCGCCACGCTATATACGAGTGATACGAGCGACCAGCGGAACCAGTTGGCTGGCGCGTTTTTGCCAACGCTCCAACCGTTCAATGCGATCTTCGCACCAGGACCGATGATCGCCGGGAATATCACGCACAATATCACGCATGCGCTCCAGCCTCTGTCCCCCGCTCTCGAGGTGAGGCTGAATCTGCTCTCGAAGAAATCCATCCAACAGCTTGCGCAATTCTGTTTCGGCAACAAAGTGATCCCGACGATCGCCGGGGACATACATGACGCGTACGGCTCCGACCGTGCGAAGGAGCTTAAGCCCTTGACTGGTAGCACCCTTGCTGAGATGCAACCTTTCGGAGAGAACGTCCATGGTAACCGGATCCGGCGACGCGTATAAAAGCCCGTAAAGCTCTCCCACCGAACGCGGTACACCAATCAGATCGGCCAGACGTACAAAGAGATCAACCGATTCATTCTGAAATTCCGCCACGGGGCTGGAATCCGCCTCTTCGGCTCTCGCAGGTTCCTGCAAAGTTACAGCCGCGCTTTCATTCAAAATTGATGTTTTCATTTTGTTCAGTTTATATTGAACACAATGAATGTTTGTTGTTCAAGGATATTTATGCTGTTTTTTTCGGAGGGCATATAAAGTGCAACATTTCAGGCGGCCGCCGATCCGGAGACGACAATTGGAATGTTGGTTTTCACCTGAGGCGCGAATTCAAACTGGACCTCCCGCACTCCAAACGCCCGCGCGAGGGATTCGAGCGTGGCGCGAGCGGACGCTTGAACTTCCGGCTGAACATTCTCGATGAGCGAGCGAGCCTGGGCTTCCGCATGTTTTTTCGCGGAAGCGATCAGCCGATTCTTGTCTTCTTCCGTAAAACTCTTGGTCAGAAACCCATTGAGCAGGTCGGGAAGCAGCCACGGAATCAGCCGGGAATTCTGCTCGTCGTAGAATCGAATATCGCGAATCCGCGCCTCCTGCAGACATGGCGGCAAGCGGACTAGCGCCCCTCCCCCGGGGGCAGCGCTGATTTGAAATTCCGGGGTTCGCAGGTCATAACGAAAATCAATCTCGAACTCGAAGATCAATGCCATCTTCTTCTCGGATAGAATCCAACTCAGATATTTCCTGCCGAAATCCCCCCAGGTGTGGTCGGTGGCGGTGACGATATCCCGCGTCCATGCCTTGAACACAGACAGCTGACCCACAGCACGCAGATGCTCGAGGCTGGACTGAAGGGTCACTTCCATGGATGTTCCACGCCGCTTTCGCGCGGACGCGATCCATCCGGCCAGCGCCACTGTGGCCAGAGCGGTCATGACAATAACGATCCATAGATCCATGGCGTTCTCCTGAATCTTTCCCATCAGCCTACCACCGGCCCAACCGCGGAAAAAGGCGGAATCGCACCGGACCGGTTTCCGGCGTCGGATCCGTCCGCAGCCAACCAAGCCCAATGCACCGAACCTCACCCCCCCCTCTCGTCACCGCTCTCGTGCCTGGCACCAGAGTTCCCGGTGCCTCTTTCGTGCCTGGCACCAATCTCCAACACCAAGCTCCCACAAATCGTGCCTGACACCAAAGGGCATCCAGACCATTTTTGTGCCTGGCACCAGAATTCCCGGACTTTCGTGCCTGGCACCAGCACTCGTGCCTGGCACCAGCACCTGCCGGTGGGGCTTGCCCGAACTTATTTCTGTCCCCCTTTTCGCCGGCAGGCTAGAATGTGCGTTTTCCCGGGACCCCTATGAGTTTTCGCATTGAAATCGGATTAAAACGCGGTGTTCGCGACCCCCGTGGAGAGCGGGTGGAACACCAGGCGCGCACCTTTTTGAAGCTGCCCGTTCGTCGGGTGCGGACGCGCGACGTGTACCTGGTGGACATGGATCTCCCCCCTCGCGACTGCTCCCTCGTTCGCGAGGCCTTCGCCGATCTGGTGATCGCCCGACCGGCGCTCGGACGTCTTCCCCCGCCGGCCGGGTTCGACTGGCTGATCGAGGTCGGATTCAAGCCCGGTGTGACCGATAACGTTGGCGCCACCGCCCGCACGGTGCTGGCTGACGTGTTGCAGAGGCCGGAAGCCGACTGCGGAGGCGTGTTTAGTTCCGTGCAGTACTTCGTGCAATCGCCGGGCATGCGCAGGGATGCGGCCCAAGCTCTCGCTTCCGGGTTGCTGGCCAATCCGCTGATCCAGACGATTCGCATTTATTCACCCGAAGACTGGACGGCCGCCCCGGTGGACGCCGAGCCCCCGCTGATCCGCGAACCGGCGCATGCCCGGGTTCGGACAATTCCGCTCGAAGGCGGCGATGACGAGCTGCGGCGCATCAGCCGCGAGGGCATTCTGTCCTTGAGTCTCGAGGAAATGCGGGCGATTCGCGACCACTACCGCCGGCCCGAGGTGCGCGCCGCCCGATCCGGGCTCGGATTGCCGCCGGACGCCCCGACCGATGTCGAATTGGAATGTCTCGCCCAAACCTGGTCCGAGCACTGCAAACACAAGATTTTCGCCGCCCGGGTGCGCTATACCGACGAAACGGGCCGCACGCAGGTGGTGGACGGCCTGTTCAAAACTTACATCCGCGGCGCCACGGAGGCCATTCGCGCGCGCACCGACCGGCTGGTGTCGGTTTTTACCGACAACGCGGGGATCGTGCGATTCAACGATCGCTGGCATGTGGCGTACAAATGCGAAACCCACAACAGCCCCTCCGCGCTCGACCCATACGGCGGCGCGATCACGGGGATCGTCGGCGTCAATCGCGACCCGATGGGCACCGGGCTCGGCTGCGAACTGATCTGCAACGTCTGGGGGTATTGTCTGGGGTCGCCGTTCCACGAGGCGCCGCTGCCCGAAGGGCTCATGCATCCGCGCCGCATCCGGGACGGTGTGCATCACGGTGTGATTGACGGCGGCAACCAGAGCGGAATTCCCTGGGCCCGCGGGTTCGAACGCTTCGACGACCGCTATATCGGAAAACCGCTGGTCTATTGCGGAACGATCGGGCGCATCCCGGTGACCGTGAACGGGATTCCGTCTGAAACCAAGGACATCCGCCCCGGAGATTTCGCGGTGATGTGCGGCGGGCGGATCGGCAAAGACGGCATCCACGGCGCCACATTTTCCTCCGAAGAGCTGCATCAGGAATCTCCGGCGCAGGCGGTGCAGATCGGCGACGCGTTCACCCAGCGCAAACTCTACGAGTTCATCATCGAAGCCCGGGACCTCGGGCTCTATCGCGCGCTCACCGACAATGGCGCGGGCGGTCTCAGCTCGTCCATCGGCGAAATGTGTACCCTCAGCGGCGGCGCGGAGCTGGATCTCGGCAAAGCGCCGCTAAAATATCAGGGCCTCGATCCGTGGGAAATCTGGCTGAGCGAGGCCCAGGAACGCATGTCCGTCGCCGTGCCGCCCGAGAAGCTCGACGCCTTCATGGACCTCGCCCGGCGGCGGGATGTGGAGGCATCCGCCCTGGGCACATTCACCCGCAGTGGCGCGCTGATCCTGCGTCATGGCGATCGCATCGTCGGCCGCCTTGAACTTGATTTTCTGCACGACGGGTGCCCGCGGCTGGAACTGGACGCCCGGTGGACTCCCCCGCAGGCGCCGGTCCCCTCCTCTCCGCGCGGCCGCCGCCGGGATCGCGCCCTCCGGGCCCTGCTCGGCAGACTTAACGTGTGTTCCAAGGAGCACAAGTCGCGCTGCTACGACGGAGAGGTCAAGGGCCTGAGCGTCGTCAAACCATTCGTCGGCGTAAACGCGGACATGCCCGCCGACGCCACCGTCATGCGCATCGAACACGGAGGGCGCGAGGGCATCGCGATGGCCGAGGGCATCAACCCGTTCCTTTCGGATCTCGACACGCGCGCCATGATGGCCTCGGTGATTGACGAGGCGGTGCGGCGGATCGTCAGCGCGGGCGGGCCGGTGGACCTCATCGCGGGACTCGACAATTTCTGCTGGCCGGATCCGGTGGTGTCGGAACGCAATCCGGACGGCGCCTACAAGATGGCGCAACTGGTCCGGGCGAACCAGGCGTTGTACGACGTCACCACCGCGTATGGCGTGCCCTGCGTCTCCGGCAAGGACAGCATGAAGAACGACTCGCTGCGCGGAGGGGTAAAGATCTCCATTCCGCCCACCGTGCTGTTTTCCACCCTGGGCGTCATGCCCGAGGTGGATCGGGCCGTGACGATGGACGTGAAGCGGGCGAGCGACGCGGTGTATGTGCTCGGACTCACACGCGACGAACGCGGCGCATCCGAATATCATCGCTGGCTCGCGCATGAACAGGGGCGCGCGGAGGCCTTCGGAGGTCAGGCGCCCGCGCTGGACACCGCTTCGGCCCTTGCGCTGTATCGCGCGATGAACCGGGCGACGGACGCGGGGCTCCTGCGTTCCTCCCACACCCCCACCCTGGGCGGGCTCGCGGTCGCGTTTGCGCTGACCGCGCTGGGCGGCCAGCTGGGCATCGAGGCGGATCTTTCTGCTCTTCCCTGCGAAGAACCGCTTGCGCCGGACGCCCGGCTCTTCTCGGAAAGCAATGCCCGATTCATCGTGACCTGCGCCCCTGAGCGCACCGCCGAACTGGAGTCGTGCTTCGCGGGACTGCCCTGCGCGCGCGTGGGAACGGTGACGACGGAATCCCGGTTGCGACTGACGGATGCCGGAGGCCGCACGCTGATTGATCAGCCGCTGGCCGTGTTGCGCCGGGCGTTCCGGCAAACATTGGCGAACCTTTGACCCCTCCCGCGGTCTGGAGCGAATCCCCGCCGGGAGCTTCCGACTCCGGCGTTGTCGCTGTCGCACAGTTTCGATGGCGATCGGGAGCGGGGCCCGGAATCGCGCGGGGAAGAACCCGCGCCCGGACTCAATAGGCTTTCGCCCAAATCACGCGGCCGCGGCTGGGCTCGCCGGTGACGATGCACCGGCCGGGGCCGGATTTCTCGTAATCCAGCGGCAGGCAACGGACGGTGACGCCGAGTTGTTCGTTGATGCGTTGTTCCACTTCGGCGCTTCCGTTCCAGTGCGCGCGGACGAACCCGCCGTGAATCTCCGGCTTGTCCGGATTCTTGGGCGTGAAGTACGCCACGAAATCATCCCAACGATCCAAGTCCACCGTGTTGGCTTCCCGATATGCCCGGGCTCGCTCGCACAGGGCGCGCTGGATATCGGCCAGTGTTTCGCCAATTCCGGCCACAAATTCGGCGCGCGGCTGACTGTACCTCTCCCGGGGTCCGCGATCCCGCCGGCCCACAAACACACTGTCCTTGTCCATGTCGCGCGGACCGATTTCCACCCGCACCGGAATGCCCTTCTTGATCCACGACCAGCTTTTCTCGCCGGCATTGGCGTCCCGGGTATCGAAGACCACCTCCACGGGCCGCCCGTCGTAGGTCTGGGCGCGCAACTCCGCCGCCAGCGTGCGGCAGTACTCCATGACCCGCGCCGCGTCGGCGTCGCTCTTTACAATCGGGAGAATCACGACATGACTGGGGGCGACACGAGGGGGCATGACCATGCCGTCGTCATCCCCGTGTGTCATGACCATCGCGCCGATCAGCCGGGTCGAAACGCCCCAGGAGGTGGTCCATGCGTGTTCGATCGAACCCGTGCGGGACTGGAACTGAATGCCCGAGGCTTTCGAGAAATTCTGGCCGAGGAAATGACTCGTGCCGGCTTGCAGCGCCTTGCGATCCTGCATCATCGCTTCGATCGAAAACGTATTCACCGCGCCGGGGAACCGTTCGGAGGCGGATTTCTCGCCGGCGATCACCGGAAGCGCGAGCCACTCCTCGGCGAACGTGCGATACACCTCCAGAATTTTCAGCGTCTCCTCCCACGCCTCCTCCCGCGTTTCGTGCGCGGTGTGCCCCTCCTGCCAGAGAAATTCCGCGGTGCGCAGAAACAGGCGCGTGCGCAATTCCCATCGAACCACGTTGGCCCATTGATTGATCAGGACCGGCAGGTCGCGATAGCTTTGGACCCACTTCGCATAGGTCGCGCCGATAATGGTCTCCGACGTGGGCCGGACAATCAGCGGTTCCTCCAGCGGGCTGGCCGGCACCAGCCCGCCGTCCGGCCCGGCCACCAGCCGGTGATGCGTGACCACCGCGCATTCCTTCGCGAAACCTTCCACGTGTTCCGCCTCTTTCTCGAGAAAACTGAGAGGGATGAAGAGCGGAAAATAGGCGTTGGAATGGCCTGTATCCTTGAACATCCGGTCCAGCGCCGTCCGCATGTTCTCCCACAGCGCGTAACCCCATGGACGAATGACCATGCAGCCGCGCACGGGGCTGTTTTAAGCCAACTCCGCG
>JAGOHE010000205.1 GCA_017996315.1 Kiritimatiellia bacterium | reverse complement strand
GTGTTGTACGGGTCGGGGCTGCGGGTTTCGGAATTGGTCGGGCTGAGCCTGGATGACGTGCGTTTTGACGAGCGGTACCTGCGCTGCCTCGGCAAGGGCCGCAAAGAGCGGTTTGTGCCGTTCGGCCGGGAAACGGAAAACTGGATCCGCCGCTACCTGGCCGAAGCCCGGCCCCGCTTCGACCGCGCCGGAACATCCAAGACGCTGTTCCTCAGCCGCGGCGGCGGACCGCTCGACCGCCGCTCCGTCTGGCGCATGATCCGCACCCGCGCGCGCGACGCGGGCCTCCCCCGCCCCGTGCATCCGCACACCCTGCGCCATTCGTTCGCCACCCACCTGCTCGCCGGCGAAGCGCCGATCCGGGTGATCCAGGAAATGCTGGGCCATGCCGACATCGCCACCACGCAGATTTACACCCATGTGGACTCGGGCCGTCTCCGGGGCGTCCACCAGAAGTTTCACCCGCGCGCATGACGAATCCGCGCCATCCTGCTAGGATATCCCCATGTTTGGTTTGAGGAAGAATCCCTATCGGGCGTTGGAAAAAACCCTGGGATACCGGTTCCGCAAGAGGTCATGGCTGGAAGAAGCGCTGACCCATCCCTCCTATCGCGCCGAACACGACGAGGTCATTACCGACTACCAGCGGCTTGAATTTCTGGGCGATGCCGCGCTGAACCTGGTGGTCGGGGCGCATCTGTTTCACGAGAATCCCGACGCCGCCGAAGGCCCGCTCACCCAGATGCGCAGCGCCGTGACCAGCCGCCGCGCGCTCGCGGTCATCGGCGCGGACCTAGGGCTGGGCCCGCACCTGCGGCTCGGACGGGGCGAGCATCGGGCCGGCGGCGCGGCCCGGGAATCGGTGCTCGAAGACGCCATGGAAGCCGTGCTGGGCGCGGTATTTCTCGACGGCGGGTTGCGCGGCGTGGAAAAAGTTTTTTCGAAATGGATCGAACCGCGGCTGCGCACCGAGGATGACGAACCGATCGGCGAGTTCAATCCCAAGGGCGAGCTCCAGCGGCTGTGCCAGAGCAAATGGCATGTCGGCCCGCGCTACGAGCATACGAACCCGTCCGGCCCCGAACACCGCCGCCGCTTTACCGCGATCGCTTTCCTGGACGAGCGGGAGCTGGGGCGCGGCCAGGGACCCAACAAGAAGGCGGCGGAAATCGCCGCCGCCGAAGCCGCGCTCCACAGCCTGCAACATAAACGCCGTCGGGGCCGGCGCGGCGGCCGCCGCCGGTGGGGCGAATCGAATTCAGAGGGCTCGCCGCCGCCGTCCTGACGCCACAGAAGTTCCGCGCCACCCGTGTCCGCCTCATCGCCACCGGCCCGCAGCCCCCCGGATTCGCCGGATGGAATGCCAGAGCCCTTGACCGTCGGCAGAAGTCGGCTGACACCGCTATGCAAACGGCGCGAACGCGAGTAAGCTGTTCCACATCGTCCACGGAGGTGCGTCATGTACCTGAAGACCATGAACCGCAGAGCGTTTCTGAAACAGGCGTCCGCCACCGGCGCGGCCATGACGCTCGCGCCGTCCTGGCTCGCGCTCGCCGCCGAACAGCCGGCGGCCGGACCCGACGTCTGGGTGATCCACGGCGAGGACAAGGGCCGGTTGATGGCCAAGGCGCTGGAAATCATCTTTGCCAACGGTGGGCTGGGCTCGAAACCCGATACCCTCACGCTCAAGGTGAACGCCGCATGGTCGCGACTGCCCGAGGAAGGCGCCTGTACGCATCCCGAACTGGTGCGGGCTTTTCTCGCGGGCTGCCGCTCCGCCGGAGTGAAGAAGACCATCATCCCGGAACACCCCTGCAACGCCGCCGCCCAGGCCTTCACGCGCAGCGGAATCCAGGCCGCGGCCGACAAGTTTGACGTCCCGATGCTGGACCTGAAGAAAGAGAAGAAGCTCTGGAAGACGTACGACATCCCGGAAGGCCGGTCCCTGAAGAAGGCGGAGGTGGCGCGGCCGTTCATGGAGACCGATGTGCTCGTCAACATGCCCGTGGCCAAGCACCATGGCGGGGCCACGCTGACCATGGCCATGAAGAACTGGATGGGCGCCGTGTCGGACCGCGGCTGGTGGCATCGCAACGACCTGCACCAATGCATCGCCGATTGCGCCACGCTCATCAAGCCCCGCTGGACGATCATAGACGCCACGCGCATCATGCTCAGCGGAGGCCCGCAGGGCCCGTCGAAGGACATGAAGCATCCCAACCTGCTCGTGGTCTCCCGCGACCAGGTGGCCGCGGACTGCTTCACCGCCACGCTGTTCCACGATTCGATCGCGCCGATCCGTTACCTGACGCTCGCCCGCGAGATGAAGATCGGCGAGACCGATCTGACGAAGATGAACCTCCACCGGGTGGAGGCCTGAGCGCGCGCATGGGCCGGCCCGATCACGCGAGGGCACGCCGGGGCGCGCGACTTGCGGTGCGGCTGATCCTGCTGTCGCTGGCCGTCCTTTTCGCGCTGGGCGGCCCGCTGCCGTTCTGGCTCCGGCGCGTATTCCCCTCGCTCTCGCCGCTCTCGATGATCGCCTCGGCGGTGTCGCAGCGCGGAGCCTACGCGGGAATCTTCTGGCTCGCGCCGCCGCTGGTGGTTCTGCTCCTGGCGTTCTTCAAGGGCCGGCTGTTCTGCCGCTGGATTTGTCCGGCGGGAACGCTGTTCTCCCTGCTCTCCCCGCGGCAACCGGTCGCCCGGTTGTGCCGCCGGCGCTGGGGCGGGTTGTTCTTCTGGACCATCCTGGGCGGTTCGCTGGCGGGACTTCCGATCCTGCTGTTTCTGGAGCCGCAGCCGATGCTGCAACGGGATCTGGCCTGGTTCGGGCGCGCGCTCAGCCTGCCGGCCATGATCCCCGGTCTGGTTTTCCCGCTGTTCCTCGCGCTGGGAGCGATCCAGCCGATGGTCTGGTGCACGCATTTCTGCCCGGCGGGGCACTGCTTCGATTTTCTGCGGAACCTCCGCCAGTCTCCCGCCGTGGCCTTCAATCGGGATCGTCGCGAGCTGCTCGCCGGACTCTTCATCGGCGTCCCGGCCGCCTACGCCGCGGCGCGGTTCCCGGGCGTGGGCTCCAGCGCGAAGCCGCCCGTGCTGCCCCCCGGCGCCCGGGACTCCGGCGTGTTCGGAGCCGCCTGTCATCGCTGCTACGCTTGTGTGGATTCCTGCCCGACGGGGGTGCTCCGCGCGTCATTCCGGCCGGACCGGCCGCTGATCTCCTGGTTCCAGCCGGAGATGCAACC
>JAGOHE010000204.1 GCA_017996315.1 Kiritimatiellia bacterium | reverse complement strand
CCCAATATCCGCTGCCGTCCTTCGGATCCGTTTTCTGCAACGAGATCAGCCGCTCGATCAAATCCTTGCGCCAGTTGAACGGCGCGCGCCCGGCGGGTCGGAACACATCGCGCCCGTACGCCTGCAGCCCTTTGGACATGACGTGATACAGATAGAACAGGCCCTCGCGGTCATCCTGCGTATCCGCCTGCTCCGTACCCCCGGTCGTGCTGTTGTTTGAGGAAAGCCCCCAGTGCAGCGCCACCCAGTCCACCGTGGCTTCCACCCGCGGATCCGTGCGATCCACATCGGCATAGATGTAGCTCAGCAGACCCGCATAGGTCATGCCCTTCATCGAGCGGAACTTGACCTGCCCCTGCGCGTTGGTGACCGTGCCCGAACGGGTTTGGTCGGGGCGATAGGCAAAGCCGCCGCGGTCTTCGGGATCGTCCGTCGCCCACGGCTGAGTATTGAACCGCGCGTCGTTCTGCGAGCGCTGGATGAATTGCTCCGCCGCTTTCCAGTCCAAATCCGCTTTCGCCTCGCCGGGCTTGCGCAAATCTTCCACCGACTCGGTCATGCGCATGGCTTCATAGGCGGTATAGGAATTGGAAAGGTCGGCATAAGCGCGCCCCGAGCCTTCGTCATAGCCCATCCCGCCGTAGTAGATGTCGCCGCCGAGGTGCTGGGTGCGGGCGATGAACGCGCGCGCGCGCCGGACCTTCTCCGCATGCTCCGGTCCCCCGGCCAAATGCAGCGCGACCATGCTGATGGCCGTGTTGTAATTCGCCAAACCGCCGCCCTCGCCGGGTCGGGCCTCCACGAAAATGGCGCCATTGTCCCGGGCGCATCCGGCGATATAGCGCACCGCCTTTTGGACCTCCGGCGACTCCGTCCGGCCCGCGCGGACATACGCCCAGACGGGCAGGGCGGTCAGCGCGGGATGATCGGCATTGGACCAGTGTCCGCCTTCGTTCTGCCGCGCGGAAAGCCACTTCAGCCCGCGCTCGACCGCCGCGCGCGCTTCGCGGCGCAGGGATTCGCTGACCTCCAGCCCCGCCTCGCCGTGCGTGGGCAGGACAGGCGCGGACACGACCGGCTCCGCGGTCATAACACAGACCGGAGCCGCCACACACAACAGACAGACCATTCGAATCTTCATGGTGAATCCCCCGTAGCCGACATGCTATCACTTTTCTGCGCCTATTACGCCATCTTCCTGTGAACACGCGCCAATTGGACATTTGGACGGGAGAAAGGTGTGCTCGGGGTACCGCGGTATTGGCCCCTTGCGTACCCTATGTTATTGGCTGCTATGAATCCTGTGCACCCCGATGGGGATGATATCCGGGTCCGTAGAATCATGTGTTTGAGGCAGAATTATGAAAGTGACAAGCCTGGTTGTTGCGGCAACGCTCCTGTTCGGGAGTGCCTCTCTTGGGGAAGGCGAAGCCAACGTGAACGAACCCAAAATATCGTTGTTTCAATCCGTGGAGCTCATCAAGGAATTCCTGAAGTTTCCGGCAAAACTGGACTAGTCCGACAAGTATCTTGATTCGGTAAGGCATCACTACTCGGAAGGCCACCCGCGGAAGGGGCACTGCTGGCTGTATTCCTTCGCATCAAAGAAGCCGGGGCTCGGAGGCAATATCAGCATCTACCATTTCATGGATGAAGAGATCATTGAGTTTCAGAACGGGCCATAAAAGACCTCGAAACAACCCCCGACAGCCCGCTGTGGCAGCCTCCGATGAAGCGTCCCGTTGACATCCGCCACCGCCCACGCGCAATCTCATCCAGACAAAGGGACCCGCGCAAGGGCGGGAACAACCGACTTAACGGCCGTTCAACAAGACTTTTGGCAACGAGAAGATGAAAGCGATACTCGGATACGTGCCGACGACTCGGCTTGCTCCTAGTCTTCCGGGCGAGGGGACTGCTGAGGTTGATTCGGCTGGCTCGGCCCATGTCGCCAGAGCGGATGACGATGGAGACGGGGAAGGAGGAAGCGGACCGTCCAACAGCCGGCGGCGCCGTGTGACGCTAACGCGCCGCGGGTGCGCTGCGCCGGGGCGTTGGCCAGAAAGAACGAACCTTACATGAACATGCGTGAACTCATCAGTGCGCTTCTGAACACAGCGCCATATATTGGGCGTCTCCGCAGGGAGAAAACGGAGCTAGCCCAGCAGTTGTCTGCGCTCAGTGTCTCCCATGGTAATGTGCCGCCTGGGCACTACTACTCTCCCGTACCACGGGAATCCGAGATCGAAGAACGTCTCCTCAGGATACAGATGGCGCAAGACGCACTCCTTGGCGTCGACTTGAACGATGTCCGGCAGTCCGCGCTGCTTGAGGAGTTCGCATCCTACTATGGCGAACAACCGTTCAAGGAAGAGAAGACGCCGGGATGTCGGTACTACTTTGGGCAGGATCTGTTCTGCTGCACCGATGCCATCTTTCTCTACTGCTTTCTTCGAAAGTTCAAGCCTGGACGGATTGTAGAGGTTGGTTCGGGGTTCTCTTCTGCCGCCATGCTTGACACGGCAGATCGTCTCCGCGGCTGGGATCCGTCCATCACATTCATTGAGCCTGAACCGACTCGTCTTCTGGGCGTCCTGACCGAACGCGATCGCACGAATCATCGGCTGCTTGCGGTTCGCCTGCAAGACGCTCCCATGGAGGTTTTCACGTCACTCGAATCTGGCGACCTGTTGTTCCTTGACTCCAGCCATGTGGTGAAATGTGGAAGCGACGTACAGATGCTCATCTTTGATATCCTTCCGCGATTGAAGGAGGGGGTGTTTGTTCACTTCCATGACATATTCTATCCGGGTTTTGAGTATCCCGCTCATTGGCTGCATCGAGGGACATTTTTGAATGAAGCGTACTTTCTCCGGGCATTTCTCATGTACAACACACAATGGGAGGTGTATTGGTTCAACGGCCATATTGCTGCGAAGCACCGATCCTTCTTGGCGGAACACATGCCTCTATGCCTGAAGGAAATGGGGTCAAGCATCTTCCTCCGAAAGGGGCGCGAGGGGGCGGCTAACACAAATAAGGGACACTGACATTGTGAACAAATAACAAAGGGACAGAGACATTGTGGTGTAAGTTGGCGGACCGAGCGAGACGGAGACGATTGGGGAGGGTGGGAACGGATGTGAAAGGAGTTGGCGTGGCTGAATCGGGCGGGCAAGTCGGCAGTTGGGCGTAAATCAGGTATGAAAATGAGTGACAGACAGAGATAATGTGAAGGACAGATAAAGCACGGATGACCGGACGAGGTCCGGAAGACGCGCGGCTCGTGGTCGGAGACTAGATG
>JAGOHE010000032.1 GCA_017996315.1 Kiritimatiellia bacterium | reverse complement strand
GTGGATGTCTACGGCGGCCACTATGGCAACGACGCATGGGCGGCCAACCGCCTCGCCACCCGGCTCAACGACAACGGCTGGCTGATCGGCACGGAATATCACGGGCCGATGGAGCCCCGGACGCTGTGGGTGCACCATCAATACGCTGTCCCCGATTCGCGGCTGCTGCGGTTCATCCGCAACCACGTGGCCGACACGTTCAAGTCGCATCCCCTGCTCAAAGGCGCCCAGCCCTTCGGCGTCGGCGGGTGGGAGGAAAACTATAATTTCCACACGGCGGTCCAAAAGTTCTATTCGGACAACCTGCCGACCAAGTATATGCAGCACTTTCCCATCACCCGATGGGACGAGCACCGCATTGATTTCGAAGGCGGAGTCCACGTGGAAAACCACGACGGCTGGAAACTGTTCCGAAACGGGAAATTGCTCAGCGATGGACGCAGCATGTTCATTCCGTGGAATCCCATCGAGGAAACCAAAGCGTACTTCTGGAGCGCCGGCGCGGAACCGCGGCAATGGGATATTCCGGAGAGCTGGTCCGGCCGCCGCACGCTCAAACTCTACAAACTCACGCGCCTGGGCCGCGAATTCGTCAAGGACCTCCCCGTGGCCGATGGCAAAGTCGGCATCGCCGCCGAACCCGGCACGCCCTACGTCATCTATCCCGAAGAACCCAAACCGGTCCGCGTCGTCTGGGGCGAAGGCGGCCCGGTCCGCGATCCCGGGTTTACCAGCGGCGCCTTCGACGCATGGGAGCGCTCCCCCGAGACGGCGCCTGTCTCCATCGAGATTGACGGAAACGCCAACGCCCTGCTGGTCGTCAATGCCGGAGCAAAGAACGGGGCCGAAGCGACCGTGCGCCAGAAAATCACCGGCTTGATCGGCGGCCAAACCTACTCCGCCTCGGTATGGGTCAACGTTACCGGCCGCCGTAAAGCGTGGTTGGCCGTACAAGCGCCGGGGGAGAACAAGGCCATCGGGAATTGGGTGGACCGCACCGACCATCCGCGCAGCGAGGGGCGGTTGAAATTCAAAGGCACCACCTTCCAGCGCCTGGCCGTGTCGTTCAAGGTCCCGCCCGGACAATCCGAAGCGATGCTCTTCTTACGCGCCGAGGCGGGCGTCCCGGACTCCACGGCGCGATTCGACGATGTGCGCGTGGTGAAACTGCCCGGACAGACGCCGCGCGGCCAGCGGCTGATCTTCGAAGATTTCGAGAATGTGGACGAACAATGGGGCCCGTTCGTCTCCGCCGGAAAGACCGACCATGTCCACCTTTCCGAAACCAACCCCGGCCACACCGAGGACACCATTCATGGCCAGTTCTCGCTCAAGAACCTCAATGAGCAAACGAGTGGCGAAATCTACCGCACCGTGCCCTCCACCCTCAAACTCCAGCCGAACACCCGCTATCGCCTCGGATTCGCCTACATCCACCGTGACGCGAATTTCCACGTCGCGGTCAAATCCAAGGATGGCGGCGACTCAGCGACCGCGCTGGACGCGCCAATCCCCGGCGGCGAGGGCGAGTTCACCGCCGAATTCACCACCGGCGCCCACACGGATTACTACGTCGCCTTCCAGACGCAGAAATCGCACGGACGGATGTTTGTGATCGACGATTTCTTCGTCGAAACGCGCTGATCGGATCGGACACCATTCGACCCCGGTTCGATTTCGAGCCGAAGCCTTCTTCCCCGGCGGAAGGGGCGCCGTTTCGCGAAAAAATCGGAAGGACTTAGAGGCTGTCGCCGAAATCCTTGCGGAACTTGGCCATCAGGCGCTCCGGCCAGTCGGATACCGGCTCGAGTTTTCCGAGGAAGAACCGCAGCACTTTGGGTTCCTCCCGGAAGCTCAGGCCGCCGATCAGGTCTCGGTTCTGATACAACCATACCAGCCGGTCTTCGACATACTTCACCTGCGAGAGCGTGAACACGCGGCGCGGCATGGCCAGCCGCATCAGTTCCATATCCGCCAGCAGATCGGTGCCGTCGGGATTGCGCACGCTGGAGATGGTTCCGCGCTCCATGCCGCGCACACCTGAGACCAGATAGAAGGCGGCGACCAGCGCGCCGGCGGTGTACTGCGATTGCGGAACATGCGGCAGAAAACTCATGCCGTCCACATGGCACCCCAGCCCGCCCGGCGGAAGGATCACCGGAACCCCGCGCGCATGAAGGCTCTCGGCGAGATATTTGATGAACGAAGGCGACTGGCTGATCACGGTCTCGTCCTGCGTTTCCCGCAACCCCACCGCCATGGCCTCGATTTCGCGCACCGACATGCCCCCGTAGGTCAGGAATCCTTCGAACAGAATGACAAGATCCTTCATACGGTCGAACAGGGCCGGGTCGTTCGTGGCAATACCGCCGCCGCGGGTCGAACTGACCTTGCGGCTGGAGAAATACACGATATCAGCATAGCTGCACATCTCCAGCAGGATGTCCTTGATGGAGGTATGGGCATATTCCGGCTCGCGCTGTTTGATGAAATAGGCGTTTTCACCGATCAGGCTGGCATCCAGCACCAGGGGAATCTTGTGTTCGGTGGCGATGGCGCGCACTTCCCGGAGATTCCGCATGGAAAACGGCTGCCCGCCGATCAAATTCGTCGAGGCTTCCATGCGGACAAACGGGATGTGTTCCACGCCATGCTTTTTGATCAGATCGAGCAGTTTCCGCGTGTCGAGATTGCCTTTGAACGGGAAGTCGCTGCGGACCTTCAGCGCCTCGTCGGTGAAAATTTCGGTGATCGTTCCGCCGGGGAGTTCGATATGGGCTTTCGTCGTCGTGAAGTGATAGTTCATCGGGATGATATCGCCCGGCTTCACGAAGGCCTGGAAGATGATGTGCTCCGCGGCGCGGCCCTGGTGGGCGGGCAGCACATGGCGTTTGCCGAACACTTCCTCGACCGCTTCTCGCATGTGATCGAAACTCTGGGATCCCGCGTACGCATCATCGGCCATCAACATCGCCGCCACCTGGCGATCGCTCATGGCGTTGGTGCCGCTGTCGGTGAGCATGTCCAGGAAGACGTCCCGTGTGCTCAGCAAAAATGAGTTGAACCCCGCTCCCTTCAGCGCCGTCAACCGATCCTCGATCGGCTTGAGATGCAATTTCTGCACCACCCGGACCTTGTGAAGTTCGATGGGGAGTTCTTCGCCGGAGGCCATGCGAATACGCGGTGATTCATTTTCCTGAAGAGCGGGTGATTTCATGTTCTTCCTTTCAAACAAACAGCGCACGACACAAATCGGGTGGAATATATCAGCGCGCGACCGAATCCGAAAGCCCCTTCTGCGCGATTCCTTCCACGCGGCTCGGGCCGGCCTGCGCCCGGCGAATCGGATGTTCGCGCCGCGGCGGGCCGGCGCCGTTCCGTCGTTCAACCCGTGGCCCGGCGCGCGTCTCCACATTCACGACCATGCCGGATTCGATCCCGCGCAACGAAAACGCACCGGAGCGGCGCGATGAATCCGGGCCATCCAACCCTTGGATGGGAAGGCACTCCATCCGTCCAAGGGTTGGATGGCCGGGGTGTTTGCGCATCTTTGGACGGGACCAGGGCTGCCCGACTGAAAAAAAATCCAAAAATCTCTTGCACTGCCTTCATATATATGTCAATAGGCCGTTCAGCATCCCGTGATCAAGGGAGCCAAGGAGTTACTGAACCATGATCGTTCCGAGAGATCTGCGATATGCGTTGAGCCATGAGTGGGTTCGGGTTAAAGGAAATGTCGCGACGGTGGGCATCAGCGATTTTGCCCAGCATCAGCTTTCCGAGCTGACGTTCGTCGAACTTCCGGCCGTGGGTGACGAGGTGGTCGTCTCCGACGAAGTCGGCGTGGTGGAATCGGTGAAGGCCGCTTCCGACATCTATGCCCCCGTCAGCGGCACAGTGCTGGAGATCAACGACGAAGTGCTCGACCATCCTGAATCGGTCAACTCGGACCCATATGGCGCCGGATGGCTTTTCAAAATTCAGATGAAGAATCCCGGTGAAGTCAATGACCTGTTGGACGGCGATAGCTACGAGGAACAGTTGCCTGAGGAGGAGTGATCGACGTCCGTGACCGCACCTGCCTGGGCTTTTCCGGTGGAAGCCCCTCTGCCTTACGCGGAGGGGCTTCGGCTTCAACAGGCGGCGCACGCCGCGCGGGTGCGCGGGGAGATCCCCGACGTCTTTTTCCTGCTGCAGCACACGCCCACCGTTACAATCGGCCGCCGGGGCCGCACCGAACATCTCTCGCTGCCGGCCGAGGAATACGCGCGGCGCGGGATTGAGCTGGTTCAGGCCAGCCGGGGCGGCGATGTCACCTTTCACGGCCCGGGCCAGTGGGTGCTGTATCCGATCCTGCATCTGGGGACCACGGGGGCGGACTCCCATGGTTATCTCTGGAACCTGGAGGAGATCGCGCTGCGCGTCTGCGCGGCGTTCGGCGCCCGGGCGTGGCGGCGCGAGGGCAAAAGCGGAGCATGGACGGCGGCGGGCAAAGTGGCGGCCATCGGTTTTCATATCCGCCGGGGCGTGACGCTCCACGGCATGAGTTTCAATGTGGCCGGCGACCTGCATGGATTCCGCACCATCGTGCCCTGCGGCCTGACCGGCGAACCCGTGGCGACGCTGGCCGATGCTCTGCCGGGTCGCCCGCCGCCCGCCCTGGCCGCCGTGGGCGACACCCTGCTGGAGCAGGCCGGCTCCGTCCTGGGGCGCGCGATCCGAATTTTCAAGCCCGGCGAACCCTCTCCCCTGCCCTTTCCCATCGCGTCCGCCTAGAGACCACGTCAGGGGACCTCGCACAGCGCGCCGGGACATGGGTCCGGGGGCTTGCGGCACGCTGCAGCTACCCGTCCCTCGCTCCCCCATGAGGTGCGTTCGCATACACGCACTCGTTCACGCGCCCGATCTCTTGACTTGAAGCCGACCGGAGCGCTGTGCGCGCGCATCATCGCGCACAATAAACGGGCACGGGTGCGAGAGGACATCCTGGACAGGGTGCGCCATGAAGGTTTGAGTCCTTCTCGAATCATCGCTAGAATCCCACCCGTTATGCGGCGACGCCCGCGCAAAGGAAAGCTCGAATGAAAGTTCCGCTGAGTTGGCTGAGGGAATACATCGATATGGACGAGCCCGCCTCCCGGGTGGCGGAGCGGCTCACGTTTTCGGGCATCGAAGTGGAGGGCATCGAGACCTTTGGCGCCGATCTTTCGGGCATGGTCGCGGCGGAAATCCGGTCCGTGGAGCGCCATCCCAATGCAGATCGCCTGACCGTCTGCCGCGTATTCGACGGAACGGCGGAATGCCAGGTGGTGTGCGGAGCGCCTAACGCCCGCGCGGGCACGGTGGTGCCGTTCGCGCCCGCGGGCGTCACCCTGCCCGGCGGCACCCGCATCAAGGCGTCCAAGCTGCGCGGAGTGGAATCGCACGGGATGCTCTGTGCGGAGGATGAGCTCGGGCTTTCGGACGATCACAGCGGCCTCATGATTCTCGACGCTTCGGTGGCGCCGGGCACGCCGCTGAACGATATCTTCGGCGGTCCGGATACCGTGCTGGACCTGGAGATCACGCCGAACCGGCCGGACTGCCTCGGCATCATCGGCATCGCGCGGGAACTCTCCGCGCTCTACGGACGCCCGTGGAAACGCCCGGATACGGAGATGGAGACCAGCGGGCCGAAGGCCGAAACGTTCGCTTCGGTGTCCGTCGAGGATGCCGCGGATTGTCCGCGGTATTCGGCGCGGATCCTGAACAACCTCACGCTGGCGCCCTCGCCCCGCTGGATGCAGCAACGGCTCGCGGCGGCCGGAACCCGTCCGATCAACAACATCGTGGATATCACCAACTATGTCATGATCGAGTGCGGTCAGCCGCTGCATGCGTTCGATCTTCAGCTCCTGCGCGGCGCGCGCATTGTGGTGCGGCGCGCGCGGGCGGGCGAACAGATCGTCACCCTCGACGGACAGACCCGCGCGCTGGCGGAATCCATGCTGATGATCACCGACGCGGGCGGCCCGGTCGCGGTCGCGGGGGTCATGGGCGGCCAGGGCAGCGAAATCCGCGCCGAAACAGCGTCGGTGTTGCTGGAGAGCGCGTCCTTCCATCGCGGACTGGTCCGCGCGGCATCCAAGACGCTGGGCCTCAGCACCGAGTCCTCCTACCGATTCGCGCGCGGCGTGGATCCGGAGGGCGTGGACTGGGCCAGCCGGCGCGCCGCGCATCTCATGCAGCGGCTGGCGGGCGCGACCGTCGCCCCCGGTGTCCTGGATATCTACCCCAACCCTCCGGCCGTCCGCGTCATCCGCGCCCGTCCGGAGCGCATCGCCGCATTGCTGGGCGCTCCTGCCCCGGCGGCGGAAATCGCGTCGGTGCTCCGCTCGCTCGAAATTCCCGCGCAAGTCGAACCGGACGGGACATTGACGGCCGAGGCGCCCTCGTTCCGGTCGGATCTCGATGGCGAGGCGGATCTGGCGGAGGAATTCGCCCGCATCCGCGGTCTCGACATGATTCCCGCGAATGCGCCCGCCGCGCGCATCGCCCCGGACGCCGACGACACGCCGGTCCGCGCGCGCCATGCCTTGCATGACGCGCTGACGGGGCTCGGGCTGACGGAGATCATGAATTACAGCCTGACCTCCGATCGTCTGTTCGACCGGTTCGGCGGGTCGGATCGCGAACACCGGATCCGGCTGCCGCATCCGCTCAGCGAGGAGCAGTCCATGCTCCGCACGTCGCTCGTCCCTCAACTGGTCGAAACACTGGAGCGCAACCGGGCGCATCAGGTGGGCGAGTGCGCCCTGTTCGAACTCGGGCGGGTGTACCGCCGCGAGGGGGCGTCGGGCCACAGCGAAGAAGAGCGCGTGGCGATCGGGCTGATGGGCGCGGTGGGACGCCCGCCGCTGGGCAAGCGTCCGGACGTGACGCCCGCGGAGAGCCTGAGCTGGCTGCGCGGAATTCTTGACGCCCTCGCCCGGGCGTTGCGCGCCGGCCCCGTCGAGTACGCCGCCACGGAGCGCGAGGCCTTCGAACCCGGATGGGCGCTGGAACTGCGCATTCACGGAACACCGGCCGGATGCGCCGGGGTGCTCCGGCGCGACCGGGCCGCCGAGGGCCGCATTTACGAGCCGGTCGCGGTGGCCGAACTGCGGGCTGATGTCTGGGGCGCGCGGGCGTTCGATCGAACCTCCCCGCAGCCGCCGCCCGCGTTCCCGTCCAGCACCCGCGATATCGCGTTTTTCTGCCCGTCCTCCGTCCGTCATGAGCAGGTGCTGCGCGCCCTGCGCAAGGCGATTCCCGGCCCAGAATTGGAGCGGGTGGAACTGTTCGATATCTTCGAAGGCAAGGCCGCCGGCCCGGGCAGAAAAAGCATGGCGTACTCCTTGACCTTCCGATCCCCGCGCCGTACGCTCAAGGACGAAGAAGTGATGCGGTTTCAGGAATCCGCGGCTCGGGCGCTGGTGTCAGAGTTGGGAGCGGAAATCCGCGATGCCTGAGTCCGCGACAGAGTGATTTAAGGCAGAGACCAAACTCCATGCCGCCGGCATGGAAGGAACGAAATGACGGAGGGCGGAAGACTGTGAACCCAGCGATCCGCCGAGTACGCCGGGCCGGAAACGGCCGGCGGGTGTCCGACCGGCACGGACATTGCCGAGCCACCGCGAAATGCGGGCCGATGTGCGAAGACGCGCACGCGGCGAGTTCTTTGATTGGACCGTGGGCGTTCTCCCTGAGGCGCGCACGGAGGATTAGGCCCTGCCTTGTTCGCGAATGGGTGTTTCTCTGATCCAGTATAGCTCTGATCGGGAACCGACCGTCCGCGCGCGGCATTCATGCCCCCTTGCGGGGAAGGATAAAGCGCTCGGCACGTTCCCACCTGGTGACCCCAGGCTCGGAGAACTCTACCCCTACGGCAAGGTGGGGCTTTTTTGTGACCATGGATTTATTCTCAACCAACGCAGCTGCGCCTGAAGACGGGACCGCGCCGGACACTCCGGCAGTGCCCCGCCCGCTGGCTGCCCGCATGCGCCCCGCGGACCTCTCGGACATCCTGGGCCAGGACCACCTGCTCGGGCCCGGGCGGCTCCTGCGTCGGGCGATCGAAGCGGACCGTCTCGGAAGCCTGATCCTGTACGGCCCGCCCGGATGCGGAAAAACCTCCCTGGCGGAAGTCATCGCCCGCGCCACGCGCCGGCGCTTCGAACGCGCCAGCGGCGTGATGTCGAACGTCGCCGACCTGCGCTCGAAACTCGAGTCCGCGCGCGTCCGCCAGCGCGACAGCGGGATCCAGACGATTCTGTTTTTCGACGAAATCCATCGGTTCAACAAGGCGCAGCAGGACGTGCTCCTGCCGTACGTCGAGAACGGCTCCGTAACGCTCATCGGCGCCACCACGCACAATCCGTTCTTTTTCATCAACTCCCCCCTCGTGTCGCGCTCGCAGATTTTCGAGCTGCGCGCGCTCGACGAGGCCGCGATCGAAGCGCTGCTGCGCCGCGCGCTGAGCCATCCCGACGGTTTCGCCGGGCGGCCGCTGGACGCCGATGATGACGCCCTGCGTCACCTCGCGCGCGCGTGCGACGGCGACGCGCGCCGGGCGCTCAACGCGCTCGAGATCGCGGCGCTGAGCACGCCGCCGGACGCGGACGGACGCATCCGCATCACCCGGGCGGTCGCCGAGGAATCCATCCAGAAAAAAGCCGTGGTCTACGATCACGACGAGGACGGCCATTACGACACCATCTCGGCGTTTATCAAAAGCGTGCGCGGGTCGGACCCCAACGCGGCGGTCTATTGGCTGGCGAAGATGCTCTACGCCGGCGAGGATCCCCGTTTCATCGCCCGGCGGCTGGTGATCCTCGCCTCGGAGGATATCGGGAACGCGGATCCGCGCGGACTGACGCTGACCGTCTCGGCGATGCAGGCGGTCGAATTTGTCGGCATGCCGGAGGCGCGGATCATACTCGCGCAGGCCACGACCTATCTCGCCACCGCGCCCAAAAGCAATGCGGCCTATCTGGCTGTGGAAGCCGCGGGCAAGGACGTTGCGGAAGGACGCACCCTCGAAGTGCCCAGACCCCTGCGCGGCGCGTCCTACCGGGGCGCGAAACAACTCGGCCACACCGGATACCAATACGCCCACGATGGACCGGAACATTTCGTGGACCAGGAATACATCCCCTCGACCACGATCTATTACACGCCCACCCACCAAGGCTACGAGGCGACCATTGCCCAGCGGATCGAGCATTGGAACGCGCTGCGGCGCGAAGCTCGAGCAAAACGCGGGGCGACGCCCCCCGCCGCGCCGGAGACTCCGCCATGACGAGTAAGAGCGAGTGGCGCGCCCTCATGCGGGACCGGCTGAGCGCATGGACTCCGGAAGATCTCGAATCCGCCGGACGCAAGGCCATGCAGGAACTCGACCGGCTTCCGGAATGGAGCCGCGCGCGCGATCCGGCGGCCTCCCCATCCGATCCGCCCGCGCTGGGTGTTTTCCTTTCGGGCGCCGGGGAGATATCCACCGGCCCGGCGCTCCGGCGCGCACTGGGCCGCGGATGGCGCATGGCGGTGCCCGCGTGGTCTTCCAAACACAACGTTTACTGGTTCGCCTGGCTGGAGGAGGATGCGGATCTGCGGCCCGGACCCCACAACATCCCGGAGCCGGTGTCGCCCCGATGGGTGCGCCCCAACGCGCTCGATCTTCTCCTCGTGCCGGGGTTGGCGTTCGACATGAAAGGCGGACGGCTGGGCCGGGGCGGCGGATTTTACGATCGAATGCTGGCCCGCTATACGGGCTTCCGCGTGGGCTTCGCGCTCGATCTCCAACGCATCGGAGAGGCGCTGCCCATGCACCGGACGGATCAGCGCGTGGACGCGCTGGCGACCGATGCGGGCGTGTGGCGGTTTCATAGCCCGGACGACGGGCCCGGGCGGGAGGGGGCTACGACATGAACCTGAGCCCAGTGGGTGCGGTGTGGCTGGTGCCTCCGCTCATCATGGCGATCGGCATTGGCATCGGCTATGTGGTGCGCGCCGTGGTGTCGCGCGCGCAGAGCGCCTCGGATGAGCGGCGCGCCACACGCCAGTTGGAAGACGCCCGCGCCGATGCGCGGCACATGGCGCAAGAGGCGGATATCCAGGCAAGAACGGTATTGCTGGAGGCGCAGGAGCGAATCAAGGCCGAATACGCCCGGCGCGAGGAAGCGCTGGCGGCCGTGGAGAAGGAACTCGACAAACGCCGGGATTATTTCGAGGAACGGGCGACATTCCTGGAGCAGCGGGAGCATCAGTTGTCTGAGCGGTGGGAGTCGCTCGAACAGGAACACGGCCGCGTGGCCCGCGCTCTCCACGCCGCCGACGACGCGCGCTCGGATTTCCTGCACAAACTCGAGCAGGCGGCGGGGCTGACGGCGTCGGAGGCGCGCAAGGAATTGCGGGCCAGCGTGGAACGCGAGGTGAAGCCCGAAATTGACGCGTGGCTGGCCCGAACCGTCGCCCAGGCCCGCGAAGATGCCGAAACGCGTTCACGGGAGCTCGTGCTGTCCGCCTTGCAGCGGTATGCCGCCGCCCAGACCTCGGCCGCCTCCACCAGCTCCATCCCCCTGCCCAACGAAGAAATGAAAGGCCGCATCATCGGCAAAGATGGACGCAACATCAAGGCGCTGGAAAATGAACTCGGCTGCACGGTGCTCATCGACGAGTCCGCCCACTCCGTCACCCTGTCGTGCTTCGATCCGGTGCGCCGGGAAATCGGCCGCCAAACCATCCTGCGTCTGATTGAGGATGGACGGATCCATCCGGCGCGCATCGAAGAATGCGCCGCCGCCGTGCGCGGGGAAATCGCGCAGCTCATCCATGAACGCGGCGAGGAAGCCTTCCAGACCCTCGGACTCGCGCTGGGCCCGGAGCCCCTGACCGAAGCGGTCGGGCGCCTGCACTTTCGCCACAGCTACGGGCAGAACATCCTCGCGCATTCTGTGGAAGTGGCCCGGCTGATGGGCATGCTCGCGCCGGAACTTGGCCTCGATCCGGCGGTCGCCCGCCGCGTGGGACTGTTGCATGACATCGGAAAATCGCTCGACCATGAGGAACTCGGCGCGCACGCCGAGATCGGGGCGGACTTCCTCGAGCGGCAGGATGAACCGGCGGAGGTCGTCGCGGGAGTGCGCGGCCACCATGCCGACGCCCTCCCCTCCACCGGAGCGCACAGCGCGTACGCGGCGCTGGCCTCGGCCGCCGACGCCATCACCGCCGCGCGCCCCGGCGCGCGGCAGGGCGCGGCGCAGGAATACTTCGAACGTCTCGAGAAACTCGAAGCCCTCGCTCAGTCCCTCCCCGGTGTGGCCCGGTGCTTCGCTCTCCACGCCGGCCGCGAACTGCGCGTCTTCGTCCGACCCAACGAGATTACCGACCTCGCCGCCGTGAGGCTGGCGCGCGATCTGGCCGCCCAGATCGCCCGGCAAATGCGATTTCCCGGGCAGATCAAAGTGACGGTGATCCGTGAAACCCGTTGCGTCGAATTCGCTCGCTGACACCGGCGGTTTGCACTCTCGCCGCGCATTGGGGAAAATGAGCCGACCATGAACATCATGATGCTGGGGGATATCGTTGGATCGGCCGGGCGCGCGGCCGCGTGCGCCGCCGTCGCCCGCGCGCGCGCGTCGGGACAGGCGGATGTCGTCATCGCCAATGCGGAAAACGCCGCCGGCGGCCGGGGCATCACCCCGGCCATCGCGGATGATCTTTTTCACGCGGGCATTGACGCCATCACGCTCGGCGATCATGTCTGGGATCAAAAGGACCTCGCGCCCCGCCTGCCCCAGGACCGGCGGCTGATCCGTCCGCTCAACTGCGCGCCCGACTGCCCCGGCTTCGGATGGTCCACGCTCTCCACGCCGGCCGGCAAGGTGACGGTGGTCAGCCTGCTGGGCCGGGTCTTCCTGCCCCCCGTGGCCGACTGCCCGTTCCGCGCGTTCGATCGGTTCTGGAATGAACTCCCCGCCGGCCACGGCCCGGTGATTGTGGACGTTCACGCCGAAGCCACATCGGAAAAGATCGCGCTGGGATGGCATCTCGACGGCCGCGCGAACATCGTCGCCGGCACCCACACCCATGTGCAGACGTCGGACGAGCGCATCCTTCCGCGTGGCACCGCCTATATCACCGACCTCGGCATGACCGGGCCGTCCGACTCCGTGCTCGGTCGCTCCGTGGCGACCGTGCTGCGGAAATTCATCACCGGCATGCCTGTTAAAATGGAGGTGTCGGAGAATTCCCCCGTCGCGGAAGGCATCCGTGTCGAATTGACCCCCTCCGGCATGGCCGTCCGCATCGAGCGGTTCCGGGAGATACCCTCGTGAGCGACCTGTTCTCCTGGAATGAGTCCGCCCCCGCCCCGCCGGAACCCGCCGGACAGGGCCCGCGCATATTCACCGTGGCGGAGCTCAATGCCGCCGCCGCGAGCGCGCTGCAGAACGCGATAGGTGAAGTCTGGGTGGAAGGCGAAATTTCCAACCTGCGCGACTCCGACCAACGCCACCTCTACTTCACCCTCAAGGACGCGCACGCGGCCATTGACGCGGTCATGTTCCGGTCCAGCCGGCTTCAGCTCCCGTTCACCCCGGACTCCGGCCAGCGGGTCGTCGCGCGCGGGGAACTGTCCATCTACGCTCCGCGCGGCCGCTACCAGATCGTGGTGCGCCTGATGCGGCTGTCGGGCCGGGGCGATCTCTTCGAAGCCTTTGAGCGGCTCAAACGGAGTCTCGCCGCGAAGGGCTGGTTTGACCGCAAGCGGCCGATTCCCCTCCTGCCCCGCCGCATCGGCGTGGCCACATCGCCCCACGGCGCCGCGATTCGCGACATCCTGAATGTGCTCGCCCGCCGGTGTCCCTCCGTGCCCGTGCTGATCGCGCCCTGCCGCGTCCAGGGCGAAGGCGCGGCGGACGAAGTCGCCGCCGCGATCCGCCGCCTCAACGATCCCGCGCTGGGCGTGGACACCATCCTCGTCGCCCGCGGCGGCGGGAGCATCGAGGAGCTCTGGCCCTTCAACGAGGAACGACTGGCGCGCGCGGTGTTTGAATCCGCCCTCCCCGTAATCTCCGGCGTGGGCCACGAAACCGATTTCACCATCTGCGATTTCGTCGCCGATGTCCGCGCGCCGACGCCCTCCGCCGCCGCAGAATGCGCCGTACCCGACCGCGCCGAGCTCGCGCGCCGTCTGGCGCACCATGCCGCCCGGCTCCGGGCCAGTGTGCGCAACGGCGC
This sequence comes from Kiritimatiellia bacterium, assembly GCA_017996315.1. Lineage (GTDB taxonomy): Bacteria > Verrucomicrobiota > Kiritimatiellia > PWTM01 > PWTM01 > JAGOHE01. The sequence continues at coordinate 2,253 of JAGOHE010000032.1, read as the reverse complement.
GGAGCGGGTGCGCGCGCGGGTCCAGGCCGCCGCCGCGCACCGCGTATTTCACGAACCCCGCGCCATCGCCGCCCGCTACCGCGAACGCGTGGCGCATTTCGACCACCGCGCCCGCAGTTCCATGCGCCGGACGCTGGAAGTCCGCCTGCAGCAGACCGACGAACACCGGCGCGTGCTGCGAAGCCTTTTTTCGCAGGTGGCCGCGGCCCGCGTAGAAGCCGTGAGCTCCGCCCTCGCCGCCCACACGGCGCGCCTGCGCTCCCTCAACCCGCGCGCCGTTCTGAAGCGGGGATATACGCTGACCACCGACGAAACAGGACATCCCCTGCGCTCGGTCGCCGCCGTGCGCGCGGGCGCCCGTCTCGTCACCGAATGGCCGGACGGACGCGTCCGGTCTGTCGTTTCGGAGATCATCCCAACCGCCCCGCCGGACGGGGAACAAGGAGACTAGCCATGCCCACGCGAAAATCCGCCGCCGCCCCCGAACCCGCGTTCGAGCAGGACCTCGAGCGGCTTGAAGAACTCGTGAACGAGATGGAGACGGGCCAGCTCCCGCTGGAACAGCTCATGAAACAATTCGAGGAAGGCATGACCCTGGTCCGCCGCTGTGGCAAACGCCTCGCCGAAGTCGAACGCAAAGTCGAACGGCTTCTGAACCAGACCTCCGAAGGCGAACCGCAGACGGAACCCTTCGAGCCCGACCCCCCCGCGACGGACCGCTAAGGGAGACTGCGCGTATGTCCGGCATTGAACCATGGATTCTGCTCACGATCGTTCTGGTGCTGGCCGCGCTCGCCGCGCTGCTGGTCATCCTCGACGCGCGCAGCCGGAGGGAACACGCGCGCCTGCGGGAAAACAACATCCGTCTCGAGACGGAACTCGCGTATCAGCGACAGACGGGGGAGGACAAACTGCGGCTCCTCCAGAACGCCGAGGACCGGCTCAAAACCGAGTTCGAGAACATCGCCGGACGGATTGTGGAAGACAAGGGCCGCCTCCTGACCGACCAGAATCGCGCCCGGCTATCCGACCTGCTTCAGCCGTTCAAGGAACAGATGGACGCGTTCCGCAGGCGCGTGGATGAAGTGCACACGAGCGAACTGAAGCAAACCGAGCGGCTGATGGAGCAGGTGCGTCAGCTTCAGAACATGAGCAACCGGGTCAGCGACGAAGCCAACAATCTCGCCCGAGCCATCAAGGGCGATGCCAAACAGCAGGGCAACTGGGGCGAACTGATCGTGGAGCGGATTTTCGAATCTTCCGGTCTCGAACCGGGCCGCGACTACGCCCGGCAGGAGTCTCTTCGCGGCGAAGACGGCGGATTGCGAAAACCGGATTTCATGGTCCACCTCCCGGGGAGCAAGGCGGTCATTGTGGATTCCAAGGTCTCCCTCACCGCCTACGAGCGCTACTGCGCCGCCGAAGACGAATCTGAGCGACGGAAAGAACTCGGCCGGCACGTGCAGTCGGTCCGGAACCATGTGGAAGAACTGCGCGACAAGGGATACGCCGACCTGCTGGGCAACCGGTCGCTGGACTTCGTGCTGATGTGCATCCCCCTGGAACCCGCCTATCACGCGGCGATGCAGGGCGACCCGGATCTCCTCTACGATCTCGCCCGGACGAAGGTGGTCATCACAGGCCCCACCACGCTGATGATCACGCTGAAATTGATCGCCCAGATCTGGCGGCGCGAGCACGAGAATCGCAACGCGGAAGTGATCGCCGAACGCGCGGGCAAACTGTATGACCAGGTGGCGCTCGTCCTCGAAGCCGTCACCGACGCCCGAAAGCGTCTCGGGGGCGCCGGGGACGCGATGGACCTCGCGCTGAACCGCATCGCCGCGGGCCGGGGCAACCTGGTCGGCCGCGTTGAAGAAATACGCAAGCTGGGCGCCAAGGTCAGCCGGGTCCTGCCCGATGCCGCCAGAGACACCGCCGCGCTGACCGATGAGATTGGAAAGGGTCATGGCCCCATATCGGATTCTGAGTCTTGACGGCGGCGGCATTCGCGGCCTGCTCACCCTGATCCTGCTGGAGCGGCTGGAACGCGAGCGCCCCGGATGGCTCGGCCGGGTGAACCTCCTCTCCGGCGCTTCCACCGGAGGCATCATCGCATTGGGTATCGCGCACGGGGTGCCGATGGCCGAGCTCCGCGCCCTCTACGAGCATAAAGCGCGGGAGATTTTTGATGATTCCTGGTTCGACAACCTCAAGGACCTGGGCCAGCTCACCGGCGCGCAGTACGGCGAC
>JAGOHE010000203.1 GCA_017996315.1 Kiritimatiellia bacterium | reverse complement strand
CACTCGGTCATGCCGGGGTGGACGGCTTTGATAAACTCGCAAAAAATAAGCTCATTGGCCCGCTGCGCGGCGCGGATGGCCGCCTGCTCGCGCGGGCTTTTGACCATGCGCAGCCCGAAGATCAGATCATCCGCGGACAACCATTTCTTCACCCCCGGCAGCGCCGCGCGGTAGGATTCCCACGACGACACCGCCAGCGCCCCTTCGTAGCCCACCCGCCGCCAGCGTTCCCGGCGCGCCAGCGGAGCGAGCTGTTTGGACGCCGGCGCGATATTCTCCACGCGCAGAAAGGAAAGTTGCCGCTCCGCCGCTTCGAGATAGCGGAAATCCGTGTAGAACACCGCGCGGCCCCGCGGCCGGACCAGCAATAGCCCGTTCGACGCGGGAAAGCCGGTGAAGTAGAGCCGATGCCCCGGCTGGACCAGCAGCAGCGCGTCAAATTTCTTCTCCCTCAGCGCCCGCGACAGCCGTCGCAGCCTCCCCGCGTATTCTTCGGCCGGAAACGGGCGGGTCGGGCGCGCGCCCGGAGAGCCCTGGGTGGACCGTGTACTCATGCCTTCCATGTTCCCACAAAGCGCGGCGGCCGCAAATACCCTTTGCGATCCCCTCAGCGCCGGCCCACGCGTTTGGATGTCCAGGCGTGAATGCGCGCGCGGGTCTTCGGCCATTCCCCCGCATCGGTCCGCAGCCGGGCGAACCGCGCGACCAGACCGCCGATGACGCGATAGAACGCGCCCAGCTCCGACATGCGGTTCTGGAACAGACTCACGGCATCCTGACGCTCCTCGGGCTCGGTGACTTTCAATCCGCGGAACACGAACTGCGCCGCGTCGAAGGTTGCCGTCCATGTGCGCGGCGTCGCGGAAAGCGTCAGGCGCGCGCGGCGGAGTTTCTTGCCGCCGAGCAATGCGGTCTGCGCCTCGGCGCTGGAGAGGGGCGCCCCGTGGCGCAACACGGCTTCCTGGGCCGCTTTCTCGCCTTCCACCGTGAACAGCAGCGGGCCGTCGAGCGCAACGCCCACCGTGCCTTCCCCCGGAACGTCAAACACTCCGCCATCGGATTCAATGGCAAACCAGAGCCAGGTGAGAAAATCCTCGGCGGGCGTAACTCCGCCCTCGGCGTCGGGCGTCTCGGGAGTAAAACTCACGGGCCCCCAGTTGCGCACGTTCGCGCGAATCCGGGCGGCCACGAGAGTTTCGAAAGCGACCGGGACAAGCGACACCCCCAGCGCGCCGCGCACCCCCGCCACGAAGGCATCGTGCTGGCTGTCGCTCAGCGCGCCCGTGTAGATCATCCGCTCGTTCTCATCGAGAATCATGGGGATGCCGCGCAACGTCGGAGGCATGGTCGGCAGCAGCCGGTCCATAACCATCTTGCGGATGCGGCGGCGCGTTTCACGGTCCACGAACGCCTTTTCCTCCGCGCGCATCCATGCCAGTTCTTCCATCATGCATTCGGCGCGAAACAGCGCGGGCGGCACGCGCCGCTCCGCCTGCATCAGCGTCAGCCGCAGATATCCGCCGTACCGGCCGCTATCCTCGTCAATCGGCACATCCAGCAAATGCCGTCCGCCCACCCACCCGTGGATTTCATGCGTACCCAGCAACTTGAGCGGCGGGGCTGCCTGGCGCGCGAACCGCTCCAGCGCGTCCTCCGGCCAGTCCTTGGGCTGGAAATAGGCCCGCACCCCGATGCTTCCGGATTCAAAACTCATGAGACTCCTTTCAAATCGAACCCCCTCCGGTATCCGATGCCCCGCCGGATTTCAAGAAAATAGCGACACCCTGCGCCATAACGCCCTCCCCCCGCGCCGCCACAGCGATGGGGTCCGATCAAGACCAGGACAACATGCGATCGACAGTCTTCATGGTCATTTCGGCCTGCCTCGTGCCCAAACGCATCCGCCTGATCGAGACAAACGCCGTCCCGGAGTCCGCCAATATTTAACTTTTAAGGGCTGACCCCAATGCGTACTGACTGATAAACAACATCTTGTGGCGCAATCTTGGATCCGGGCTGCGGCTCAGTGGGACACTTCGGTTTGTGCAATGCGCCGATGCGGATTCCCTGTAATTAGACGCGAAATTTGGAGGGCCAGCGCTCAAAATATATGCTAGTTCCTTGCTTGACATTTTTCGGTCATGAATTATTATCTCCCCTCGGTAGGTGGTAGGGGTGTCTTTCGGTGTGTTGGGGGTAGAAATCATGAATACAAGCAAAGAGGTCGAACGGGTGACTTGTGGATCGCCGTCTGCGCGCATGCCAAAGCGCATTGCCGCAGGCGTGTTGTTCGCCTTCGCGGCGGCCGTCGGCGCCGCGCGAGCGGAGAATCCCGTAGCCGTACAGACGTATTATGTCCCGATCACGGAGCCGCAGATTCTGCAGGCCATGCAGACGATCAATCCCTCGGGCACCCTGAGCGTAAATCCCGTCCAAACCTATATCTCCGTCTCCGCGGTGGCGGACGGCACGGTGATTTACTACGACCAATGGGAAAACGGTTTCGACGCCGATATTTCCAATCCCGCCAACCTCTATGGCGCCGGCAATCCGGGCGGCACCCAGATCTGGGGCGACGGCAATCCCGCCAACGGCGCGCCGCCGGGAGTTCCGGCCGACTTGATCGACGCGGGAACAGTCTTCATTCTCAATAATCCGGTGACCACCACCAACATGCAGGCCATCGACTTTGACGGCGGCGACAAAATCGCCTCCTCGAAGACGATTGCCGTCGCGCGCGCGGGCTGGAGCACCGGGCCTAACACTCTGCTGGCCGGGGCGAACGAGGTTTTCGACACCGCAAGCTGGGGGACGAGCTATCGGCTTCCCGTCGGCGCCAACTTGGCGACGAGCTTCGACTACGACAAGTTCTCCTATGCCGGCTTCTCCGTGATGGCGGCGCAGACCGGCACGATCGTGCAGATCGACAAGGACGCCAATGGGACCTACGAAACCTCCGTCACTCTCAACGAGGGGCAGAGCCATCTGGTCAACGGCGGCGTCCAGGTCGGCGCTCGTATCCAGTCTAATCTGCCTGTGCAGGTGGACATGATTACGGGCGATATCGACGACGATTACGAGTGTGATTTTCATCGCCTGCTGCCGAACAATTTGTGGTCCAGCAGCTACTACACCCCGGTCTCGACGTCCACCAGCAGCGCCGGCACCACGGTCTGGCTGTATAACCCGACCGCATCTTCCATAACGGTCCAATATCAAACGCGAACCGGCACAGGGGGCAACACGCTAACCACGACCGCGCTGACCGTGCCCGGCGGCACGAACGGCGGCTATCTCAAGCAGGTCATTCCCAACGGCTACGGCGCCCGCTTCTACAACAC
>JAGOHE010000202.1 GCA_017996315.1 Kiritimatiellia bacterium | reverse complement strand
GGCAACTACAACGAGCAGACGGCGCGGGTGTATGCGGACCTCAGCCTGATGTCGGCGCATCCGGACTACGGAGCGGATGCATCGCAGTTCTTCAACACCATCACCGGCATCGCTCAGCCCGCGCCCTACCGTCTTATCGATGCCGCGCCGCTCGGACTGCGGCCTCGCCTGCTGGAGCTGATCGAGAGCGAGGCCGAACGGGCGCGCCATGGGCAGACCGCGCGGATTGTTGCCAAGATGAACTCGTGCTCCGATCCGGAAATCATCGCCGCGCTGTACGATGCCTCACGCGCCGGCGTACGCGTTGATCTGCTCGTCCGCGGCATTTGCGGACTCCGTCCGGGCGTCCAGAAACTCAGCGAACACATTCGGGTGTTCAGCGTGGTGGACCGGTTCCTCGAACACGCGCGGGTCTTTTCGTTCCTGCAGGGGGGGTCTCGGCGCATCTTCATCGCCAGCGCGGACTGGATGCTGCGCAATCTGGACAAGCGCATCGAACTAATGGTGGAAGTGGTGGATGACGCCTGCCGCTCGCGATTGGCGGATATTCTCGAGACGCACCTGCGCGACAACGTCAAAGCCCGCCAGTTGCAGCCCGACGGATCGTATGCGCGACCTCACCCGCCCGCCCGGAGCCGGAAATACCGGAGCCAGCAGGAACTCTATCAGATGGCCCGCCGCGGCGCGCAGCAGGCCGCCGATCCCCGCGCCATGAAGTTCATTCCTCACCGCCCGCCGAAGCGGGGGTGAAGGGAAACTGCTGCTCGCCCGCGCGCACCGAGTGCGAGCGGCCGTTCAAGTTCAGCGTGAAGGGCGCGGTGCTTCGTACCCGAACGGTTCCCGCGCCGTCGTGGACCAGATCCGCGCGTATTCCGCCGAATCGCAGATTACGGACCCCGATCTCGCCCGACCGCGTCAGCCGCCAGTGAACGGTGCGTCCGACGGCGTCCACCTTGTAGATGCCGATGATGTTTTCGATGAACAGGGAAATCGGCCCGAGCGCGGACCAGCCGCAGAAATCTGGCCGCGCGCGCCGCCCGTACTCCACGGAGGGTTCCGGTCGCGTAGGGCTGTAGCATTCCCAGATGGTCGCGGGCGTGTAGGTCCGATACGTGGCGTTCATGTGCTGAACCACCCGCCACGCGGTTTCATCGGCCACATCATGCAGCCCATAGTTCTCCAGCGCCTTGATGCCCATGTAGGCGGTGGGAAGCCATATCGCTCCGCGCCAGTAGTTGCCGTTCGGAACAAAATCCGGATCGCCGCGCGCAAGGGTAACCCACGGCACTTCGCCGCCCAGCCCCGCGGGATCGCCGAGATGCGCGGCCAGTTTTTTCGCCTGATCGGGAGTGCACACTTCCGCCAGCAATGGCCAGAACGAGGCGGGGGTCTTTACTTTTAGAAAGGCTTTCGTGTCCGCGTCGATGTCGTAGTAAAACCCGTCCTGTTCATCCCAATAATGCGTATTGAGCAGCGCGGCAATGCGCGCGTGTTCCTTCCGCCACTCGGCGGCCTCCGCGCGCTCGCCGAGGCTTTCCAGCGCGCGGGCGATGTACAGCGCGGAAAGCCCCTGCTGCGCCAGCGCGTCCACCCAAAGCGCATGGGTTGTGATGTGCTGGCCGGCCGCGCGATTCCCCGGGCGGCCGCGCGGGGTGTTGTCCATTCCGCTATGCCCACCGTTCCAGAAAAATCCGATCTCGTGCCGCCGGAGAACGGCGGCCGAACTGTTGCCCGGAAGCCGAAATCCCTCGGGCATGCGCTCAAAAAAACGGTAATGCTTCTGGAGAAACCGGTCTTCCATCAACAGCCGGCGCAGATGGCGCGTGTCGCCGGTGAAGCGGAAATTCTCCCACTCCGCCCATGCGAACAGCGGCGGATTGTCCGCGATATGGCAGGTTATGGGCAGGCGCGCGCCGGCATGGAGGGGCAGATAGAAGTTGCGCAGGCTTTCGACGCCCGGGAAGACGTCCGGCGCATATTTGCAGAACAGCGCCATGAAGCACGTGTCCCAAATCCAGATCGCGTCGTCATAGCAGGCTTCGTCCATGTAGGGCGACTGCGGCATCCCCTCGTGGCGCTTTACGTTCCGATACGCCAGCTCCCACGTTTTCCAGTAGAGATCCACCAATGATGGATCCGGGCTGAACACCGGCGAGGGCACGGAATCGCGCCATTCCCCGGAACGTTCAACGCGGGCGCGGGGCCCGTCTTCCGCAACTGCCAACCCGGCGGCGGCCAGCCATACAAGGATCACGCGCCGTCCCGGGGATCGGACGGTCGAAGGAGAGTTCATCTCATCCGCAGGTTTTATGCGTCCACTCCCCGCGTTTACGAGAAGGGTTCGATCCATATCCGATGTTCATACACCCGATCGGCGGGCAGGCAGTAGGGCGGGTGCGCTCGCGCGCCCCAGGAGTTATCGCCCCCTACACCCATCTGGCCGGCATCGAGATTCAATGTGACAAAGTCCCGGCCGGGCACGCGGTGCGGATGCGAGGGTCCTTCGATATCTTCCGCTGCATGAGGCCAGGCGCTGAATTCAAACATCGGGAAGCCTCGAACCCGAAGCCCGCGCGCGGCATCCCCCGCGCGCAACTCGAGCCAGCGGATGTCTGTCCGGTGGCCGTTTTCACCCGGCTCGGAATAGTGAGTGATCAATTCGTCCACGGTCGCTTCATAGCGGCCGACCGCCGCGCCGGTCTTGCGGTCCGAGTAATTCTCATGCGGCCCCCGGCCATACCAACGTACCGGCTCCAGCGCTCCCGCCAGCCGGGTCTGCAATCCCACGCGAGGAAGCATGGGAAGTTTTTCGCCCTTCGGCTCCAGACGCATCGTCACTTCCAGCCCTCCGCCCGGATGCACGTCATACGAAACCTGGGCGCGCGTTTCCCCTGCGGCAGGAAACGCGTAGCGCGTCGCGATCCGGACTGCCCCTCCGGTCAGCGTGGCGACGGTGCATTCTTCCACCGTGCGTTCGCGACTGGCCGCGCGCCACACCCTGGCCCAGTTCGCCATGCCGTTGCCGCGATCGTTGTCCGTGGGCGGCCGCCAGAAGTTGGGCCACATCGGACCCGACAGCCATTCGCGACCATCGATCCGATACGATACAAGCGCGCCCAGAGCGCGATCAAAAACCGCTTCATAGCCATCGCCCGAGACCGATATTCGTCCGCCGGCCTCCGAAACCTTCGGCGCGGAACCATCCGCCGGTCGGTTCACCGTGGACATCGGCGGCTGATTCAGCGGCATCTGGTCCCAGGCGATGATGTGCCCTTTCTTTGCCCAGGGCGTGTCTTCCGCCAGCGCAAACGAAACGGTGAGCATCTGCTCTCGGCCCGGCGCGGGGAGACGA
>JAGOHE010000031.1 GCA_017996315.1 Kiritimatiellia bacterium | reverse complement strand
GCGTATACCAGGCGGGCGCGAAGGATGGCGCCGTCGGCCAGCCGCTGCCGGGCATCGCCACGCGTGTCGTGCATCCCGAAACCGGCGCGCTCCTGCCGCCGAACGAACCGGGGCTCCTGCTCATCCGCGGACCCAACGTGATGACCGGCTACTGGAATCGTCCGGACCTGACCGCCGAGGTTATGTCGGACGGATGGTATCGCACCGGCGATTTGGCCTGCATGGATGAGGAAGGATTTATCTTCATCCGGGATCGTCTGATCCGGTTCAGCAAGATCGGCGGCGAAATGATTCCCCACGGCGCGGTGGAGGATGTGCTGATGCAGGAACTCGCGGCAACGGAGCGCGTGCTGGCCGTGGCCTCGGCCGACTGCGATATGCGCGGCGAACGGCTGGTGGTGCTCTACACGGATGCCGCCGGCCCGGTGGAGCGGCTGAGGGAAATCGCCGCGCGCGCGCCCCTGCCCAACCTCTGGAAACCGGCGCCGGACGCGTTTGTCCGCGTGGACGCCCTGCCGATGACCGGGACCGGAAAACTCGATCTCCGCGCGCTCCAGCAACTCGCCTCGGCAACGCAAGCCGATCGAGTTGGGGTCAGCCCTTAAATGTTAAATATTTGATTTTTCCAGTTCGTTTGGGGCTTTTTTGATGCGCGCACAGCTTCCGTTCGGCGCACATGTCGAATAGCCGACGCCGCTCCACCCCGCTTAGAATTAGATGACAGACCGCCCCCCCCTCGAACTCCACGCTCAAGTCCCATGTCATGCCATACATCCCAGCCCGGAGAGTCCGCCCCGGCAATATTTAACTTTTAAGGGCTGACCCCAAGCTTTTCGCGCCTCCGCCGCTAGAGCATGTGGACGGGATCCACGTCGGCGGAGAAGTGAACCCCCGGTTGTCCGGCGCGCTCGAACGCGGAACGGACTGCAGCGTTCATGGCCTGATAACGGTTGCGCGGGCCTCGGAGGAGAACCTGCCAGCGGTACTCATCCCGGATGCGGGCCAGCGCCGCCGGGGCCGCGGGAGTGACATGCCAGCCGCCGGGCGGCGGCTCGGGAGATTGTGCCGCGGTTTCAAAGGCCTGCGCCGTCGCGCGCACCCGGTCCTCCCGTTTCCCTCGAAACAGACAGCTCACCATTCGCGCGAAGGGCGGGAATCCCTGTGAACGCCGGAATTCGAGTTCCTGATCGCAGAACACTTCGTAATCCATCCGCCGGGCGGCTTGAATCGCGGGATGAAACGGCGTGAAGCTCTGCACGATCACCAGCCCCGGCACTTCGCCGCGGCCCGCGCGGCCGGCCACCTGTGTGATGAGCTGCAGGGTGCGCTCGCCCGCCCGGAAATCCGGCAGGTGCAGCGTGAGATCGGCGTTGATAACTCCCACGAGCGTCACATTCGGAAAATGCAGCCCCTTCGCGATCATCTGGGTTCCGACCAGAATCCGGATCCGGCCCGACTTGAATCCATCCAGCACCCGGCGGTATTCCGATTTCCGCGTCATGGTGTCCGAATCCATCCGCGCAATTTCGACGTGCGGGAAGAGTTTGCGAAGGGTTTCTTCCACCCGCTCCGTGCCCGCGCCGGCCATGCGGATCGAGGGATCGCGGCATTCCGGATTCGGGCAGCGGTCCGGCAGCGGACGCGTCATTCCGCAGAGATGACACACCAGCCGGTGTTCTCGCTTGTGATAGGTCATGGCGATGCTGCATTGGACGCAAGGCACCGCCTCGCCGCACGCCGGGCATTGAATAGAACTCGCGTACCCGCGCCGGTTCAGAAATAAAATCACCTGCTCGGATCGCTCCACGCGCATCCGGATTTCCTCGACCAGCGGCTTGGCGAACAGCCCGCGCCGCTGGTCCCGGCCCTGCCCCTGATATCGCAAGTCAATCACCCGGATTTCCGGCATTTCCCTGTGATCCACACGGTGGGGCATGCGGATCAGCGCGTATTTGCCTTTGCGAGCGTTTTCCCACGATTCCAGGCAGGGCGTGGCCGAGCCCAGCACCACCGCGCAGGGTTCGAGATGACCGCGCATGACCGCCACGTCGCGCGCATGGTAGCGGGGCGCCTCATCCTGCTTGTACGTGGACTCGTGCTCCTCATCCACCACGATCAGACCCAGCGGATCCACCGGAGCGAACAGGGCCGAGCGCGCCCCGACGACGATCCGCGCGCGGCCGTCGCGGATGCGGTGCCACTCATCATGCCGCTCGCCGTCCGCCAGTCCGCTGTGCAACACCGCGACGCCTTCGCCGAACCGGCGCACAAACCGCTCGACGGTCTGGGGCGTGAGCGAAATTTCGGGCACCAGCACGATGGCGCCCTTCCCCTGCTCAAGGGCGTGGGCGATGGCCTGCAGATAGATCTCGGTCTTGCCGCTGCCGGTGACTCCGTGGAGCAGGGCCACGGGCGGCGACCGCGTATCCATAATCCGCTTCACGGCTTCGAGCGCGTCCCGCTGCTGAGGCATGAGCTCGAGCGCGGTCGTGGGCAACAGCTCCATGCCCTCGCGCGGGGAGCGCTCCATCACCCCGCCCCAGATGCGGACGTAGCCCTTGTGCTCCAGCGCGCGCAGAGCCGCACGGTCCGCGCCCTCGGCTTCCAGCCGGCTGAGGAGTGTTTCGCCCCGTTCCACCAGCCGCTCCAGCGCGCGGGCCTGTCGCGGCGCGCGGCGCGCGAGCATCGCGCGGGCCACATCATCCAACGCCCGCCCCGCCTCGGTCGGCGCGGCCATGAGCCGTTCAACAAACGCGGCGCCGGCGCGCCGCACGGCGCCGGGCAGGACCGTGCGTACGGCCGTTTCAATCGGCGCAATGTAGTAGTCCGCCATCCAGCGGGCCAGCTGGAGCAGCGAGCCGCGGATCATTTCTTCGCGCCCGGCGGCAGACTTGATGAACTTGAGCGTCCCGGTGTGCTCCGTCCGGTCCCGCAGCTCCACCACATACCCCCGCCGCTCCGCGCGCCCGAACGGGACCACCACCGGGGTCCCCGCCGGCAGGGTTCCACGCAGCTCATCGGGAATGGCGTAATCAAACAGTCTTCCGGTGGAAAGATCCACCGCCACGCGCGCCACGCTGGGATGCCGATCGCCCATGCCCGCATTCTACCCGTTTCATTTTCATCTGCCCATCCGCGCTCGATGTCTGTTCGACCAGAGCCGGGGTCGCCATTGGCATCGGGATCGAATTCCCGCGGCGGAATACATGGCCCGATCTCACCAGTTCACCGGCACATCCGGGGACGGCGGGGGTGCTGATTTCGATGACGGCTTGAACGGAGCCATTCCGCAGGTATCGTATCTCATGAGCTACACTCTTCCCATTGGGTCCGTCGCGCCGGATTTTCGTCTTCCCGCCACGGATGGAAAGACCTATGCGCTGTCGGACTTCGCCGGGGCGCCCGTGCTCGTGGTGTTTTTTACCTGCAATCATTGTCCCTACGTGATCGGTTCGGATGAAGTCACCCGGCAATCGGCGCTGAAGTTCGCGACGCGCGGCGTTCGATGGTTGGCCATCAATTCGAACAGCTCGAACACCTACGCCGAGGATTCCTTTGAAGGCATGGTGGAGCGCATGGAACGCCACCGGTTTCCGTGGCTCTACCTGCATGACCGGAGCCAGGATGTGGCGCGCGCGTATGGCGCCCTGAAAACCCCGCATTTCTTCATATTCAACGCGGAACGGAAGCTGGTGTATACCGGGCGGGGCGTGGACAACCCGCGGGACACGGCGCATCTGACGGTGAACGATCTGGATCGCGCACTGGACGAGGTATGCGCGGGCAATCCCGTGAGTGTGCCGCTGACAAATCCGATCGGATGCAACATCAAATGGGAAGGACAGCCGCCGAAATGGATGCCGCCGGAGGCCTGCGATCTGGTGTGATGTCGTCCTGCGCCCATGTCGAAGGGCCACGGCGGGCTGACTGCTGCAGGCGTCGCCGGCCCATTCTCCTATAATCTATCCCGGAATGACCTGTCGCCAGCCGCGATGAGGACGGCTTAGGAGGCCGGAAATACGCAGCGCCCTTGCAGGAATGTCGCCGCGGCGCGGCCCCACAGCGTCCGGCCGGCGAACGGCGTGTTGCGCGATCGTGATTGAAACCGGGTCGGATCCACCACCCAGGGCGTTTCGACCTCGAGCACGGTGATATCCGCGGGAGCGCCATCGGCCAGTGCCGGGGCGGGCCGGCCAAGGACCGACGCCGGGCCGGTTGTCCACAACCGCAGCCAGTCCAACGCACTCAGACGGCCGGCCCGGACCAGCTCGGTCCACGTGACGCCCACCGCGGTTTCCAGTCCAATCACACCAAAGGGCGCGGCGATCATGCCCTGATTTTTTGACTCGGCGGTATGCGGCGCATGGTCGGTAGCCAGGCAGGTCACCGTTCCGTCCTCGAGGGCCGCCCGCAGCGAATCGCGGTCCTCCGCGCCGCGCAGGGGCGGGTTCATTTTCCAGTTCGGATCAGGCCCCGGCATATCGGTGTCGCAGAGAGCGAGATGATGCGGCGTAATTTCCGCCGTCACGGGCAATCCTTCGGCCCGGGCGCGTCGGACGGCCTCCACGCCTTCGCGGCTGGTGATGTGCTGAATGTGGATGGCGCAGCCCGTTTCACGGGCGAGCCGGATATCCCGTTCGATCACTTCCGCCTCGGCGCGCGAGGGTATGCCGGGCAGTCCGAATCGCACGGAGGCTTCCCCTTCGTGCATACATCCCCGCGCCTCGGCACGAGTGTCCTGGGCATGGTCCATGACGACGCGTCCCAGCGCCCGGGCGCGCCGCATGGCTTCGCGCATCACGTCGTCATCCATGACGGTGCATCCGTCGTCGGTGAATGCCGCGGCCCCGGCGCGGGCCAGTTCCTCGAGCGGGGCGAGGGCCTTCCCGGCCCGCCCCTCGGTCAAACACGCGGAGGGCCGCACGTGGCAGCATCCCGCCTCGGCGGCCCGGGCGAGTTGCCGGGCGATCGCTTCGGGGGCATCGAGCGCCGGCCGCGTGTTGGGCATGGCTACGACCGTGGTAAATCCTCCGGCGGCGGCCGCCCGGGAGCCGGTGAGGATGGTTTCGGCGGCTTCATTCCCGGGTTCCCGCAGATGCACATGCAGGTCCGTCAGCCCCGTGACCACCCATAGGCCGGTCACATCCACCACGCGCACCGCCACGCCGGAAGGCGGCGGTGTGAACCGCACGAGGCCTTCGTGAATCCAGACCGGCCCCCGGCCTGAACGGCCGGAGACGGGGTCCGTCCAAGACCCGCCGTCGAGTTGAATCGCCAAGGATTGGTCCGCCATGGGATACCAGTCTAGCACCGGGAACGCCGCATGGGCGATGCCGTACTGTTCACTCGGAAGCATGGAGAGGGAGTTTTTCGAATCGCACCGCCGTTCTTGGCCAGCGCTTCGGCCGCCTGTCCTCTACAAGCCCTCGATCCTGACCATGGCCTGGACCGAAGAGGCGATCAGCCCGAAACGCGGGAATACGTTGCTCATGGTTTTGTCCCGCCGCGTAATCCACCCGCGCGCCATCAGAGGTCCCGCCCGGAAGGATTAGTCATCGATCTGGGGCGTGGCCTGATGAGGCGAGGCGGGATGCTCGCGTGTGCCGTGCACTCCGATTTCGGGAGTTAATTCGGGCCGAAACGGATTGAAGTACGGAATGCCGTGAAGCTCGAGCCGCAGCAGCATGGAGGGAAGGCGGCGCAAGAAATCTTCATAGTCCTTCTGCGGCGAGCGGCCCAGCCAGGCCGCTTCGGCGAAGGCGTCCAGACGCGGGAACGTCATGAAATGGGCGCGGTCGGGTGTGGCGATCGCTTCGCTCCACAGGCACGCCTGCATGCCCAGCAGTTGCGACTCGTAGCCGTCGGGAATCGCGGGACCGGCATAGACGCGGTCGAGCGGACAGAACTGCCCGTCCCATCGCCGTCCGGCCTGATGCGCCGGGGATTGGACGAAATCGAAGTAGCAGGGAATTCGCGGACACAGCACGACCCGGTAGTTTTTCTTCAATGCGTTTTGCAGAACTTCCGGTTTGTTGTGCCGCCACCACAGAATCAGGCTGCGCCGGGGGGGAACCCCGGCTTCCACGATTTCATCCCACCCGACCGTGATTTTACCCAGGCCGGCGATCACACCCGCCATGTCCCGGTTGAACTGGTGTTCGACGGCGAGGCGATCCCGCAACCCTTCGCGCTTCATCATCTCGACCACTTCCGGCAGGGCATCCCATGCCTGATTGCCGAAATGAACCTCATCGCCGCCGAAATGAAGATACGGGGCGGGAAATTGGCGCGCGGTTTCCCGAAGAATGGTCGTCAGATAGGCCCGCGTCCGGGGCAGCGCGGGATGAAAGGTGAAGTCGGGATGTTGCACCGAGCCGCCGCCGGAATGTTCCGGATAGGCCCGGTTGGCGGCGGCCGCATGGCCCGGCATGTCGATTTCGGGAACGATTTGGATGTGACGCTCCGCGGCGAAGGCGACAATTTCCCGAATGTCGGCCTGCGTATAAAAGCGGGCGGGGGCACGCGGATCCGAGTGATTGCCGATCGCGCCGATGGTCGTCAACTTCGGGTAGGATGGAATTTCAAGACGCCAGCCCGGGGAGTCGGTCAAGTGCCAGTGAAATGTGTTGAGCTTTCGCAGCGCCATTTCTTCCAGCAGTTGCCGGACATGTTCCTTGCCGAAGAAATGGCGCGCCTCATCCAGCATGAAACCGCGCCAGGCGAATTGCGGGGCGTCTTCGATCTCCACGGCGGGAATCCGCCAGTCCACGCCGGCGACGGGTGTCGGGGATTCGATTTCCGGCGGCAGTATCTGGCGCAACGTTTGAATCGCATAGAAGACTCCAGCCGGCCGCTTTCCGGTGAGATGAACGCCGGAGGCCGTGACCCGAATCCGATAGCCTTCCGCTTCCGTAATGTTCTCATCCAGCCGCAGGAAAATTGCGGCTGAGGGATCTGCCGCGACAAGCGGAACCTCGAACCCCGTGGCTGCGCGCAGTCGTTGCTGCAAATAGCGCGCTTCCTTCAGAACATCCGGCGTCGCTGAAATCGTCATGCCTTTGCTCAACACAAAAGCGCCCGGACGGAGTGCGGCCTGCCGCGGTTGGGGAATAACGGAAAGCGCCGGCGCCGCGGAGTCGGAGGCGAACCCGATGGCACCCACGGTCGCGCCCAGCACCGCCGCCCACCGCATCCATAGCCGATTCAAAATCACATCAAGGTCCTCCGTGCCCCGGAGCTTCCGCTCCGATCGGGAATTTGTAATCTGCCATCCGGGGACCCATTGTCAATGCGGAAGCTTGAGCATGACGCGATCCTCCGAGGCTTCTGCCGCGCGATCTCAGGGGGGGTCGGCCGCGCCGCGGATTGCGAATTCCGTGGCGGACAAGGTACAGTCACGCCATGCGGACCGCTGATTTTGATTATATCCTGCCGCCGGAGCGGATCGCGCAGGTCCCCATGGAACCGCGCGATGCGGCGCGGCTGATGGTGCTCCATCGCGCGGAGCGACGGATTGAACACCGCGTGGTGCGCGAGCTGCCGGACCTGTTGCGCGCGGGCGACCTGCTGGTGCTCAACAACACCCGCGTCATTCCCGCGCGCCTGCGTGGCTACAAACCCGGCACCCGCGGCGCGGTGGAAATTTTTCTGCTCGAACCGCTGGCCGATGGCGTCTGGGATGCGCTCCTGCGCGCCCGCCGTCGTCCCAAACCCGGCGCGCGCGTCGTGCTGGGCCCGAACGAGGATGCGGAAGCGGAACTCCTGGAAGACCTGGGCGACGGACGGGTCCGGGTCCGGCTTCGCGCACCCGAGCCGTTCGAGGCATGGCTGGAATCCGCCGGCGAGCCGCCGCTTCCGCCGTACATCCGGCGCGCGAAGGGCGATGAGCGTCGCGCCGGCGATCGCGAGCGATATCAAACCGTGTATGCGCGGCATGCCGGCGCGGTCGCCGCGCCCACCGCCGGTTTGCATTTCACCGCCGCGCTGCTCGATCGGCTCGCGGCGGCGGGGATAGGCCGCGCGGAGCTTACGCTGCACGTCGGTATCGGCACCTTCCGTCCGGTTACCGCTGAACTCGCGGAGGATCATCCGATGGAACCCGAGCGCTATCGGGTGCCGGAGAGCACGGTGGAGGCGCTCGTCCGCGCGCGCGCCGCGGGGGGGCGGATCGTGGCCGTCGGAACCACCGCTACGCGCACACTGGAAACGATCGCCGCGCATGGATGGCCGCCGAGCGCCGGGGAAGGACGCAGCGCGCTGTTCATCCGTCCGCCCTACGAATTCAAGGCCGTGGACGCGCTCCTGACCAACTTTCATCTCCCCTGCTCCACCCTGCTCATGCTCGTCAGCGCGTTCGCCGGGCGCGAATTGGTGCGGGAGGCGTACGAGACCGCCATCCGCGAGAAATACCGGTTCTACAGTTACGGCGACGCCATGTTGATCCTATAGCGAGGGCTCGAATGGACTATCTGCGCGAAACATCCGAAGGGACCTGTCTGACGGTGCGCGTCACCCCGCGCGCCGGACGGAATGCGTGGGCGGGCTGGCATGCGGGTATGCCGAAAATTCGCCTCTGCGCACCGCCCGCGGAAGGGCAAGCCAACCGGGCGTTGATGGAGTTTCTAGCCGAAGCGCTGGACCGTCCGCGCTCCACGCTGGAACTAATCGCCGGCGCCTCCAGCCGCACAAAAACCGTGCGGCTTCGGGGATGTCCGGCCGACCACATCCGATCCCGCATCCCTCCGGCGTGAGCCGTCGAATCGGGAATTCCGGGGGCTGTGCGGCTTTCCGCTTGCCCCGCCCCCGTCGCGCGGGTACGATAATTGCGGCCAAAATCAGATCCCCGGAGAGGTGGCTGAGTGGTTGAAAGCAGCGGTTTGCTAAACCGCCATACTGGTATTCAACCGGTATCGGGGGTTCGAATCCCCCCCTCTCCGCCAGTTTTTATTTTTCGGTTTTTCGGCCACGACTCATCGCGGTCGCGAAGTTTTTTAATCCAATTTGTTTTCCAGAACGGCTTTCCCATGCTCGTTCATAAAGGATTCTGAGAGGTTTAAGCCTGATCCGTCCCCCATGTCGTAATCAGGCCAAGGTTCTTGTCCATTGATTGGAGGGCGCGGTTCCACCCGCGCCATTTTCCAACACCATGAATGGCGCGGGTCAGTTCTTCGGCTCGTCCTTGGACGGTTCGTCCGGTTCCGGTTTTTCCGGCGAAGAACTGTCTTCGCGGCCCTTCTTGAATTCCTGGAGGCTGCGCCCCAGGGCGCGGGCCAGTTCGGGGAGTTTCCGGGCTCCGAAGAGCAGCAGAATAACCAGCAGGATGATCAGCAACTCCGTTCGGCCGATGCCCATACGGACTCCTTTCAGGGTGCGACGTCTTTCGACGGTTCCACGACGCGGTCGCCCGCAGCGGGCTCACCCGATTCGATCAGCGCGGCCGCGTACCAGCCGCGGCGCTCGCCCGTGAAGCGAATGCGGCCGGTCTCCCGGTCTCCCCGCTTCGTCAGGCCTTCGGTGCGCGGCGGCGGGAACACCCCGCACCGCACGATCACAAATCGCTCCGGAAGGTCCACCCGCACCACGCGGCCTCCCCATGTCCGGCCGGCGGCGCGCGCCGAATCCGCTTCCTCGGGGGCCGGCGACGCGGACACCGCCGCGCAGCCCGACGCCGCGAGCGCCAGTGCCAGCAGCGCGACGGCAGCGCGAACGGCCCGCGGCAACCGGCTTTGAAGGGGACAACCCCCGCAGCGCGGCCGCGCGCGGCAATGTTCCTTCGCCAGACGGACCACGAGGGCATGGTACTCATTGAACAACCGGGTGTCACGCGGCAAACGCCCCGTAAACAGCCGGGCAATTTCGTCGTACGATTCCTTTCCGCGAATCCAGCCGTGGCGGGTCAGCACCCGTCGCGTGTAGGCGTCCACGACGAAGACCGGACGGTTGGCGGCGTAGAGCAGGATCGAGTCGGCCGTTTCCGGACCCACCCCGTGCACCTCCAGTAGTTCCTCGCGTAACCGGGCGGTCGGCGTCCCCCGCCATCGAACGATCGAGCCGCCCCACCGCTCCCGCAACCAGCGCATGAACGCCTGCAGCCGGCGCGCTTTGACCCGGGGATATCCGGCGGGGCGGATCAGTTCCGCCAGCCGTTCCGACGGCATCGCCGCCAGGCGCCCGGCCGAGAGCGCCCGCGCCGACTTCAACCGCGCGATCGCCCGCTCGACATTTGTCCACGCGGTGTTCTGCGTCAGAATCGCCCCCGCCGCCACTTCCAGCGGCGTGTCGCCCGGCCACCAATGCTGCGGGCCCCACCGGCGATGGAGCGCGTCATATACGTCGCGCGCGGTTGTCGCGGAGAATCGCCGGGGGGTGTTTTCACTGGACGCGGTCGGCATGCCGCACCATGATGCCGTATCAGCGCAGAGGAGGCGACATGAAGATTCATTTTCTGGGCGGCGTGGATACGGTGACCGGATCCAGCCACATCGTGGATATCGGCTCGCATCGCGTCCTGCGGGACTGCGGCCTCTTCCAGGGCCGCCGCGCCGAATCATTCGAGCGCAACCGGAATTTCCAGGTACCCGTGGATACGCTGGACGCTATGGTGCTTTCCCACGCGCACATTGATCACTGCGGCAACATCCCCACCCTGGCCCGGCTGGGATACCGCCAATCCATCCATGCCACCACCGCCACCGTGCAGCTCTGCGATATCATGCTGCGCGACGCCGCGCATATCCAGGAATCGGACGCCGCTTACCTGAATCAGAAGACCAACCGCCAGGGCCTTCCGAAGGTGGAGCCGCTCTACACGATGGCCGACGCCGAACGCGCGCTGCCGCTGTTTCGGGGGCATCCCTACGCCGCGCCGTTCGATCCGGTGCCCGGTCTGCGGACCACCTTTCACGAAGCGGGCCACATCCTGGGCGCGGGGCTGACCGAGTTCGAGCACGAAGGACGGCGCGCGCTGTTCGCCGTGGATCTGGGCCGACCCAACCTCCCGCTCATCCGGGACCCGAAACAGGTCACAGGAGTTGACCTGCTGGTCCTGGAAAGCACCTACGGCGCGCGCCGGCATGGCGACGCCGCCGATGCCGAGGGCCAATTGCTGGCCGTGCTCGACGAGGCTTCCCATCGCCGCGGCAAAGTGTTCATCCCCTCATTTGCCCTCGAACGCGCGCAGGAAATTCTTTTTCACCTCGCCCGGCTCGCCGCCAACGGGCGATGGACCCCGATACCCGTCTACGTCGACAGCCCCATGGCCTCGGCGATCACCCGCGTGTTCCAGAAAAATACCAACTATCTTGATGAGGAGTTCCACGACCTGCGCGAACGATTCGGCTCCGTCTTCGATCCGGGCTGGGTTCACTTCGCCGGAAGCGTGGACGAGTCCAAGCGCATCACACGCAGCCAGGAACCCTGTGTGGTCATTGCCGCCTCCGGCATGTGCGAACATGGACGCATCCTCCACCATCTCAAGGACGGCATCGAAAATCCCGCGAATCACATCGTGTTCGTGGGCTACCAGGCGTCCTACACGCTGGGCCGGCGGATCGTTT
Organism: Kiritimatiellia bacterium; assembly: GCA_017996315.1. Taxonomy (GTDB): domain Bacteria; phylum Verrucomicrobiota; class Kiritimatiellia; order PWTM01; family PWTM01; genus JAGOHE01. The sequence goes on along the minus strand of JAGOHE010000031.1, from coordinate 4,279 downwards.
CGGGCGAGAAGCGAGTTCGGATCTTCGGCGACAACTTCCGCGTCCGGGCGAAGGTGCACCGGCTGGACGCCTTCAGCGCGCATGCCGACCGGGATGACCTGATCGCCTATGCCCGGGCCGCGCGGCCCAAGCACGTCTGCCTCGTCCATGGCGAAGATGAAGGCCGCGATGCCCTCGCGGAAGCCCTGCGCGCGGAGGGACTGGACGTCTTGCTTCCGAAGCCGGGGGACGTGGTGGAGGTCTGACACGCGCGTCGCGCGATCCATCCAAGCCTTGGACAGACCCGCGTTCAATTCGTCCAATCCTTGGACGCGGACGCCTTCATATTAGGCTGTTGATCCAGTCCGGCCGGGACTATGCTCTTTCCCTATGGATATTGAGTATCTCTTGTTTCCGTTGTTCCTGCTGATCCTCGCCAGCTTGATCTGCAGTCCGATTCTGGCCATCCTCGCGTTCCGGCGCGCGGGCCGCGCGGAGGCGCGCATGCGCGAGTGGATCAACGCCACTCCACCCAAACCGGTCGCTCCGGCCGCGGCCTCGCCCGCGATCACGCCTGCGGTCCCGCGTTCCGTCCCATCCGCCCGTCAGCCTGTTGACCGGGCACCGGCCGTCGTTCCGGTCGCAGCGCCGCCACCGCTGCCGACGCCTCCAACCGCGACCGCCCAAACCGCGCCCGGGCATACCGGCACACTGGAATCGCAGATTGGCGTGCGGGTGGCGGGCTGGATCGGCGTGGCGCTCCTGCTGCTCGGCGGCGGATTTTTCGTCACCTATGCGATTCAAAACGCCTGGCTCAGTCCGTCCATGCGCGTGATGCTCGGGGTACTCGGCGGCGCGGCGCTGGTGATGATCGGCCATGTGATGGAACGAAAATCGTATCCCCTGCTTGCGCGCATGCTGACGGCGGGCGGAGGAGGGTTGGCGTATTTCTCGGTCTACGCCGCGCGCGGGGTGTACAAACTCATCGGCGCGCCCGCGGCTTTCGGCGGCTTGCTCGCGGTTGCGCTGATCGTGCTGGCGTTGTCGGTGCTCTACCGGAATCAATGGATCGCGCTGGGCTCGCTGCTGGCGGCCTATTTCGTCCCGGTGCTGACCAGCTCCGGGACACGCGACGGCATCTTTCTGCTGGGCTATATTGCCGTGCTGAATTTGCCGGTGATGGCGCTGGGTTTGCAGCGTCGCTGGCAGATGCTCTACAACACCGATGCCGTGCTGGCGTGGCTGGCGTGGTTCGGAGCGGTCGGGGAGAATTTGAACGGGCTGGGTTCGCACGCGGTCGCGGCCCGGTTGATCTTTGCCGGAATTTTCTTCGCGCAATTCACCTGCCTGCACATGATCAAGCTCTGGCGCGAAACGGTGGCGCGCCGCCCGCTCGATCTCGCGCGGCTTTCGCTGAATTCCCTCGCCATGCTCACCGCAGTGTACATGACCCTCAAGGACGGCGGGCAGGAACGCTGGACCGGTCTGGCGATGATTCTCGGCGCGGTCGGGCACCTGGCGCTCGCCGCAGCGGCGCGCCGGCGGCTGCCGCTGTTTACCGACGACGCGCTAGCGTTCCTGGTGTGCGCCGCCACGTTTGCCGCCCTGGCGTTGCCGCTGCAACTGGATGGCGCCTGGGTCTCGGCCGGTTGGGCGGTGGAAGGGGCGCTGCTCGCGTGGTTCGCCTCCCGCATCGGTTCCCCCGTGCTTCGCGTGGTCGGGCTGGGCGTCACCGCGCTGGGTTGGGGAAAATCGCTGGTCTACGATCCGTCGCTCTACGACACCCCGCCCCGCCTGTTCTTCAACGGCCGGTTCGGCGCCGGCGCGCTGGCGGCCCTGTCCTTCGCCGTACAGGCGCGATGGACCTCCGGCGCGGCGCCCTCCGCCGAGCGCGAGCGGACGGCGGGGGACTGGATCGCCGCCATCGCGTTATTCGCCGCGGCGATCGCGGTGGTCTGGGAATGCGCGTTCGTGTGGCCGGGAAACAATCCGGCCAGCGCGGCCATCGGTTCGCTGGCGGTGGCGACGATCGCCGCCTTCGCGTTCCGCTCCGCGGCGCCCGGCGCGGTCCTGCGCGGGGCGGCGCTGGCCCTGCTCATCCTGGCCTGCGTCAAAATGCTGACGTGGGACGCCTGGGTGATTCGCCACGCCGCGCAGACATGGCGCTGGATGTGGAACCTGCACCTTCCGGGCCTGCTGGTCTCAAGCGCGCTCATCGGTTGGGCGGCGGGCGGCGGCCGGGACCGTTCCGCGGCCGCTCTGCACATCCTGGCCATCGCATCGGCCATCCTCGTCATCACCGCGGAAATAGACCGGGGCACGGGTCCCTGGCGGGGCGCGGTGATCACGTTGTTCTGGTCCGCTTCGGCGCTGGCGGTGGTGGGGTTCGGTCTGGTCCGGCGGCGCCGGTACCTGCGCTGGACCGGCCTGATCCTGCTCGGGCTGGCCGTGCTGAAAACGCTGCTGGTGGATCTCGCGAACTTGCCGGATCTGCCGCGCATCGCGGCGTTCTTCGGCGCGGGAGCGTTGATGCTGCTGTTGTCGTTTGTATATCAGCGGCTGAGCCGGAACATGGAATCTCCGGACGGAAAAGGAGCCGTATGAACTGCAGATTGATCCCGGTATCCCGCGCGACGCTCGGCGGCCTGCTCCTGTGGAGCGCGGCGGCCCGCGCGGCCGCTCCCGACTCCGAGACCTTCGCCTGGCGCCAGCCCATCGGGGGCACTCCCGAAATTCACCAGTTGTATCGCGTCCGCATGACTCCCGAAACATGGGATGGCCTGTGCGTCGGTCCCGAGCACGACCTGCGCGTGACCGATGCCACGGGAGAACGGTGGCCGTTCTTCATCTGGCGGGAGCCCGGAACCCCCGGCACGGTGGACCTGTCCGCGGAACGATTGAACGACGGAACGGAAATCGCCGGGGTCCGCCAGTTTGACCTGCGGATCGACGCCGCGGGCGCGCGCGCCGGGCATGACCGCATCCGCATCGAGTTCAACGAGCCGGAATACATGCGTCGGGTCGAAGTGCTGGGACGGGAAACAGACGAGGACGCATGGACCCGTCTGGGCTCCGGGTTTTTGGTGCGGATTCCGCGCTCACCCGAAATCCGCGAGGACGTGATCCCCTATGCGTCGAGCACCTACCGCCACCTCCGCATTCGGATTCATCCCGACCTGCGCAGCGCCGGCGATCTCGTGCCGTCGCCGGTCGCGGCGCCGGGGCGCACCGGCGGCGTACCCGCGCCGGTGGAAACGCAGAACATGGATCCCCTCGATCTGCCGGAGCCGGAGCCCGCCGACGCCCGGACGCCGCGGGCGCAACGCGTCGGGTTCGATGCGGGAGCGCAACTTCCGTTCGAGCATATCGAACTTCGCGCCCAAGGCGCGTATGCCCGCGACGTCACGATCTGGTCCCGCGCCGCCGTCACCAGCGAATGGGCCTACGCCGGCCAGGGCCGCATTTCGCGGCACTCGGACGCCGAGTACGCCCGCATACCGGTGCGCAGCGGCCGCGCGCGGTATTGGAAAATGGAAATCCGTCAGGGCGACGACGAGCCCCTGAAGGATGTGCAAGCCACCGGATTCTATCCGCGCACCTGGATTGTGTTCGAAGCGCGGACGGCGGAACCGGCGGCGGTGCAGTTCGGCTCGGAGCGCCATGCCGCCCCGCTCTACGATCTCGCCGCGCGCACGCCGAGACCGGGCGTAGCTGCCGTGCTCACCCTGGGCCCGCGCGAAGCCAACCCGGGCCATCGGCCCGCATTCCGGCCTCCGGCCTGGATCGTGCCCGCGGGAGTCGGTCTCGCGGCGCTGGTGGTGCTGGCCATCATTTTCTCGCGCTTCAAGGAATTCTGGAACCCCCCCGCGGCCCCGCGCAGCTGAAGGAACCTGACCATGGAACACCTGATTCGAGACCTGCTCTCCAAAATCGGCGAAGACCCTGACCGCGAAGGTCTGCAGCGCACACCTGCCCGCGTGGCTGAATCGCTGGCCTTTCTGACCCGGGGATACCACCAGAACCTGGAGGAAATCGTCAACGACGCCATTTACGAAACCGATGCGAATCACATGGTCATCGTAAAAGACATCGAGATTTTCAGCATGTGCGAACATCACCTGCTGCCCTTCTACGGCAAAGCCCATGTCGGCTACATTCCCCGCGGCAAAGTGATCGGGGTGAGCAAACTGGCGCGGATCACCGACATGTTCGCGCGGAGGCTGCAGATTCAGGAACGGCTGACGAACCAGGTCGCCCGTACGCTGATGGACCGGCTGGAACCCGAAGGGGTGGGCGTGGG
>JAGOHE010000201.1 GCA_017996315.1 Kiritimatiellia bacterium | reverse complement strand
CCGGTTGAAGCGTCCAGCTGCCGAAGGTGAACGTGACGCCGGCGTTGAACTGCGCGCCGGCGAGATTAATCGGTCCGCCGGAGATGTTGCGCATCTCAATGAAGTCGAGCGGAAGATCGTCGAGTGGGTTGTAATGAATCTCGGTGAGCTGCAGGTTCGAGGCGGAGGCGGGATCGAAAGACGTCGGCGCGCTGGGGGTGAACTCGACCGGCGCCGACCATCGGCTCCAATGCCCTGCGTCGTCTTTCATGCGCGCGCGGACGCGGTAGGTCCGACCGAGTTGCGCGACTTCATAGGGGATCTGAATTTCCGGGGTGTACGCGCCGCTTTCCTCGGTCCATGTCGGATGAATCTCGTAGCGGATGCCGCCCTCCACCGCCGGGTAGTCGGGGGCGCTGGTTGGCGTAATCTCCGCGATGCGCCATTGCAGGGCCGCGAACGCGCCGCCGTCGGTGTCGCTGAAGGCGCTTACCTGGAAACGCAGATCGTCCGTCGGATAGCCCGACTCGCCGAGATACGACACGGTAGGCGTGTTGGGGACGCCGGTCAGAGTCAGCTTGGCTTCGACGCGGCCCCCTCCGTAACCGGCGGAGGTGACGTAATTCTTCATATAATTGAAGAAGGTCACAAAATTGGTCACGCTGGACCCCATATTCTTATAGAAAATGCCCTTCTTGTTTGCGCGGGGATGATAGTCCCACATCGCCTGGTTCGCCTGCGGCCAGCCATTGAGTTCCACCGGCATGCCGCTCTCGAACCGGCACACCCGGGCGGCGGCGGCTTCGATGACTTTCGTCGCGTCGCCGTTGCGGATCAGCAGATCCGAAATCTCGCGCACCACATTCTCATAATCCCGCCGGGCCTCAGCGTAGGTGAGCACATACCAGAAATGCTCCCAGGAGGTGTCGGGAAAACTCAGGTGCGGCGCGCTCTCGAAGGTCAGGTCGAGATCCCACGGCAGTGTCCACCACAAGCCGGTTTCGGGATTCCGGTAATACACCAAATTGCGCTCAATTTTCCCGCCGCTCAGGTACATGTCCGTGTTATTAACGAGCAGGTTGATCGTGTTGAACCGGTAATAGTTGTCCAGCGCGATGTTGCTGGTCCAGTAGTCGTACGGCTGGTAGGGACTGGGTTTATGATGGCCGGTGGTGAAGCTCATCTCCGCCGATAAATCAGAGAAGTCCAGCGCCGAGGTAGGCCCCTGGTTGCGCTTCACAGAAGCGGCGACCGAGCCGTTGACGTTGTAGATATTGCCGTCGGGCAGACCATTGGCTTTGATGTAGTCGGCTTCTGTTTCCTCGATCGCGAGGTACAAGCCCCAGAAATCGCCCTCGTACTGGCTGGAGGCCGAGGCCTCGACCGCATCGTCAATGATCCGGTAATGAAAGAAGTGCGATCGGATCGCAGGCACCCCGGCGAGGCGGTAGAGATCCATTCCCGCGGTCTCGTTCAGGATCGTTCCGGCGGTGGAGACGTCGTTGCCCCACCAGGGGCACATCAGGGCGGAGAAGGTGATGTTCTCCCACGGATACCCGTACGACTCGCCATGCTCATTCAGGGCCTCGAACTCATGACCGGTGGGGAATTTAATCTTCCATTTGTTCTTGCCTGTAGAATAGGTGGACGCGCTGCCGCGAATCCGGTAGCGGATGTGATCGAAGACCTCGCCGTCGCACACGAACGTCCCCAGCCACCGATAGACGTCGTCATTGTACGCGGTATTGTACTGACAGCTGATGACGTCGGAATTCACCGCGATGAGGTGATAGACGGGAATGTTCGTCAACGTATCCGACGGGAAGGTCAGGGTCTCGGTATAGCCCGGCCGCAAAGCGCCCTGCCAGGCGGGCACCCCGTTGTAGACGAAGTAGGCGAAGTTCGGAACCGGATCGTCGGGCAGGGGCGCCCGGGCTTTGGCGCCGTTGACGCCGATGGTTCGCATTCGGTAGCGCACCAGCCGGCGGTGGGTTTGAACCGAGGCCGGGATCTGGGCGGTAAACGTGTCATCCCCCGCCACGGCATCTCCACCCGTTCCGTTGTCGAGCATGGGCATCGAGATCCAATTCGTCTGATTGGAGTAGGCGGCGTCGGTGAGGCGGATATACGCGCCGGGCTCGACGATCTGGTACTCGAGCGTCATGGAGGCCACACCCGATTCCGCGGTCGCCTTTGCGCTGATGGTCACGGGTTCGCCGGCGGCCGGCTGTTTCGGCTGGTGCTTGACTTGGCGAACCGCCGGCGGAATCAGCTGGGGGTACACCGAATTCGATTCGCCCGGGGTCGGTCCGGGCTCCGCCCCGGCGCTGGAATCGAGCTCGATATTGAAGTAGGCATCGCCGCTTTCCTTCCGCTGGTTCAGCAGTTGCACGGCGATCACATTTGTGCCGGAGTGGAGATAGCCGGCGGGATCGGGCAGGGGAAACTTGATCGTGTTGTTGTCATTGCGGTTCTCAATGGCTACCGCGGTATTGGCCAGATCCTCGCCGCCAACATTGTTTGACAGGACATGGACGCCGTTGATCCAGAGATTGAAGCCATCGTCATATCGGATCAGCGCCTGCAGTTGGGTCACCAGCGCGGCATTTGCGATTTCGAACGTCCTCCGCAGATAGACGGAGGTATATTTGTTCTGCATGTCCGAGAGGGTGGTGGCAATGCCTTGTTCCCCGTAGCCGATCGGCAGCGTGGCCGCGGTCCAGGATGAATCGTCGAACCCAGACTGGCGCCAGAGCGCGCGGGGGCTGGAGGGCTCCGCCGTCCCCTTGAAATATTTCCAGCCGGAGGCGCCCGCGGGCAGCGGCGTGCCGTCAATGACCGCCGATCCCACGGAGGAGCGCCAGTGCCCCCCGAGATCGTTGTCGATGTCCGGGTGGAGCAGTTCCATGGAATACGAAGGCGCGTCGCCCACGGTCGGCCAGGGGAAGCCGATTTGGTAGGTAACCTCGTCCACTTTATCGCCCGAGGCGTCGCGCAAGATGAGGGTTTCGCCCTCGTTTGCGAGCGTTCCGGTCCATGCGCCGTATACGCCGGTGATGCCGAACAGCGCCTCCACAGAGGCGGGATTGCCCGCGACTACCGCGAAACCGCCCGCGGGCAGCACGGCCCCGGAGGGAAAGGTGTACTGCACGCCGTCGCTGAAGGACCAGCCGGTGAGGTCCACCGCCGCGGCGCCGGTGTTGTGCACCTCAATGAACTCGACGAAGGAGGTCTTGGGATCGGGATCCACATGCAGTTCGTTGATCACCACCGCGGCGCCTGCCGGAAGTGCCAAAGCCCCAAGGGCTGGTCCCAAGAGAAGCCGATAAATTCGCTGTCTGAAAAGGTGTGGAAGACTCATTATCATAATGTACCACTTGGCGATCCGGGTTCCATCCGAAATTCATCATGCGTAC
>JAGOHE010000200.1 GCA_017996315.1 Kiritimatiellia bacterium | reverse complement strand
GTGGCCACCTCGCGGGCGGTCATGCCCGACGAGTCAATCACATCGGCATCCGCCGCCACCTGCAAGGGCGCCGTGGCGCGGGACCGGTCCAGCGTGTCGCGCCGATGGAGCGATGCGCTCACTTCCCGCACATCGCCCCCCCCTTCCAGTTGGACAATATCCTTCAACCGGCGTCGCGCGCGCACCTCGGGATCGGCATCAAGATAAAATTTCCAAGGAGTGCGGGGAAACACCACCGTGCCGATATCCCGGCCCTCCATCACCACCGGACCGAACGAAGTGGTCTCGCGGAGGCGATCGACGATGAACGCGCGCACCTCGGGCATGGCGGCAATGTACGATACGTTCTCCCGCACCGGACCGCCTCGGATCGCTTCCCCGGGATCGCGACCGTCAATCGTATAGCACAGCGCGCCCTGCTCCACCCGAAACGACCAGCCGGTGTTCTGAAGCAGCTGGACCACGTCGGCGGCATCCTTCGGATTCACGCCGCGCTCCAGCGCATGCCAGGTCAATGCCCGATACAGCGCGCCGGAATCCACATAAATCCAGCCCAGTTCCCGGGCCACTTCCCGGGCGACGGTGGACTTCCCCGAAGCCGAGGGTCCGTCAATCGCTATACACGGAGAGGGTTTTCCAGTCATGCTCCGACCGCTCCTTGCGTTATCGTCCTGAAATCCGGGCGAGGTCTTCCCAGAAATCCGGATAGGACGTATCCACACATTCCACATCGCAAATCGCGCTGGATTCCGGGGCGAACAACGCGAGCACGGCGAGCGCCATGGCCACCCGATGGTCGCCGCGGCTGTTCAAATGGTCGCACGCGCGCACGTCCGCGCGACCGCGCACGATCATGCCGTCGGGCTGCTCGTCCACCTCCACGCCCATCTCCCGCAGACCGGCCGCCATGGACACAATCCGGTCCGATTCCTTGACGCGCAGTTCTGCGGCGTCCCGAATGACGGTCTCGCCTTCCGCGAGCGCGGCGGCCACGGCCAGTGCGGGAAGTTCGTCAATAAGATTGGGGATCTCGACGCCGCCGATTTCGGTGGCGCGCAGGGCGCCGCCCCGGATGCGCAGATCCCCGGCGGGCTCGCAGTATCCGGACGACGCATCGGCGGGCTCGATTTCGATTTCGGCGCCCATGCGGCGAAGCACATCCAGCACGGCGGTGCGCCGCGGATTCAGCCCCACCCCGCGCAGAAGCACCTCGGCGCCCGGCCGGGCCGCCGCGGCGACCATCAGGAATGCCGCGCTGGACATATCGCCCGGCACCCGCCACCGGCCCGCCGCCAGCGGATAGCCGTCGGGGCCGCCGCCTTCCAGACTCACGTTCATGCCGGTGGTCCGCACCGGAACGTTCATCGCCTCAAGCAATCGCTCGGTGTGGTCGCGCGTAGGCATCGGTTCGCGGATGATGGTGAGTCCTTCCGAGTACAGCGAGGCGAGCAGCAGGGCCGATTTGACTTGGGCGGAAGCGACGGGCATTTCATAGGTGATGCCCTTGAGCGGCGCGGCTTCGATACGCACCGGCGCGGTGCCCCGCTCGCCGGTCAGCTCAAGGTGCGCGCCCATTTGCGCGAGGGGTTCCCGAATACGACCCATCGGCCGCGAACGGAGCGAGGCGTCGCCGGTCAGCGTGGCCTTGACGCCGGCGCCCGCCAGGAGTCCGGTCAACAGGCGAATGCCCGTTCCCGAATTGCCCATATCGAGTTCGGCGACGGGTTCCATGAAATTTCCGCCCGTGCCCGTGATATAGAGCACCTCACCCGCCCAATCCGCGCGCGCCCCCAGCGCCTGCATGGCCTGCAGGGTGCGCAGACAATCGGTGGAATGGAGAAAGCCGACCACTTCCGAACGTCCGGCCGCGCAGGACGCCAGCATGGCGATGCGGTGGGAAATGCTCTTGTCGCCGGGCGGGATGACTTCGCCGGACATGCGCCGGGCCGGCGCGACGATCTTGGATTCAGGCATGATGCGATCCTTCCGCGGATGCCGGACCTCCGGCAGGTTCGACGATGCGGCGCCGGGCATTCCGGGCTCGCGACAGCCAGGCACGAACTTCTTCCCAGCGCTCCTGCTCGACCGCCAAACGCAGTTCCGCCAACGCGCCGGCGGCGGCATCCATCCACTCCATCACAGGACCGGCATTGGTGGAGATGATATCGGTCCAGACATCCGGCGATCCGTCGGCCACACGCGTCGTGTCGCGGAAACCGGCGCCCGCGATCTCGCCCAAATCCGCGTCTCCCGCGCCATCGCGAGCCGCCGCAACGGCGGCCATCCCGGCGGCGAGGTGCGGCCCGTGCGACACACGCGCGGCCAGCGCGTCGTGCGCCTCGGCGGTCATGCGCAACACGCGCGCGCCCGCCGTTTTCCACATCGCCTCCACGCGTTGCGCGGCCGCGCCGAGGCCGGTGACGATGACCCGCGCATTCTCATAGAGATCCTCGCGGGCCGCCGCCAATCCGGCGCGTTCGGATCCGGTCATCGGATGACTGCCCACGAACACCGACAGCGACCCGGACAGCGCGGCCGCGCACTCGGCATCCACCCACGCTTTGGTGCTGCCGACATCGGTCACAACCGAGCCCGGCCGCAGTCCGGGGGCGCAGGCCGCGGCCAATTCAGGAAGGGATCGCACCGGGCTGCACAGTACCACGATGCCCGCCGCGCGCACGGCGTCGGCGGGCGTCTCGGCGATTTCGGAAACCGTGCCCAGCTCGACCGCCTGCCGGCGGGTTTCCGGCCGGCGCCCCCAGCCGATCACGCGGATTCCGGGCGCGCGGCGGCGCAGCGCCAAGCCCAGCGACCCGCCCATCAGCCCCAACCCCAAAATGGAAACGACTTCGTTCATGATGCCGCGGCGGCGGGAGCCACCGTTCGCCCGATGACCTCGGCCATGGCGCGAAGTTGCGCCATCATGGCCGCAAACGTGGCCGGCATCAGCGCCTGCGAACCATCCGACAGGGCCGTCTCGGGATTGCGGTGCAGTTCCACCACCACGCCATCGGCTCCAGCCGCCACCGCCGCGCGGGCCATGGGCAGCACGAGATCCCAGTAGCCGGTGCCGTGGCTCGGGTCGGCGATGACGGGCAGGTGCGTCTCGCGGTGCAGCACGGGAATCGCGCTGAGATCGAGCGTGTTCCGGGTCGCTTTTTCAAACGTCCGAATGCCCCGCTCGCAGAGAATCACATTCGGATTCCCCTCGCTGAGGATGTACTCGGCGCTCATCAGCAGCTCTTCGATCGTACTCGACAGCCCGCGCTTGAGCAGCACGGGCTTGGAGCAGCGGCCGATGACTTTGAGCAGGTTGAAATTCTGCATGTTGCGCGCGCCTACCTGCACGATATCGGCCACTTCGGCGACGAGCTCCACATCGCGCGTATCCATGACTTCGGTCA
>JAGOHE010000199.1 GCA_017996315.1 Kiritimatiellia bacterium | reverse complement strand
GGTCAGATGCGTATACTCTCTCATGAGATGGGTCTCCTTTTTTCGGGCTGGTTTCACTACGTCTCCTACCCGTTGAGACCCATCTTATCTCTGTTGCACTTGTATTGTGTATCTGCCGGATTGGATGGAATGCGGGCGGGGCCGCGCGGCTGCGGGCTGTCGTGACGCGTTGGGGGGCGTTGCCGGTTTCGGATTCGCGGCCTACACTGGCCGCATGAGATCGAACCTCCCTGCTGAACTGATTTGCTGGTCCTCTGCAGCGCTGCTCACCGCCGCGCCCGCGTGGGCGGAGTCCACCGCGCCCGCCGGGGCCGCTGCGACGACCGCGCCGGCCGTCGCGAACCGTCCCAATCTGCTGATTGTGTTTCCCGATCAGATGCGCGGGACGGCGATGGGCTTTATGGGCGAAGAGCCGGTGCGAACGCCGGCGCTGGACCGGTTTGCCGAGCAATCGCGGGTCTTCACGCAGGCGGTGAGCACCTATCCGTTGTGCTCGCCGTTTCGGGGGACGCTGATGACGGGCCGGCATGCGTTCTCGAGTGGCGTCTGGGGGAATTGCAATTCCCGCACCGCGCCGGCCGGATGCGAGCTGCCCACGGACGCCGTTTGCTGGTCGGACATTCTCAAGGCGCGAGGCTACTCTCTCGGCTATATCGGCAAATGGCATTTGGACGCTCCCCGCCGTCCGTACGTGGACACCTCCAACAACCGGGGCGACATCGCGTGGAACGAATGGTGCCCTCCGGAACGCCGGCATGGATTTGACTACTGGTACGCCTATGGCACCTATGACCAGCATTTGCGGCCGATGTACTGGACCGCCGACGCGACGCGCGACGGTTTCCATTATGTGGATCAATGGGGCCCGGAACATGAGGCGGACCAGGCGTTGAGGTTCATCCGGAACGAGGGCGGAACTTACCGCGATCCGAAGAAACCGTTTGCGCTGGTGATTTCGATGAATCCGCCGCATACCGGCTACGAACTCGTGCCCCCGCGCTATCTCCGGAGGTACGACGATCTCGACGTTGAAGCGCTGGCGGCGTCCCGGCCGCAGGTGCCCCCGGCCGATACGAAGGGGGGGAGGTACTACCGCCAAAACACGAAATTCTATTACGCGCAGATCACCGGCGTGGACGAGCAGTTCGGGCGCATTCTCGAGGGCTTGCGGGAAGCCGGGCTGGAGGACAACACCGTGGTGCTATTCACCTCCGACCATGGCGACTGCATTGGCGCGCACGGCGAGCTGGGCAAGAACAACCCCTATGAGGAAGCGATGCGTGTGCCGTTCCTGATCCGGTGGCCCGGCCGGATCGCGCCGGGCCGGGACGAAGCGATGGTGGCGAGCGCGGACATTTGCCCCACCCTCCTCGATCTCCTCGGCTATTCGGCGCAGATTCCACCCGAAGTGGAGGGGGTTTCATTGGCGCCGACGCTGCGCGGCGAACCCGGACCCCGGCCGGACGCGCAACTCTACCTGTTCGTCACCGACGGCTGGGACGACCAGCGGCGCTTTACGCTCGGTCGCCGGGGATTGCGAACTCGCGACTACAAACTCATCGTTGAGCGAACGAATGGGCGGCCGGAAACGGTCACCCTCTTCGATCGAAAGCGCGATCCGAATGAACTCAGCAATGTGGCCGGGGAACACCCTGACATCGTGCGGCAGCTCCGAGCGAACATGGAAGACCGGCTGCAAGCCATCGGCGATCCGTGGGTCCAACCCAATCCCGCTCCCCAGGCGAGACCGTAGAGACAGAGAAATAGAGGGACCGACCATAGGGACACTCAATTAGCGACCATCCGCGACGTGCGCCACCGTGGCCGCCCCCTCCGTATTCGCGCGGGCTACAATCGTCACGTAGTCGTGGCCTCTTCCGAAGCTCTTCTCGTCGACACAAAGCCGCGGCATGGGTTCTGCCGTCCGGCGAGCCAGACCGCGCGCGACCGCTCGTTGCTTGATCCCGTCCGCCTCGTTCCAGTGGATGCCCAAGATCTCGCACGCGGCCGAGACCGAGCACTCCTGCATCAGATCAATCGCCAGCCGCTCAAAAAAAAAAGGCCGTGAAACGACTGTATTTCTCGGCCCACGGCACGTGGACCATGACCGTGCCATGTTCCTCGCATTTCACGCGCGGCACATCCGCGACCAGGATCGTCTTGAACTGGCAGCTGTCCAGATGCCGCCAGCGACGTTTCTCGTAGCCATGGACGTGGGCGCGTGCGCGGCAGGTCGGGCAGACCCAGACCTCCTCGTCGCAGACTACTTCCACTTCGATGCTCCGCTCTTCATGCTTCATGGTGACGCTGGCTGCCCGCCATGGCCGGACCAGCCCGAGAATCTGTTGATACAATTGGGTGTCTTGCATCCCCACAGCATATCCGGCCCTTTAAAAAACACACGGAAATCAGGGAAGAACCACATATTATTTAGGCTCATGGACCGTAGTCGTTTCCGGCGCGGCAAGGGATTCCTGAGCCGCCCGCAGCCAGCGCCATGTTCCCAGTCTGCCCATCCCCTCACCCTCCTTCAATCCTTATCTTATCTATTAATGCCTGACCCCTGAGTTCCTTGACCCCTGAGTTCCGGGATCAGCCCCGCATAGGCACAATGCGTTTCGGATGCGCCCAAGCGCTCGATCCCGCGTATTTCATGGCGGTTACCTCCGGGCTTCGTGGTGAGCCACCGTGGCCGCGCCTACATTGCTTGATGGGCAGTACGCCGCAGCTCCGGAGCTCTATCCGCCTTTCATGCTACCTGACCCCTATGGGTTATCCGAGGCCGATGACCTGCTCGAAATCTACCTGGTGGGAGGCCAGCACATAGGCGACGGTCAAGCCGGCGGTCTGTTCGTGCAGCACACGATAGTATCCGGCGTAGGCTTCCGGGGTTTCCTCCGGGTCGGGCGGGCGAAGGCCGAGGAAGACCAGGGAGGCCTCCCGGGAAGAGGCGCGGATCAACTCAAAAACCCCCAGGCCGTTGCGGGGCACGAACTCGACTTCGACATCCAGCCGCTGCGATTCGATATGCTCCTCGATGGGTTGGGAGACTTCCGCGCCGTCCACGGGATCGTCCACCACGCGTTTCAGGCGGATGACCGCGTCGGCCCACGCCTTGCTCCGCTTCAGGAGATGCGCCAGCGTCAGGATCAAGCCGATGTTGGTCTGCTGTCCTCTCCACCAGATATCCAGCGTGGCTTTCTCGGCAAAGGTCGGGGCTTCGTCGCGCTCGTTTTCGCGGATCAGGATCAGGTTGCGGTCCATGCGGTGGATTTCGAGGATCAGCCGGGCAAAGCGTTCCAGGTTGTCCGTTTCTTCGGAATCGCCCATCAGAAATGGTATTGGGCTTGAGCGGCCCGAACCCGTAGGCCTTGATCAGGGCTTCCGCGCCGTCGAGGACGTTGTC
>JAGOHE010000030.1 GCA_017996315.1 Kiritimatiellia bacterium | reverse complement strand
CCGCCTCCACGTTCGATGTTGCGCTCTTGCTGACCATGCGTGATCGCCGGAATGGAATGGAATAAACCGCGATTGTACGCGCCGGATGGCGGGGGGTCAAGGCCGCCCGGCGCTACGCATGCGGAACCGGGCGTCCACGCGCACTCTGGATCACTCGCCGGCCGGCGGCGGAAGTGATTTCGCGCAGCGGAATCCAATCATCGGAGCTTGCGTGGTGGAAAGTCCCGAGCGCAGGTGGTCATTTGCGCCCGAGTTGCCCCGGTACGCGGCGCGCAGGTGCGCATCTTCGTCCAGATACGAGCCCCCGCGGAAGACGCGATCGCGGCCCTCGGTCGGACCGGTCGGATTGCGCACCGGCGATTTGCGGTAATACTGGGCGTCATACAGATCCGCCACCCATTCCGCCGCATTGCCCGCCATATGCAGAATCCCGAACGGGCTTCGCGCGTGACGGGCCTCCACATCCAGCGTCACCCCGGCCGCTTCCACCGGCAATTCCGATCGGGCCGGCCAGGGCACCGGCGCGATCACTGTTGGCGGGGGCGGCGGCGGGGGCTCTGCAGACTTCCCTCCAAAAATGCCCAACCCGCTGGGGGGCGGCGGCGGCGGGGGCGGTGGCCGCGCCAGATCAACATCCGTGGCCACCCGGCCGCGTCCGGAAGGATTGCTGGCATACCGTTCTGCGGGCGCCACCTCGCCCCATGGATAGATCGAGCCGCTGGCATCGCGCGCGGCCAGCTCCCATTCTGCTTCCGTCGGCAGTCGTTTGCCGGACCACTGGGCGTACGCATGGGCGTCAAACCAGTCCACCCCCATCACTGGCTGGTCGTCGCCGGAGAGCTCCGGATGTTTCCAGCCGCGCGGGGTGTGATCCTTCAGCGGGGGCGCGTCCGGGTGTTCCATGGAGGAATCGGCCGTGGCCTGCACATGTTCAATGAATTTCCGGTACTCGGCGTTGGTCACCTCCGCACGATCCATCAGGAACGAGTCCACCCAGACCAGGTGCGACGGGAAATTATCCTGCGCCACTTCGGCCGACTCGTCGCCCATCATGAAATAACCGCCGGGAACGAAGACCATGCCCTCGGGCACCGATGCCGGGGCGGCGGGCGCGGTGGTCGCGCCCTTCCATTCATCCAGAATGCGCTTCTGCAAGCGCACAATGGCCTTGAAATCCATGCCCCGCAGCGCGTTCATCTCGCTGCCCTGGGTGGCGCCGGCCTCGGCGCGCAGCACCCGATGCAGCCAGAATTTCGCGAAGGCGCTGGTCTCTTCGGCACATTCATCGAACTGGCCATCCTGCAGCAACTTGGGCAGCCGCGCGGTAACCGTCCCCGGAAGCGCACGCGCCGTCTCGCGCAGAAATTGGACGAGCTGGTCGTGCTGCCGTTTGGCCGCGGGCTGTTCGCGAAAATCCTCCCGCTCGATGTTCACATACTTTGCGCGCAATCCGGCGATGATTTCGTCGGCGCGGTCGAACTTCAAGATCGCCGCCTGCACCGGACCGAACCAGCGGCCATCAATCTTCTCCATGCCCCGCGCGAGCATGGCCGCCTCCTCGGCCACCGCGTCGCGCAGCTTGCGGACGGCCTGGGCGCGCGCATGATCCGGGAAATGCTTGAGATATTCATCCAGCTTCGCCTGCGCCGCCTCGGCTTCCTTGAGCGGAAGGCTTCGCCGGGGATCCAGTTGGAAGTCGAGCAGACGGACCGCCAATATCTCGCCATAGTCGGGCGTTTCTATGGTCACCTCGCTCATGGAGAAGGAACGCTCGCGGCGGATGCCCCGTTGCTCGACCTGAAGCACCAGGGTCTCATTGTCCTGGGAAAGGATCTCGCCCATGATGCGCGGGCCGTTCTTGGGCTGGACCGTCACATGGGTCTCCGGCGGCAGCATGGCCTGCAACTCCGGCGACAACTCCGCGCGTTCGACGGCGCCGGCGCACAGGACCGCTCCAAAAATTCCGCAGATTAATCCAAATCCAAGTTTCATCGGCATCTCCCAAGTGAAAATCTTACGTCACCCACCCTAGAATGCCCGAACACAGAGGTCAAGATCGCCGCATGAAAATCCCTCGAATCCCTTCTCCCGGCGTTTCATCCAACCCTTGGACAGCTCGAACCCCATGCGATCCAGGGCTTGGATGAAATCCGACCGGCGGGCCAGAGTCGAATGGGCGTAAAAAAACTGACGGAATTCTCACTTGCGAGCGCCGACAAAGCGGGGGATCATTGAGCTTGATCCGAGCTTAGGCTCGAGAATGTTCGCGTCCGTTCAACAGGAGTCCATCATGATCGCACATCGCATCTCCCGAATCCTCCGCGCGGCGGCAGCCCCCCGTTTCGCTATCGCTCGCTCGTCTCGAATTTCCCCGTGGAATCGAATGATGGCCCTTGCCGTGCTGGGTATGGTTATGGGCACGCTCTCGACACAGGCGGCCGGGACCGCCGCCGTGACCTTGCGCCCCTCTCATGTGGACATCTCCTCCGCTGCCTCCCGGGGCGCCGTGCTGATGACCCTGAGCGGATACACGGCAGACAGCGCTCCCAAATACCGGATCTATAATGGCGGCAATCAACACAATTGCTGGGACGCGGTGTCGGGCACCTTCATCTCCGCAAGCTCATACGCGAGCGGGCCCCTCGTCCCGGGCGATTATGTAAATGGAACGACATTCTGGATTCTCTATGAACGAGGCAACAACGCGAACACGGCGGCTTCGTACCGCGACCGCGTGAGTCCGTATTCAGCCAATAACAACACGGCCGCGCTTCCCTCCGCCACGGAAATTGCTTCACCCTTCACGCTGACCGGCACATTGGTGGCCGGGTCCGGGTATAACCTGACGGTTCGTTACGTGGTTCTGGGCTTCGACGCCACTTCGGGCGGCACTCTGGTCTGCGCTTCATTTTCCGACCTGACGACCGGCGACTTCAGTCTCGTGTGCCCCGGGGGCGCCACGCTTCAGCGCATCGAGGTGCGCACTATTCTCAACGTGTCGATCACTTCCGCCGCCCGGACCGGATCCTGGAGCGCTGACGCCGCGCTGGGCAACTTCCCCCTGTCGCTGGACACCAGCCCCACTATTACCGTGCCCGAAGGCGCGCTGGAATTTGGGAATGTGCTGACCGGAGCGGTCTCGGAAGAGCAATCCTATTCGGTTTCAGGCGCAAATCTTACGGCCAACATCGTGATCACTCCGCCCGCGGGTTACGAGATTTCCACCACCAGCGGTTCCGGGTTCGTGGCGGCGCCCGGCACCCTCACCCTGTCGCCCACCGGCGGCACAGTGAACAGCACTCCGATTTATGTGCGCTTCGCGCCCACGGCCGTGCAGGCGTATGACGGCGTCATCAGTCACGCCAGCACCGGCGCCACCGCGAAGGAAAAAACGGTTTCCGGCGCGGGCGTCGTTGGCGCCACGTCCGATATCATCCGCGACGGAACTTTTTCCGAGCCGGAGAACATACCGTATGCCGGCCATGTGGAGGACAACCTGACCGCGGCGTCGCTGCAGGTCGGCTCATTCACGATCCGGGACGGCGGCGCCGGCGCGACCACGGACGGACAATCGACCACTGTGACCGATCTCGGCTTTGCCGTAACCAACGGCGCTCACCTCAAGCGTCTGGCTATATACGATGGGAATACGGAGATTGCCGAAGCCGCGGGCGGCGCCGCCGTGAACTTCGCCGGATTGGCCGGACTGGCGGCTCCCGATGGCGGAAGCCGGACGTTCCGGGTCCTCGCCAGTTTCAACAGCGCGGTCACCGACAATGACCGGCTTCGCTTCACCATTCAATCCGCCGCCGCGAATCCGGCGGGCACCGTCTTCGAAACCGCCAACGCGGGCGGCGCGCAAACTGACGCCACGGGCGATCGCAACCGCCTCGAGGTCACGGCGGATCGTCTGGCGTTTTCCGGCCTTCCGGCCACCTGCCGGGTCGGCGTGGATTTCTCCGGCACCGTGCAGGCGCAGGACGCCAATGGAAATCTGGATTTGGATACCACCGCCTCCGTCACGCTCTCCCTCGCCAGCGGCCCGCCGAACGCGCTCAGCTCCGTGGACGGCCTGGTCCAAAGCCTCGTAGCGGGGACGTTTTCGTGGACCGATCTTCAGCTCAGCGCCACGGGCGAATTCACAATTGAAGCAGCGGCGGCCGGCCTGATCCCGGCGCTCAGCGGGCCCATCGTCGCGACCCTCGCCGCGCCCGTCGCCCTGGAAGCCGGGGACATCGGCATGAACGGATTTACGGCCCAATGGGAGGCCGCGCCGAATGCCACCGGATATTTTCTGGATGTGAGCACGACGCCGTTCGAAGGCGACCTGCTGATTTCAGAATACGTGGAGGGGGGCGGCAATAATAAGTATATCGAGATCTTCAACAGCACCGCAGGAGCCGTGGACCTGTCCGACTACCAGCTCCAATTGTTCACCAACGGCGCCGCCACGCCCGGCCAATCGGTGACGCTAAGCGGCACGATTCCGGCGGGCGGGGTGGTCGTGTATAAACATTCGAGCGCGGCTGCCTATGCCGGCGCCGCCACCGCCAACGCCGCCGTCAATTTCAACGGCGACGACGCCGTGGCGCTGAAGAAAATCTCAGCGGACGCTTATGTGGATATCATCGGTCGCATCGGCGAAGATCCGGGTGAAGCATGGGTGGCCGATCCTCTATCCACCCTGAACCAGACCCTGGTCCGCAAATCCGCGGTGGCCGTGGGAGTGACCGTGAATCCCGCAGCCGGATTCCCGGCGCTGGCCACGGAATGGGACACCTATGCCCAGGATACGGTGGACTATCTCGGCAGCCACACGTTCACCGGAGTGGTGGGCGCCAACTATGTGCCCGGCTATGAAAATCTCAATGTCGGCGCGGTCACCAGCTATGCGGTGACCGGTTTGGATCCGGATACCACGTATTACTACCGGGTGCGCGCGACCGACGGAGTGTCCGTTTCCGGGAACTCGAACATGGTGGCGGCGAGGACCCTTTCGACGGATCCGTACATCGCGCTCTCTCCGGCCGACCTCACCGCGTTCAGCACAACCGTCGGCACGCCCTCCGCCGCCCAGCAGTTCACCGTGGCGGGCATTAATTTGACTGGAGATATCACCGTCACCGCGCCGGCCGGATTCGAAGTGTCCACGACGAGCGACAGCGGGTATGGCGCGACCGTCACGCTGATCCCTGTGGGCGGCATTGTGGCGGAAACGCCCGTGTTCGTGCGCATGATTGGGGACGCCCTCGGCGCTTTCTCCGGCGATGTCACGGCCACGAGCGCCGGCGCGACCGATGCCGCCAAAGCCGTTTCCGGAACTGTTCAGCTGCCGCCTCCGACGGCCACAGCCGCCACTCTGGTCAGCTTTGACAGCTTCACCGCCAACTGGACCGCGGTGGCCGGGGCCACCGGCTATCGGCTGGATGTGATCATGGTGCAATCGGGCGGCGGTGGCGGCGGCCTGTTCATCTCCGAAGTCACGGATCCCGCGGACGTGGCCAACGCGAAGTTTGTAGAGTTGTTCAACGCCACGAATGCCGCGATCGATCTCGCCGCCGGCAACTGGTATGTGAGCCGTCAGTCCAACGGAGGATCCACATGGGGGGATATCGCCCTGACCGGTGTCATCCCCGCGGGCGGCACCTATGTGATCGCCAACAACCAAACCGATTATGAAGCGGCCTTCGCAGACACCGCAGATCAGTACAATGGCAGCATCTCCGGCAACGGCGACGACGGGTACTTCCTCTATTCCGGAGGGAATCACACCGCGGGAACGCTGGTAGACGCGTATGGCGTGGTGGATCAGGACGGGACGGGAATGGATTGGGAATATCTCGACACGCATGCGGTGCGCTTGCCCGCCGTCTCCACGGGCAACACCGTATGGACCGCCGCGGAATGGAACATTCCCGCCTCGCCCGTCAATGTGGCGGACATGACTCCGCACGCGCATTTGCTCTCGACCTTTGTGCCGGGGTATGAGGACCTGGCGGTGGGTAACGCGACATCCTGGCCGGTGGTCGGGTTGAATCCGGAAACGACCTACGCATACCGGGTCCGGGCGATCACCGACACCGAGACCAGTCCCAACTCCAACGTCATGGAGGTCACCACCACAGCGCAGGCCAATGCGACCGTGCTGGAACAGTTCAACGCGCTGACCGTCAATGGCGTGGTGATGGTTCGCTGGGTCACTTCGCAGGAAGTGGGCACGACGGCCTTTGATGTCTACCGGAAGAACGGCGAAATTTGGGAGAAGATTAACATCTTCGAAGTTCTCCCCGCGGGCGCCCCGGGCGCGGAATATCAGTTGTTTGATCTGGGAGCCACGCCGGGGGCCACCTACGAGTACAAGCTCGTGGAAACCACTGGCACCGGGACCACGGAGCATGGTCCGTTCGAACGCGAGACCACCGTGCTGCGATTCACCGGACCGGCAGTTTCCCTGCCCGAAGGCATGGAGATCGTATGGGCCAGCCGCGAAGGCGAATCGTATCGTGTCTTGTTCTGCGACGACCTGGTGAATGACGCCTTTGACGTGTTGGCGGACGACGTCGCCGCCACAGCGCCGGAAAACACCTTCATTGACGACACCGATCCGATGCCGTCCATGCGCGTGTACCGGATCGAGCTGAAGTAATCCGAAGAACATGAACCGCCGGCGGTGGGTTCCGAGACCCTCCGCCGGCGGAATTCTTTCCGGCGATGTTTCCCCGCGCCCCCTGATCCCTCCGGGGAGAGCGCGCGCCCGACGCAGCCGCCCGGGCGGCTGTCATTCGATTGACGGGGGCGCCGTTTGTCTGTACATAACCCGCATGCGGGCGCTCAGTCATCGGGAGAACGATATTTCGCGCTCGCTCGCCGCGGGGACCCCGGCGTTCACCCTGGTCGAGCTGCTGGCGGTGATGGCCGTGGTCCTGACGCTGTGCGCGCTGCTGGTGCCCGCTGTCCGAAAGGCCAACGCGCTCGCCCATGAGAGAGGCTGCGCCGCCCACCTGCGCTCCTGGGGACTGGCGTTTCATCTGTACGCCGGAGATCACGATGGATTTCTGCCTCATCCCGACGGGCGAGAACGCAACCCCGTCCCCGGGGCCAGCGATCCCGCGCACCCGGAACATGAAAAGGGATGGATGGATGTATTGCCGCCCTACATGCACGACCAGCCGTGGCGGGACTATCCGGCGGGAGAAAAGCCGACCGGCGGTTTCTGGCAATGCCCGCGGGCCCAGCCGCGGCCGGATTCCGAGTATAGCTATCGTCCCTCGCTCCAGGGATACTTCTGTTTCGCCATGAACTCCTATCTGGCTCATGATTTTCTGTATGGTCTGCCCTGGGGTGCGTCGCAGCAGCCCAGCTTCCTGTCGTTGTCCTCGTGCGTCGCGCCGGCCCGAACCCTGCTGATGTTCGAACAGACGCTCGACCCCGGCCAGGGATACGGACAATCGGGATCCCTTAGGACCGCGGGCTTCTTCGGCGCGGAGGATGCCCGGGCGGTCGCCGAACGCCATCGCCACACCGGCGGCGGGCCCGGCGGCAACGCGCTGTATCTGGACGGACATGTGGATTGGCGAAACGATCTCTGGGATGAGTCGCTCAAGAATCCGAGAATACCCAGGCGGGGAGATTTAACCTGGTTTCCATATGAATACTAAACCCGCCACCCGCCACCCTCGCGCCGTCACCGCACACCGCGCCCGTGGGCTCATTCTCGTGCTCCTGTTCGGAATCCGGCCGCTCGCGGCTCTCCCGGCCAGCGTCTCCTTCCCCATTACGTCGGATACCTATATCGACAGCCGCGAGGCCAATCAGGAATTGAACTATGGCGGCGCGAAGACCATCAAGACGGTCATCAACAACACCGTGACGGGCGACGGTTCCGTCAGTCGCGGTTTGTTTCATCTGCCCGAAGAGGTGTGGGTGTATGACCCCGCCCGGATCATGTCCGCCCGGGTGTTTTTTTACGTGTGGCAGGATAACACCGGCGACCGCGATGTGACGTTGTTCCCCTTGACCGGCGGTTTTTATGAAGGCACGGGCAACGGCGGCGCGCCGGCCGATGGCGCCACGTGGCTGACCTGCGACGGCACGAATGCCTGGCCAACCGCCGGAGGCGTGTTCGATGCGTCGCATCCCGTCGTCGGAGAGAAGCTGGACATTCTCGATCCGGATATGCACGACCGCTTCTTCCGTTGGGACATCACGGAACTCCTGAAGAACCCAACGGTCCGGATGGACCTCCAGAATCACGGCGCCCTGCTGAGCATCACGGAGGATCCCATTCCGTCCAGCGGCATGCCCCGGGCGCCCTTCACCAGCTCGGATGATCCGGGAACCGCGGAATCATTCCGGCCGCGTGTGGAACTCGAAATCACCGCGAGCGCACCGATGATTCGCATCGCGCAGACACCGGCGGAAGGACTCACCATCGCCGTCAGCCAGGCCACGCCTCACGTCACGCACACGCTGGAGCGCGCGTTTGATCTGACGGCCCACGATTGGACCCCCGTGGCTTCATTCTCCATTCCCGGAACCAGCACGAATTGCGCCGTTGCGCTTCCGCCCGGTGTGGATCGGGTTTTCTATCGCTTGAGCATCGAGTAGCTCCGCCTGAACATGTAGATCGCCCAGCCCAGGGCGTCGCGTCCCTCCCGCAAGTACGCGGCCCGGGCCTTCTCCGCGCGATCCGCCACCTCCGCCAGATCCGCGTCGTCGGGATGCGCGCGCGCGAACTCGGACGTCGCGTACCACTGGAGGCCTTCGTATACGTCCCAGTCGTCGCGGCTGCTCACCAGGGTGTATACGAGATCCAAACCCCGCTGCATTCCGGCTTCTGCATTGGACCGGTGGCTCCCGAAATCCTGTCGGGACACCCCGGTGGCTTTCAAATAGTCCTCGGACGGATTCTGTATCCAGTACGGCTCTCCCGCGATCACCCATCCGCCCTCCTTTACCATCTGGATCAGCGCGTCGAGGGTTCCGCCGTGCCCCCCGAAAATCCAACTGGCTCCGATACATGAGGCCAGATCCAGACTGTGCGGCTCCGCCGGCTTGTACTCCGAGCCATTCATTTTGGTGAAGGTGATTTCCGCATTGGGCGCCCGCTCCATGAGCCTTCGCTGCGCATCGGCAATAAAGAACGGGGAAAGGTCAATCCCCACGCCGCGAAGATGATAGGCTTCAGCCAGACGGACAAGAAACTCGCCCTTCCCGCACGCAATATCAACGACCTGCGCGCCGGGCGGGAGGCGCAGAAGCTCCACGAGGCGAGACAGTTTCTCTTCGCTCATGGGATTGCAAATCGCATGCTCGCGGTGGGTGATGTCGTAAAATTTCCAGATATCCATGGTGCTCCATCTTTCCACAACCCCGCGCGCGGCTCGTGCCCGATGAATCAAACCTTCGCCGTCCCCAAGATCCCTCCGCGCCGGCCTTCCGGGTGTGGATGGTGGGCGCTACAGGATTTGAACCTGTGACCTCTTGCGTGTGAAGCAAGCGCTCTCCCACTAAGCTAAGCGCCCATCCGCGGTCATATTGTACGGCTTTGGGGGCTCGGGTCAAGGACTCCCGCGCGAGGGTGCGCGGGCATGGGAGACGGAAGGCGCATCCGCGCGAACGCGTCGGCGCAAAGCGTGGTATCTTGTGGCCATGAATCCGTATCCTCCAACCCTCGCGGTCACGGGCGCGAGTGGATTCCTGGGCCGGGTGGTCGCCGACCGTCTCGCGCATTCCCATACCGTGCTCCGGCTGGGCCACACCCACGGCGGTCCCGATATCGAACGATTGGATTTGCGCGAGGCCGAAGCCGTGCGCGCATGGGCGGAGCGAACCCGGCCCGATGTGGTCATCCATGGCGCGGCCTACCGCGATCCCGATTTCTGCGAAGCCCACCCCGACGAAACCGAACGACTGAACGCGGGCGCGGTGCGCAATCTCTGCGCCGCTCTGCCTCCCGGCGCGCGTTTGATTTTCATCAGCACCGACTATGTCTTCGACGGCCTCCGCCCGCCGCACCGCGAAACCGATCCCTACTCGCCGGTGCAGGAGTACGGACGCTCGAAAGTGCGCGGCGAACAGGCCGCGCTGGCTCGCCCCGGATCGCTCGTGCTGCGCATCCCCCTGCTGATGGGCGCGGCGCCCGATTTTGCCGGTTCGGGCTTCCTCGCGCAGATTCTCCAACAGCACCTCAAGCGGACGGAGCCGCACGAGTGCGACCACGCGCTGATCCGGTATCCCACGTGGATCGCCGACGTCGCCGAGGCCATCGCGTTCCTGCTGGAGCGTCACGCGGCGGGAATCTATCACATGAGCGGCGCGGATCGGATGACCCGGTACGACGCCGTATGCGCCGCCGTGCGGGTGCTTGGGTTTTCCTGCGCTCATGTGCGTCCCTCGCGGTTCGCCCTTCCCCGCGCCGCCGCCCGCCCGCCCGATTCCGCTCTGGCCACCGACAAAATCCGCTCGCTCGGATTTCGCCATTTCACGCCCTTCGACGATGTGGTCCGCGCATTCGCCCGCGCGTTTCCCGGGGAATGCCGGCCGGAATAAATTTTTCGGTGAATTGACCTGCATCAATTCGGCAGCGGCGGAATGTCGTAGGGTAGTTGCGCGCCGGAATTCCCCGCGCAGGAGAACTGGACCATGGCCCGACGAAAGATTATCGAAATCAACGAAGACCTCTGCAACGGTTGCGGCGAGTGCGTGACCGCCTGCGCGGAAGGCGCGCTGCGGCTGATCAACGGCAAGGCCCGGCTCGTGAAGGAGGATTTCTGCGACGGATTGGGCGATTGCATCGGTGAATGCCCCACCGGCGCGTTGAAGATCGTGGAGCGCGACGCGCCCGACTACGATGAACCCGCCACGCGCGAGCACGTGGCCCGGACCGGAGGAGCGGACGCGCTGTGGGCATTCGACGCCGCCTCGGAGCGGCACGCGCAGACTCTCGCCGCGCCGCCGGCGCCGGCGCCCGCCCGGCCCTCCGGCCCCGGCGGCGGCGGGTGTCCCGGCACGCGGATGCGAATGCGCGCGGAAACCGCCGGCGCGGCCCGCCCGGCGACGCCCGTGGGCGGCGGCGGACTGCCCCCTCAGGTGAATCCTTCCGAACTGCGGCAATGGCCGATTCAGCTGCATCTCGTCCAGCCCGGCGCGCCCTTCTTCGCGGGCAAAGAGCTGGTGATCATGAATACCTGCGGGCCGCTCGCCAGCGCGGATGTGCACTGGCGGTTTCTGCGCGGCCGCGCGGTGGTCGTCGCCTGCCCCAAGCTCGATCGCACGGAACCCTACGTGCCGAAGCTGGCGGAGATTCTTCGCGATCCTTCCATTCCGAAGGCCATCGTGGTGCGCATGGAAGTGCCCTGCTGCGGCGGGCTGAGCCACATGGCATCGCAGGCGGCGCAGCAGACGGGAAGGACGGATCTGGAACTGGAAGAGGTCACCCTGAGTCTCGAAGGAGAAGTGCAGCAAACCCGGCGGCTGGCCTGACGCGCCGGCCCCAAGGAGATCGCATCATGGAACCCACGGATTATCGCAATCGAACCCTGTCGCTCGCCGCGATGACGGACTATGCCGAAGGCTCGGTGGTCAGCCGCACGATCCTCGATCGCAAGGTGGGCACGCTGACGCTGTTCGCCTTCGCCCAGGGACAGGGCTTGAGTGAACACACCGCGCCCTACGACGCCACCGTACAGGTGCTGGAGGGCGAAGGAGAATTCACCGTCGGCGGCGAACCCCGCGTCATCCGCGCGGGCGAAGCGCTGATCATGCCCGCCGGTGTGCCGCACTCGGTGCGCGCGCTTCAGCCCTTCAAGATGCTGCTGATTATGATCCGCGGCTGATCCCCCGCGCGGGGCGGTTACGGGGTCGCCGTGAAAACCACGGTGTACTTCTTGCCGGGCGTGTAGTCGGCCTTGCGCAGGACGATGAAGTTTTCGGTAATCAGCGGCTCATATTCCGCGCCGGAGATCACTTCGATCCGGCCGGGAATGCGCTTGGAAAAATACAAAGCCAGCCAACCGCCCGTGACTTTGCACTCCGGCGCGATGGCGACATCCAGCGCGTGCCGGGTCTGTTCCGATCGCAGGCGGAAGCCCACGCCGGGAGGCTGCTTGCTCCCGTCGAGGAACACCCGATGGGCCGGATCGCCATAAAACGCCACCACATCGCGATCCCACAACATGCCGGATTCATCCTTGTCTTGCCGCGCAATCAAGCCGTAATTCAATCCCTCGCCGCGCTCGGAAACCGGGAGGGACCGCGACGCAGAATCGGGAAACCGGCGGATTAATTCTTCGGTGATCGCCTGGTTGTTGAAGAACCACGCCTCGGCCAGCGAGTAGATTCCCGGCATCTGGCCCCAGATCCCCAGCGTCCCCCACCCGCCCTTGCCGTACCACGTGGGCACCGTATATCCGACGAACTGGTTGAATCCATACCGGTCGATCAGCACGGCCGCCATGCTGTCGGCGCGATTCTGAAAATTACCGATCAGACAGTTGCCCGCGCCCAGAAAGACACGCGGATGATTCCCCGGTTCGATCGGCAGCACGCTCTGCGAGGGAGTGCGCCAGTTGACCAGACCGACCCATTTCCCATCCTGGATTTCGGTATTGCCCCGGCTGAACGACATTTCGAGGTTGCGTTCGGTGGCATGACCGGAACCCACGAGCAAATCGGGTTTCATGGTGTTGAAATGTTCGACGAACATTTGTGTGCGATCCGCCCGGCCATCCGCGCCCTTTTCCTCGGCGCCGCCCGACTTCTTAAGCGTCCACTCGCCCATCGCGGCATCGCTGATCGTCAGCGCCTGGTCAAACAATCCGTGATTGATTCCCGTCAGGCTGATCGCGCGGCGCAGCACCTTGGGCTCGTCGGCCAGGGCCATGCGCATCGCGCCCTCGGGCGTGGCGGCGGAAATGATTCCCCACAGCGTATCGGTGTAGGGATCCTGGTTCAACGCCCGTGTCAGGCGGTGAATCCGCGCGACGATTATCCGCCCCGCCGCTTCGGGCCGGACCACGAACGCCGTGTATCGCGGCCGCCGCCGCGCCAGCTCCGGCAGGCAGTTGACGACCGATCCCTCGTACACCACGAGTGTTCCGGAGCGTTTCTTCACCAGCGCATCCGCCACGGCCTTCCACTCGGGCATCGACGCCGCCGTGGAGGAAATCACCACGGCATACGGGCAATCCTTGGCCGCCGCGGCGGCGGCCTCTGGAATCTCGGGCAAGGGAATCTCGCCTTCGGGCTCAAGATCCGGCGCGAGCGCGGATGGACCCGGCTTCAGCGACGACGACGGCGGCGGGCCGGCCTGTCCCAGCAACGACAGATCGTCCATGGCGATCGCTCCGTCGTGATTGGCATCCAGTTGGGCAAACGCCTGCTGCAACACGTCGCCCGGCGCGCCGGAGTTCATCTGAAGAAATTCTTCCCGGGTCACCCGGCCGTCGGAGCCCAAATCCAATTGCACATCGATGGACCCTTCCGCCGCCGGCGCAGCCGCCGGCGCGGCCGCCGGCTCTTCGGCCATGGCCATGGAGGCTCCGAACGCCGCCAGCGCCCAGCCGATTTTCCACAGAGATGATTTCATGGTCGTTTCCTTATGGTTGCAATGAGTACAGACGCCGGGTTCCGCTCTCTCGAATACGTTAGTTTGGATGCTCTCCGGATGCGAAGTGTTCATTCTGATCCTTCACGGACTCCCCTGAATCGTTCGCACCACAAACTGATGCGGGTCGCTCCCTCCGGTGATGGTCTGGCGAAACGGCGGCTCCGAATCGCGGGCAATTTCGATTTCCGCGCGGTCTCCATCCGGCAATTCAAACCAGAAATAATCGTTCAGATCATTCTGCTCGCCCCGGGTCGTGCCCTGGCGGATCACTCCTCCGTCGGGACGGCGCACGGTGACTTTCCGCGCCATCCGGCGTCCCTGTTCATCCAGTAGAATCAGGTAGATTCGGGGAAGGGCCGGCTCGGCGGATGGACGAAGATAGCGGGCGGTGACGTTGACCGCGTGCACACCGGGAAGCGCGCGGGGAAAGCGACGATAGCCCGCAATATACCGTTCGCCGGTGGGCGCCCACGAGGTTGCCCAAATCGCATGCATCGGCTGGGCGGGGTCGGCCAGCGCGGCATCGGCCGTAAACCACACCTCATCCAGCGGCGAGGGCTCGAACGCTCCGACCACGCGCCACCGGCCTTCGCTCCAGATTTCCACCCACGTGTGATTGCCGAGCTTGTGCGGCCAGCGCGGAATGCCCGCCACCCGGGCGGGGACCGCGACGGCGCGGCAGGCATTGACCAGCAGAATGGACAACCCCGTGCAGGAGGCCTGGCCGGAGCGAATGGATTCCTGGGGCCCCTGATCCGGCCGCCGCGGCTCCGGTGTGTATCGAACCCCCAGGATTTTCGAGATGTTCGCATTCAGTTGCATCGCCGCCTCGCCGGGCGTACGGCAGTCGCGCACCAGCGGTTGGAATTTTTCCATGAACTCCCGGCGCCAGGGTTCCCGGGGTTCGGTGAGGCTGGCATACGGGAGTACGTAATTGAAAAAAATGTCCTGCGGCAGATCGCCGCCCCAGGGGGCCGACGCGCGCGCCTCGAACGCGAGATGCACATCCGCCAACACCGCTGACGGATCAAGCGCGGCGAAGTCGCTGTCGGGCATATTCGAGACCAGAAAACGCGCGGCCTCGCGTTCCGCCTCCGGCTGCGCGGCCAGGGCGGCTTCCCACTGAGCGGCGCGCGGATGATCGCGGAGCACGGGCTGCGCGGTCGGACTCCGGTGTGCCGAAGTCATGCATCCGGCGCACACAAGACCCGCGATGGAGAACCCTACTGAGCGAAGACTGATCATAATTCGTACCGGCGGCCCCAGCCCTGGACGGAGAAAAGCGCCCGGTCTTCCAAGGAGGGGAGAGATAGTGTACCACGGCTCGGCGCGGCTTTCACAAATTGGCCCGCGCCCCCCGCGCGGGGATCACGGGACCGGCCGCTCCGGCTTGGATCCAGACTTTGGATGGCGAATCGCGGGTCCATTCAAGGATTGGACGGGCCGCGGGCGGGCGGGTAGAATGGGGTCATGACGAAGACAATTTCCATGGGCTCCGTGAAGGCGGGCGGCCGCGCGCCATTATTTCTGATCGCGGGCCCGTGCGTGATTGAAGATCGGGAGGGGTTTCTGGATCTCGCCGGGCGGCTGGTCCGCTGGACCCGACGCCGGGGCATTCCGTTCGTGTTCAAAGCGTCATACGACAAAGCCAACCGAACATCCTCGGAGGCCTACCGGGGACCGGGGCTGGAGCAAGGGCTGGAGATGCTCGCCGAAATCAAGGCGAAGTTCCACGTCCCGGTGCTGACCGATGTGCATTCGCCGGAACAGGCCCGGCGCGCAGCCGAGGTGTGCGATGTGCTTCAGATCCCCGCATTTCTGTGCCGCCAGACCGATCTTGTGACGGCGTGCGGCGAGACCGGCCGGGTGGTGAACATCAAGAAAGCGCAGTTCATGGCGCCGTGGGATGTGCCTCATGTTGTGAAAAAGATTGAGCGCACCGGAAACCGCCGGATTCTGCTGACGGAACGCGGGGCGTCATTCGGCTACAACAACCTCGTCGCCGACATGCGCAGCCTGCTGGTTCTGCGCGAGACTGGCTATCCGGTGGTGTTCGACGCAACGCACAGTGTGCAGCGGCCGGGCGGCGCGGGCGCGGCGTCTTCGGGCGATGGGCGGTGGGCGCCCGCATTGGCGCGCGCGGCGGTGGCGACAGGATGCGACGGTGTCTTTATAGAAACGCATGTGGACCCCTCCCGGGCGCGGTCGGATCGTGAAAACGCCATTCCTTTTGCGCGGCTGGATGCGCTGTGGCTCCAACTGTCGGCGATCGACCGCGTGGTGGACACGCCCAAGGCGGCCCGAACATGAATTCCCGGCGACTCTGGATGATCGGATGCGCAGCGGCGCTGGCGGCCGCGGCGGCTTGGGCGCAGCTTCAAAAAGGCGAGGCATTCACCGGATTTCGCGTGCCCGACTATGACGAACAGGGCCAGCTCAAGATGCTGGTGCAGGGGGAAAAGGCGTGGATCGTTGCGGATGATGAAATCGAGATCCAGAATTTCCAGATTGAGACCTACCAGAACGGCGTGGTGG
>JAGOHE010000198.1 GCA_017996315.1 Kiritimatiellia bacterium | reverse complement strand
CCATCCGTCCCCTCCCCCGCCCATCCGCCCCGGCGCGCGGCCCAGTCCCGGTCGAATTGATCGAGATCGGCGGCGGCGTGGGCAGACTGTCCTTCCATGCGGGTTGCGACGAGGGCGGCGTGGAGCGCTCCGAATCCGGCGAGGGCGCATACCGCCAGGGCCAGGAGCGTTTCGGTCAGCGTAAAGCCGAGGCTATTGCGCGATGAGGTTGGAGATATCCGCATCCTGTCCCATGCCTCCGACGACTCCATCGCGGCCCAGCGAAAGGATTTCGAAGGGGCGTCCTTCGGGCCCGGGCGTCACATACACATACGGTCGGTTCCAGGGATCCAGCGGGAGGTTGTCGGTCTGGAGATATCCGCCGGCCGGGTACTCGGCGGGCACGGGCGGACGGGTCGGTTTTCGTACGAGAGCCTCCAAACCCTGCTC
The DNA here is from genome assembly GCA_017996315.1 of Kiritimatiellia bacterium. GTDB lineage: Bacteria > Verrucomicrobiota > Kiritimatiellia > PWTM01 > PWTM01 > JAGOHE01. The sequence goes on along the minus strand of JAGOHE010000198.1, from coordinate 2,991 downwards.
CGGGGTCGGATACCGCCGGTGGTCGGCATCGTATTCCATGACGGCGGCCGCGAGTACTTTGACGTCCGCGACGGCCCGTTGAACTCGGGCCTTTTCGACGTATTTGACAACGTTGAGCGCGATGACGCCGGTCATGATCGTGATGATGGTGAGCGCGACCATCAGCTCGGTGAGTGTGAATCCGCGTCGGCGGCGGCGGTCCTGAGTATTCATTCGTCGGCTCCGTTTCATGGGATTGCGCAAGAATACCGCCGTCCCTTCGATCCGGCAAATCATCCGAAGGGAAGTTCGCCCTGCGCCGGGGCAGCGCTGTCGGCCTCCGGCGCGTGGACTTCTCCGAGGCGGCGGGCGAGGTCGTCCAGTTTGGCGACGTAGAACTCCACATTCTCATCGCGGTGTTCCGCATTCCATTCGGAGACCATGCGCGCATGGGTGTGCACCGGAACGTTCTTGCGGGATCCGGTCACGTAATACGCGATCATATCTCCCGCGCGATAGGCGCGACCGGAAGCGAGCGCGAGTTCATAGACCGCGCTGCGGGCCCGGGCGCGGGCGCCCGAGCGGGCGGACGCCTCGATTTTCGCGCGATAGGTCTCGGGCGAGTCCAGCAGGCGTTCCTGCCGGGCCAGCCGTTGGATGGGCCATTGGCGACCGCGGATTTGCCGGGCGTATTCCTCACGCAATTCGGAAAGCCGGTCGCCGCCGCCGCGCAGCAGCCGATCCAGCCAATCGCGGATGAAGTCGCGCAGGAACGGTTCCAGCCCGCGGGAGCGCAGCGCGGCGCCCCGGATGGTGATTTCGCCGTCGGGTTCGAGCAGCGCGTAGTTCTTCATCCGGTAGCTGAACATCGCCGGATATTCGCCGTCGAATTCCACCTCGATGCCGGGCGGCAGGCACCGGGCCACGTCGCGTCGAAAGGCTTCGCGGTCCGGACCGGGATCGGCGGCGCCTGAGGGTGGCGTGTAGTAGATGCCGTCGGTGTCGAGTTCCACGGGATCGCCGCCCAGCTCGCGGATGGTCTCCAGCATGGATCGTAAAATTTCCCGGCCTCGCGCGGTGACGCGTTCGGCGGCGGTGAAGTCGGAATACCGCGCCTGAGCGAAACCGAGATAGCCGTAGAAGGAATTGATCAGGATTTTGAACGTTCCCTGCAGCGCGTCCCATCGCGCCCGTTCGCAGTCGGAGGCGGCGCGCATGGCGTCTTTTGCCGCCAGCCGGAAATCGCGCAGCGCGCCCAGTGTCCGGAGAAATACGCCGGTGGAGTCGGACGCGGGTCCGATGCCTTCGGCGAGCATGATGGAGGGATAGAGCGACCGGACATCGCAATGATGCACGGGGCGGGCGACACCGGTGTGAAACAGGTCCGTGTAGCCGCCCTCGAACGGACGCGCCTGATCGGGCTGGGGAATGGCGGCGTGACAGCGCAGGGCTTCGCGCAACAGCAGGGCGTCAATCTTGGCCGCGTTGCCGCGCACCATCACGCTTTGGAGGGTCATGGGCAGGAGCTGCGCCTGGGCGACATAGATGGGCAGCAGTCGTCCGGCGAGCGCGGCGGTTTCCCGCAGATCATCTTCGAGGTAGCTCGCGAATCGGGCGGGATCGTCTCGGAACGCGGATTGGATCTCCGCGGGTTCGAGATAGGTGCGGTTCGCCGGGGCGAGTCCGAGATGTCGGGCGATTTCCTTGAGTCCGTAGCCCGGCAGCGCCCGGTGGGTGAGATCGAACCATTGCGCGAGGAAGAAGGTATCGGCCACGGTCCGGCCCCAGATGTCGGCGCGGATGAAGTTCTGGGTGAATTCGCCGGCGGTAAAGCGACTGGGTTTCCATACCGGCTCGCGACCCTCGCGCCCCATGCCGAGGGAAACCTTGAAGCGCCGGGCGCGTTCACGAAGAAAAGGCAGGTCGAACCCGAAGACATTGTGCCCCACGATCACATCCGGATCGTACGCCCGCACTCGTTCGACCGTGCGGCGGATGAGGCCGGCCTCATCTTCGTCTTCGAGGAGGAGTGTTTCGGGCGAGCCGTTCCACGGCATGAGACCGACCGCAAGAATCCGGTCGTCCTCGCGCTCCGGGTTCGGAAACTCGAAACCCGGTGTGGTTGCGGTTTCGATATCCAACGCGAGCACCCTGAGCTGTGACGCGGCCATGCCCTTGAATTGCGTTTTCCCAGAACGCATCAGGTATTGCTGCACCGGATCGTTGATCCGGAAGTACGGCGCCTGCGGGTCGGTTGGGGTCCGTCCGGTCCGACGACGGAGTTCGCTCACGGCGCGGTCGAGCGCCTTCCATCCCGGGAACTCCACGCAGACCCGCAGGGCGCCGTTCCCCGGGAGCGCATCCGCGGAACCGGCGTCTTCCAAGCCGTCGGCCAACCGCGTGTCTTCCACCCAGAGGAACGGGTGAAACGGCTCGCGGCGCGTGACGGTTCGGCCATCCGGCGCGCGGGAGAACACGGCCACCTCATCGCGGGAAGCGCCGGGGACGTGTTCGACGGCGACGAGCGATTCCTCAGGATCCGCTCCGCCGACTTCACCGGGGATGGACGGGGACGGCTTCATGTCACCTCCTGCCGGGGGCTGAATCGGGCTCCGCGCCGCGCGCCGCGCGCCGCGCGCTCCACAGGGGCTATCCGCCGATTTGAATGTCCGAACCGGGGAGATCGAGCAGCCACAACTGGATCCACACGCGGACGTTGTCGTCCACGTTGTCGTAGCCCGGCTCCCAACTGGCGCCCAGGCCCCATCCGACGCAGGACATACGGTGGCGCACCAGGACCGAGTGTTCTTCCGCGCGGCTGTTCTCGAAATCATAGCGCTCATAGAGCCGAAGGGACCATCGTGAGCGGGGAAAGAGATCCAGCATGGCGGCAACGGTATTGCGGGAATCCGGGCGGTAGATGTGGTTGAGGGTAAACGTAGTGGCGTTATCGCCTCGGAGGGACAACTGATTTTCCAGACGGGAAATCTCGCTGGCATCCACGTCATACTC
>JAGOHE010000197.1 GCA_017996315.1 Kiritimatiellia bacterium | reverse complement strand
TGGGTGCGGGGGATGGAGGTGTGGCATGAAACGGTACAGGGCGTGAAGTATCTGGACGGGCGTCATGCCGGATTATCCTCCGGAGAATTTGTGCGCGCGGTGACCGCGCTGGAGCTGAGCCGCGCGGCGGCGGACGAGTTGCGCGCGGAGGGGCGGTGGCCGGAGGGCGAAATCCGCAAGTGAAGGGCCGGGCCGCGTTGCGAAAGATCGCGTGGGGGAGCGTGCTCCCCCTCGCGATTCTTGCGATATGGCACGCGGCCTCCCAGCGCAGCGCGCTGGTGCCATCTCTGGGCGAGGTCGCGGACGTGCTCGCGCATCCGTTCCGGGAACCCCTGACCCTGGATGCGATCCCGCTTGGCCGGAGCGCGGTCATCAGCCTGATCCGGATCGCTGTAGGATTTGGCCTGGCCGTGCTGACGGGGATTCCGGTGGGTATCTGGGCGGGGCGGTCGCGCCGGTTTCACGAGGCGGTCACCCCCGCGCTTTCGGCATCCATGGTCATCAGCCCGGTGGCCTGGTTGCCGGTCACCATCCTGGTCTTCGGACTCGCCAGTCCCGCCACCTGGATGTTCGGCGACGACGCGTGGAAGTACACCCTGCTGGATCAACTCCGATTTGCGATTGTGGCGGTGATTGGAATGGGGGCTTTTTTCCCGATCGCGCTGAATACCGCGTCGGGGGTGCGCGGGGTGCGCGACGCGCATATCGAAGCCGTTCGCGTGTTCGGCGCGAGCCGGACCCAGGTATTGTTCAAGGTGGTTCTGCCGGCCGCGGCGCCGGCGATTCTCACGGGACTGCGCGTGGGCGGAGGCATTGCCTGGCGGGTGATGGTCGCCGCCGAAGTATTTCCCGGAACGCGCGGCGGGCTGGGTTACATGATCGCCACCGCGCATTCCCAGGCGGCGTACGAATACGCCTTCGCGGCCATCGTCCTCATCGGCGGCATCGGCCTGGCGCTGGACGGCCTGCTCCGCGCGATCTCCCGTCCCGTGATCCACTGGCAGCCGAAGGAGCGCTGAACGATGGATCCCGCACCCGGAATTGCGATCGAGCATGTCCACCGCAGTTTTCGCGCGGAAGGCCGGGGCATGGTCCATGCGCTGCGCGACATCTCGTTCTCGTGCGCGCCCGGCGAACTGGTGGCCCTGCTGGGACCTTCGGGCTGCGGAAAAACCACGCTGCTGCGACTGCTCGCCGGACTGGACCGGCCCACGGAGGGGCGCATCCGGGTGGACGGAGTTGAGCACACCGGCGCGCGGCCGGACATCGGATTTGTCAGCCAGGAAGGCGACCTGCTGCCGTGGCGGCGCGTATGGGCGAACGTGGCGCTGGGATTGGAAATCCGTGGCGGAATGACCGCCCGGGAACGACGCCTTCGAGCGGAGGAAGCGCTTCGCCGTGTGCGGCTCCCGCCGGCCGCAGCCGACGGCTACATCCACGAGCTCTCCGGCGGCATGCGCCAGCGGGTGGCGCTTGCGCGGGCGCTGTGCGTTTCGCCGCGGGTGCTGCTGATGGATGAGCCGTTCGGCCGGCTGGATGAACCGACCCGCAACCAGTTGCAGGACGATCTGGCGCGGCTCTGGGAAACGGATCGGCAAACCCTGATATTCGTCACCCACAGCATCGAAGAGGCTGTGCGTCTCGCCGACCGCATTCTGATCATGACCTCGGGCGCGATTTCCAGCGAAATGCCCGTCGCACTGCTCCGTCCACGCGATCGGTTCTCCGCCGAATTCCGGGATGTCATGAGCGAAATCCGAGCCCGCTTCCAAACCGCCGTCGCCCCGCAACCCGCAGACGACACGGGCCGATAGCCAATCGGACCTGACATCCTTAATCCCGGCGTGTTATGGTGGTATATTATTTATCCATTGGACTAATCGTTAGCCCATCCGTGGAGTTCTACCATGACAGAGCAGAAACCAACCACTGGCATACGCGAGATTGACCGGATTCTGGGCGGGGTGGTCCAGAGCGACAACATTGTCTGGGAGTGGGATTCCGGGGCGCCGATTGACCGGTTCATGGCGGGGTTTCTGGCGGCCTGTGAGCGGGAGCGGTCGCCGGTGGTGTATGTCAGTTTTAACCGTTCGTCGCAGACTGTGGCGGCCAATCATCGTGGAATGATCTCGAAGGGGCTGTTTACGCTGGTGGATTGTTTTTCGTACGGGAAAGGGAATGCGGATCGGATGTTTCTTCACTCGTTGCCGGAATTTCCGGAGGGCGGCGGCGCATTGGGACTGGTCCATGTCGAGCGGCCCTCGGATCCCGTGGAGTTACAGAACGTGCTGATCAGCATCGGGGCGCGGAGCGGGGGGGCGGCAAAGTATGTGTTCGACAGTCTTACCGGGATGCTGGATGTCTGGGGCGATGAGGAGCGTGTGATTCGATTCTTCGGGTATTTCTGCCCCCGGCTGCACGATCTGAACACCATCGCCTGTTGGCTGCTGGAAAAGGGGGCTCATTCCCCGTCGTTTCTGGCGAAGGTGCGCCATATCACTCAAGTGGTGCTGGAGATTGGCGTATCGCAGGGGGTGGGAACGCTGACCGTGCGGAAGGCGGCCGATCGCGTGTGCGGGGACATCGGCATTCCCCATCCCTTCCGGGTGGAGGATGGGCGGCTGGATATTCGCGTGGAATCGCGGGAGGGACGGGAATTAGCGTTGCTCACCAGCATGAGCGAGGCGTTGGATCGCGGGTTGGATCCTGCCGCGTTTTTCGAGAAAACCATGGACGCGCTGGCGTCCGAGATCGGGATGGTTCGGGGGACGCTGGCACTGCTGGATAAAACCACCGGCCGGCTCCGGACTGTGGCGGCGCTGGGGCATGCGGCCGCCGGCGCCGAGTTGGGCGGCGTGGCGGAGGAGGAGATTGTCGGGCAGGTGCTTCACACGGGGATTCCCGAGGTGGTGCCCGATATCAGCCGGGATCCGCGGTTTCGACACCGGGGACTGGATGGGGAGGACGAGCCGTCGCCGCCGACCGCGTTCCTGGGAGTGCCGTTGCGGGTGGACGGGCAGGCGGTGGGTGTGCTGTGCGTGGAGCGGTCTTTCGCGGCTGAAGCCGCCCTGGAGAAAGATCTGCGGCTGTTGTCCATCGTGGCGGCTACGGTGTCGCAGGCGATCAAGATTAATCGCATGATCCGGATGGAGAAGGAAGAAATTGCCGTGCGTCATCGGGAGCACGTGCGGGATTTGCGGCGACAGTACCGGATTGACCATGTGGTCGGAGAGAGCGAGGCGATCAAACAGGTGCTCGCGACCGCCGGTCTGGCGGCGAAATCGCAGGCGTCCATACTGATTACGGGCGAAACCGGCACGGGCAAGGAGTTGGTCGCGCATGTTGTCCATTACAACAGCAGCCGGGCCAAGGGTCCGTTTGTGAAAGTGAATTGCGGCGCGCTATCGGAAACGCTGCTGGAATCGGG
>JAGOHE010000196.1 GCA_017996315.1 Kiritimatiellia bacterium | reverse complement strand
CCCCCCGCCCCTGCCGGGTCGTTCGCCCTTCCCAGTCAATGCTCACATGGCCGATTTCACCCGCCATGGAATACGCGCCGCGGTAAATCTGACCGTTCAGGTACAGGCCGCCGCCGACGCCAGTACCGAGCGTGGCAAATACCACATTGCGCCGGCCCCGGCCCGCGCCGTGGCGCACTTCGCCCAGCGCCATCGCATTGGCGTCATTATCGATCACCACCGGCACGTCCAGCCGCCGGGCCATCTCGTCCCGCAGCGGAGTGCCCTCCCACCCCGGAACGTTGACCAGGGTATGCACGAATCCGCGATCAAAATCCATGAACCCCGGCGCGCCCACGCCCGCGCCCACAATTCTGAAATTGCCCGGAACTTCCGGGGCCGGATGCAACGCACGGAGCTCGCGGCTCACGCGATCCATCCACGCACCCGGCTCGGACGCTTCCTTCGTGGGGAATCCGCCTCGGGCGCGAATGCGGCCCTCGCTATCCACCAGCCCCAGCTTCACGCCGGTGCCTCCAAAATCCACCGCCCAGACCAAATCCATCATGACTCCTCACGGCCGGCGTGCCCGCCGGTCCTGTCACTCGCTCAACGCGAAATCCTGAGCGCATATTTTCCGGATCATTCAAAGACCCCGGCGATACCGATGCAGGATATCCTCGATATACCTTCGGGTGGTCGGATAGGTGACCGCGTCACAGTACGCCCGGGCCGACTGGCCTTCGGATGCCCACCGCTCGGCGTTGCTCCGGCCGGCATTGTATTCCGCCAGCGCGGGCGGCAGCGGATCCGGCATCCGCGCCTCCCAGTACCGAATCGCGCGCGCCAGATACCACGCGCCCACCTCAACGTTCAGCTCCGGTTCAAACAACTGGATGCGCGAGGGTGGATCGCGGCGCTGGCTCCGGGCCCAGTCCGCCGCCGCGGCTTCGGTCACCTGCATGAGCCCGATCTCCTCCTTCGGCCCCACCTGCGACGCGTCGAACCGGCTTTCCTTCCAAATCACCGCGCTCAACAACTGGGCCGGCACCCCATGCTTCCCGCCCACGGCGACCAGCAGTGTGTCGTAGCGATGAACCCGCTGCAGCACCATCGCGCCGCCGAAACTGACCAGCAGCACGGCCGCCACGAAATTCCAGTAGACGACCTTTAGCGCGATTCGAATGGAAACCCGGCTCACGCGGTCATGCTAATGGCCCCGAGCCCTTCGGGCCAGCCGAAAGAGGCCCGAAGACCCCGCGAGGGCGCCAGAACGAACCGTACTCGTGGCTGAGAACGAGAAATCGGCGCAGCGACCCGGCTCAGAACTGCACCTTCACATGCCGCAACTGCACCTCGCCATCGTAGGCGTTGATGATGAGTTGCTTGCCGTTCGGGCTCTGGTTGACGTTCCAAACCACCGTGGTCCATTCGGTATCCTTCAGATACACCCGACGACCGTTTTCAAAGGTGGTGCCCTCGCGTCCGAAGCGGGCATTGATGAACGTCCGATCGCTTCCCCGCACCCGCTGAACCTGGACAGTGACCGTCTTGACCAGTTGTTCCTCCAGGGAAACCTTCCACTGGCCCAGCCGCACGTCGGGATCAAATTTCGCGCTCTTGGCATACACGACAACTGGAATGGCCAGCGCCACAGCCGTCACCGCTCCCAGCGCCCAAGTCTTCCATGTGCTCTTCATACATAGACTCCTTTCGACCTCATGGTTATCTGTTCCGCCTCCGTCGTCCAGCACATAACCACGCGAACCATGATGAATACAACGACGCCTGTGGTTCGCGATGAATCCGGCCGACGCATCCGCTTCAAATCCGCCGGAGCGGGTCGCTCTCGCCACGCCCCCCCGTCACGGAAGCCGGCACACATGCGCCATCCAATGCTTGGACGGCGCCATGGCCCTTTCATTCAAAGGTTGGACCCTCCGCCGCTTCACGGATGAAGTCGGAAACACCGGCGCTGTTTGATGATCAAGATACACTGCAGTAGTATTGCCATGACGTTCTGAGCAAGAAATTATGAAGAGGAAATGCCAGAAATGCGGGGGTGAATACACCATCGGCCCGTGGTCGTTTGATCCCGGCTTGTGTAGACCTTGCAAACCAGGATTCCTCGATCCTCCGCTGTGGATGCAACCAATCCCGGCCGGAACGAAGGACCTCTGGCGCACGGTCATCGTCATCCATGTCATTCTACTCATCCTCCTTAGCCTGCTTATGGATGGCGGAGTGATCAGTATTCCTGGCAGTGTCTACTGTCTGACCGTCATGCTCTACATAACCGTTCGGTTTGTGATCGCGCGATTCAATGGCTATCCGATCCTCACGAAGGCGCAGGCCATCGGCCTCCTGCTGCTCCCAGCATACGGACCGGCCTTAGTGATCACGCTCATCCACTGGGTTCAGCATCTGCGATGGGGAACAACGTGAGATGAGTGGCCGATCAGAACGAGCCCCGACATGGCACGTCTCTTCGCGCCGCCCATGAGGTGTATCATGATGTTTAGAGGACGATGTTTCAGGATAGTAATACCGGTGGCGCTGACCTTCGTTTTTCCCGAGGTTGCCAGCGCCAATTCAGGGTTTCTTCCGATCTTCCCCTTGTTGTCCGTCCTGGGCTGGATGGTTTTGCCCGTCATCATCCTGCTTGAAGGCGCGTTCTATGCCCGAAAATCCGTGCGCTATCCTTTCAGGTTGTCGCTGTACTCAAATCTTTGGTCAGCCTTCGTAGGACTTCTTGTTGACAAAATCGCGCCTAACCGCATCTATTACGCACCCTTCGGACCTGCCTATATTGCGAACCTTGACATGATCCGCCTCGGCATAGGGGCCACGATCGTTGGTTTGGTATTTCATTGGTGGTTTTCAAGCCATTTGGAACATATGTTCTCTAAATGGCACAAATTATGGAGAAATCCGGGTGTCCCCTTGTCTCTGTTCTATAAGGCAAATCGCTTGAGCTATGGCATGCTTTCCTTGTTCTTTTTGGTAAGACTGAGCGAACTGCTTTTTGAATACTATATGCAATGAACCATGCGCCCGACCGCAAGAGTGAACGCCTCGCGCCCGTTGACGGACGAAGACGGCGGTCAACATTCGCGCCATTGGACCCCTCCGGTCACCGCAGACGTTGGCGCCCTGAGATGAATCTTAGATCGATCATAGCATTGGCTCTCGCCTGCCTCTGCGGTTGCGCCACGTCACCACAAATAGCCACACGTGAACGCATGGCCGACATCATCATCCCGGAGATCGAGTTTCGTCAGGCGACGGTTGCTGACATCATTCATTTCTTGAGCGGTGCATGTGAGGCGAATGCTCCAGCAGAGAAGGCGGGAGACGGAATCGGCCTCGGCCTGCGCACGACAATGGAATCACCCGCCCCCGATCCCGAGGCATTCAACGCAGACGACTGGATGAACAACTACCCCTCGATGACTTTCCGTGCTCGGAATAT
>JAGOHE010000029.1 GCA_017996315.1 Kiritimatiellia bacterium | reverse complement strand
CCGCGGCTTTGTGGGCTTGGGAGCCCTTGCCGCCGTGCGCCCCGGCTTCGATGTGCTTTTTCGCGTTGTCCCAGGCGCCGCCGGCGTTGGACATGAACAGCGCCATCAGCACACCCGCGGCGGTGACGCCCGCGAGCAGACCGCCGAGCATTTCCTTGCCGAACAGGAAGCCGATGCCGACCGGGGTCAGGATGCCCAGCAGGGCGGGCACGGTCATCTTTTTGATCGCCGCCGCGGTGGAAATATCCACGCACCGCGCGTAGTCGGCCTTCACGCCCGGCTTGCCTTCGAGCAGTCCGGGAATGCTTTTGAACTGACGGCGAACTTCTTCCACCATCGCGAACGCGGCCTCGCCGACGGCATTCATGGCGAACGCGGAGAAGAGGAATGGCATCATGGAACCGATCAGCAGGCCCGCCATGACCTTCGGATCGGTCACGTCAATCACGGGCAGGCCGACGGTCTCGCGGAACGCGGCGAAGAGCGCGAGGGCGGTCAGCGCGGCGGAACCGATCGCGAAGCCCTTGCCGATGGCGGCGGTGGTGTTGCCGCAGGCGTCGAGTTTATCGGTGCGCTGACGGACTTCCTTTTCCAGACCGGACATTTCGGCGAGACCGCCGGCGTTGTCGGCGATCGGCCCGTAGGCGTCAACCGCCAGTTGGATGCCGGTGGTGGCCAGCATGCCGAGGCCGCCGATGGCGATGCCGTACAGGCCCGCGAACTTGTAGGTGAGGATAACGGCCGCCGCCAATACGATGACCGGCAGCGCGGTGGAAATCATGCCCGTGCCGAGGCCGGCGATGATGTTCGTGGCCGGCCCGGTTTCCGAGGCGTCGGCGATCTTGTTCGAGGGCTTCTTGCCTTCCGCGGTGAAATGCTCGGCCAGCAGACCGATGATCACGCCGGCGGCGAGGCCGACGACCGTGGCCCAGAAGAGGCCGATGGAGAGGTAGTGCTCGGTGATATCCTGAACACTGCCGCCGACAAACATCATGCTGTGCAGTGTGAATTCCGCCGGGGCCAGCTTCTTCACGATCACCCACGTCACGGCGGCCATGATGGTGGCGGCCGCGAAGGTGCCGGCATTCAGGGCGGTCTGGGGGTTGCCGCCTTCCCGGGTGCGGACGAAGAACGTTCCGAGTACGCTGACCACGATGCCCACACCGGCGATGACCAGCGGCAGCAGCACCAGCTTCATTTCCTGGCCGGCGGCCACGACCGCGGTGGCGCCCAGCACCATCGCGCTGACAATGGCGCCGACATACGATTCAAAGAGGTCCGCGCCCATGCCCGCGACATCGCCGACATTGTCGCCGACGTTATCCGCGATCACGGCCGGGTTGCGGGGGTCATCCTCGGGGATGCCCGCTTCCACCTTGCCCACCAGATCCGCGCCGACATCGGCGGCCTTGGTGTAGATGCCGCCGCCCACGCGGGCGAACAGGGCGATGGAGCTGGCGCCCATGGAGAAGCCCGAGATAATCGGGAGAACCGTGTTCCTCAGGAGTTCCGGTCCGGAACCGATGAGTTTCATCAGCACGAGCGAGAGTATGGAGAGGCCGGCGAGGCCGAGACCGACGACGCACATGCCCATGACCGTGCCGCCGGAGAAGGCGACCTGCAGCGCCTGGGGCAGGCCCTTGCGCGCGGCGTTCGTGGTCCGCATATTCGCGCCGGTGGCCACCCGCATGCCGAAAAATCCGGACAGGGCGGAGCAGAACGCCCCGAAGACGAAGGCCGCCGCCACCCAGCGGACCTGGCCTTTGTTGATGGCCGCCAGCAGGGCCGCCACCAGCACGACCACGATCGCCAGCACCTTGTATTCCCGGGACAGGAAGGCCATGGCGCCCTCACGCACCGCGGCGCCGATTTCCTTCATCCGCTCCGTGCCGGGGTCCTGCCGGTTGATCCAGGCGGTCTTCCAGTACGCGAACGCCAAAGCCAGCGCCCCGGCGGCGATGCCGGAATACAGCAATGCGTCATTCATCTTCAGGGACTCCTTTTCCCCGGACGGGGATGTGACCCAAACCCTCATGGCCGGGTCAAATAAATGCGAAATATGGTATGTAAAACGTCATCAGATGTCAAGATTTCCGATGGGCGCTGCCCCGTCGCGCGGCGCTGCGGAGTCACCTCTGAACGGAGAGCGATGGGATGGCGCTGGCGCCTATACGCCGGTTACATGGGCATCGTGGGGCGCTCCAGGGCGAAAGTTTCATCCATTTCTGAGCAAGCGGCTTGAGCCGCGAGCGATTCAATGCTACATAGGAGGTCATGAAAACGCACTGGCTTGCATGGACAGTGGCCGTATTAGCGGTGACCATCGGCCCCCGGGCTGTAGAGACGGCATGGAAGCCGTCCGCGCTATCTTTTCGAAACGACGGAGAGCCGGAGTACGGAAGATTGTTTTCCCCCACGCATCCGGCAGATTCGCAGGCGGATGTCCCGAAAACCCGAACCGTGGCGCAGCCCAGGGAACAGGCGCTGGAAGAAGAGGTCGTCCAAGCCCGCGCGGAACGGGATGACATCCGCAACTGGGTCATTCAGACGCTCTGGGGACGCGTGGCGATTCCTTCCGAGCTGGTATCCACACTCGATGCCCCGGCGACGGACGATGCGTTCCAGTTGCATCCCGTCATGGGACAGCTCATCCGCGCCACAGCTTCCGAAGCCGAGGCCATCAGCCTCGCCCTGGCGGCGGCGATGTCGGAAGCGCGGGAGGTCTGGGGGCGCCAGACGCGGGTCGTCTCCTCATCGCTGGACGAATGGGTGGTGATGATTCCGCCGCACGAAATCGAAGGCGAAGCCATTCGCCAGAGACTCTCCGACGCGGTCACGGCCGCGGTGGGCTCCGCGCGCGCGGGTTTGTTCTGGCGCGCCGCCTCGCGGGATTTGGAACGATCCTTTGTCCATTTCGGCCTAGGCGCCCGTGTGATCCGGTGCACCGATCTCGACGGGGAATCGGGCCGGTCCGGGGTTCGGATTCGGGATGAGCTGGTCACCGCGGATGAGACCGGTCTGCGCCGCATCGAAGCCATTGAATGGGAGGCCGACGCGGTGCCCGAAGCGTACACCTATTTTGAGCGCCTGGCCCGCGCGCCATCCGTGCCGCTGTAACGGCGGATTCCTTCGGAGACGGCTGATGAATACCATGGACGCCCTTGTTACCCGCCGCACCATTCGCGCCTACCAACCGGATCGCGTGCCACCGGAACTCGTGGATCGCTGGCTTCGCTCCGCCATGCGTGCGCCTTCCTCGGCCGACGCCCGCCCGTGGCAGTTCGTGGTCGTAAGCGACCGCGCAACGCTGCAACGGCTGGATGCCGCGATGCCGAAGTGCGACATGCTCAAAACAGCGCCGATGGCCATCCTGGTGGTGGCCGATCCATCGCGGGAAAAGATTCCGGGATTTCTTCCGCAGGACTGCGCGTGCGTGACGGAATACCTGCTGCTGGCCATTCATGATTCCGGCTACGGCGCCTGCTGGATCGGGGTGCACCCCGTGCCGGACCGGGAACGGGTCTGCCGTGAGATTCTGGGCATCCCTGAAACCATCATTCCTTTCGCGCTCCTGACCCTTGGACGACCGGCCGAGACGCCGGCTCCGGATGACCGTTATGACCCCTCCATCGTCCATGCCGAACGGTGGTGAACAGCCTGTCCATACGGCGCTTCCCCCGGAATTCACTCTAGACGGGAAGTCCGCCCCTCCATCCGCTCCCGATACCGCGGCAGCCGCCGCGGCGGGGGCTGCAACGGGGGCCGCGTCGGAACCTCCGCCGGAATCCGCGCCGAAGTCTTCCGCGCCGCGATCGCTGCGTCGCGAACAAGCGGCATGCGACGCGCTGCGCGGCTATATCCGCGACCTGCACGAGCGTCATTTCGGACCCGTCGCCCCCGCGTCCGGTCCCGTGCGCATTGAGCTTTCCATGGACGCCGATCCCGCTCACGGATGGGCCTTGTCGTTTCCCGACGGGCTTTCGGAGCAGGTGCTGCCGCAGATCCAGCGCGCTCATGCCCGCATCGGGGTGTTCCAATCCGGTCGCGTGTATTGCTTCAAATGCGACAGCGGCTCCTGCGCTCATGCGTCGCCGCCCACGCCGCTGTCAGTGTTCGCGGGCTATGACCCGATGGGTATGGCGGAATGGATTGAACTCGCGCAGGCGCTCCTGGACGCGCGCGATCCCCAGGTGGACCAACTGTTCGCGAAAACGCCCGGGGTGGCGGCGCGCTTCCAATACGGCCGGGAACTTCGCGCGCGGCAACTCGCCTCGTTCGGCAAATCATCCGCGTCGTATGGAGTGCTCGCGCAGGTGATCGCCGGATACCTTGAACCCGGCCTGGACGGCGCGCCGGAACGCATGGCGTTGACCGTTCAGGCGGTGGAGACCTGCGGGGCGGACGGCGGCACCGAGGTGCGCTTGAATGTGCTTGCGGGCGGCATGGATGAATCCATGCGGCGCGCATGGCTCGTGATGCCCGGCGCCTTGTGGGTTGCGCGCGCGATTGATCGGGCGCGGGACGCTCTCGATCGGGTGAACGAAGTCACCCGGCGGGCCGCCGACAGCGCCATCCGCCGCCGCGCGCTCGCGCGCATTCCGGTGATTCTGGACGACATGGTCGAATCGCTGCGCCGCGGCCGGCGTCAGGAACAGCGGCGAACCCGGCATGCCGAGGTGCGGCGGGTTCACGACCGTCGTCCCGTCCACAAGGCGTGGGACGATCTGGCCGAGGCGCCCAACCATCTGATGTTTCTGGACGAACGCGGCGGCGGCCTCGTGGTCTGCGGGGCGCACGGCCGGGCCCACGTTTTCGCGCAGGACGGGCGACACGTCACCAGCTTTTCGCTGCCGCCAGGCGGCATGGAACACCGGGTACGCTCGCATCGCTGGGTTCCGGCCGAACCTGCGACCATATCGAGCCTTCGTGAGGCGGTGGCCCGTCATACCGCCTCCCGGCGCGACGCGCCCGAGTCACCTGAGCATTCAAGGAGCGGCGCGTGAAGACGCACGCCCGAATGCTGGTGTTGTGGATCATCGCGCTGGCCATGGGCGCCCGGGCCGAGGTCGCGTCGTCCGGCGGCGGGGTCGCCTGGCGCGAAGGCGAGCAGCGTTTGGTGAACCCGCGCATGGAAGCGGTGTTCGAAACAGACGGGGCCACGGTGCGCTGGACCCGCATCGAAGACCGGGTGAATCGGCGCAGCGTCGAATGGCCGTCCCCGAATCTATTCCGCATTTTCATCGGTCAACCCGGGGCCGCACCGCGCGTCGTGGCTTCGTCGGACATGAAGCTGGTCGGCATTCCCCGGCGCGTCGCGGTGAAGGGCGATCCGCGCGGGGTGCGCAGGTCGAGCCGGCTCGATGGCGAGCAACTCGAGGCGATCTTTTCCGGCGGAGGCGTCCGGGTGCGATGGCGGGCGAGTCTGCGTCCGGGCGCGCTCGCGCTGCGGCAGGAACTCGCGCTGATCACTGACGGCCCCGCGCCGGCGCCGATCCAGAAGATCGAGATGTTCAACGTCCGCCTCGCCGAACTGTCGGTGCAGGGCTATACCGATGGCGCGCCGCTGGCGACGGATCATCTCTTTTTCGGTGTGGAACATCCCATGGCGAAGGCCGCCCTCAACCTCGACGCGGAACCGGCGGACGCCCCCCCGAGGGCTGAGGTGTGGTGGCCGCGCAATTTCGAGTTGAAGCCCGGCATGGTCTGGCAGATCGAGGGCGCGCTGGGGGTATATGCGCCGGGCCAGCTCCGGCGGACCTTCAACACCCACATCGAGCTGGAACGCGCTCATCCCTTCCGGCAGTACTGGCATTACAACTCGTGGTACGACCTGAACATCCAGCGCAACGACGATCCGGATCCCCTGAAGCGCATGACCGAGGCGCAATGTCTGGACGTTATCGCCGCGTTCGGCCGCGAGTTGAAGGACCGGCGCGGGGTGCGGCTGGATGGGTATGTCTGGGACGACGGATGGGACGATTGGAATACGCTGTGGCAGTTCCACCCGGGATTTCCCCGGGGGTTCGCGCGCATGGATGCCGAGGCCCGGGCGCAGGGCGCGGGCACCGGCGCATGGCTGTCGCCGTGGGGCGGCTATGGGGGCTCCAAAAACAAGCGCATCGAATATGGCCGGCGGAATGGATTCGAAACCAACGCCACCGGCTTCTCGATGGGGGGAGCGCGGTACTACGAAAACTTTCGGAATGTGTGCCTGGGCATGGTCCGGGCGTATGCGCAGAATTACTTCAAGTTTGACGGCATCGGCGGCGGCACCTATGCCACGGGCGCGAACGAGAGCATTGCGCCCGATCTGGACGGGCTCATGCGCTTGATCGCGGAACTTCGCGCCGCGCGGCCTTCGCTGTTCATCAATTGCACGGTGGGATCATGGGCCTCGCCGTACTGGCTGTGGAGCGCCGATTCCATCTGGCGGCAGGGGAACGATGTGGACTACAAGGGCGTGGGCAACGCCCGAGAGCAATGGATCACGTACCGCGACCATGAAATCTACACGCGCTTCGCCAGCCGGAGCCCGCTGTTTCCCATCAGCTCCCTCATGTATCATGGCGTGGTGATGGGCGATCGCGGACCGCCCGGACGCATGCCGCGTCCGGATGGAGCCCGTACGGACGAGGAAAAGATCGAAAGCCTGGAAAGTTTCCGCCATGAAGTCTGGATGGCGGCCGGATTGGGTTCGACGCTCGGAGAGCTCTACATCACACCGCGGCTGATGACGCCCGAGTACTGGGATGTGGTCGCGGAAGCGATGCGTTGGTCCCGCGCCCGCGCCTCGATCATGCGGGATAATCACTGGATCGGCGGCTCACCGGAGCGGCTGGATGTATACGGATACGCCGGGTGGAGCACGCAGGGGGGCGTCCTCACGCTGCGCAATCCCTCGGACCAGCCGAAAACCTTCGCCCTCGACATCGCCGCCGCATTTGAACTTCCGCCGGCCGCTCCGCGCGCCTACCGGCTGGTTCCGGCCTTCCCATCCAAGTCGAACGCGGGGGAGCGCATGGTCGAATCCGGGCGCGCGGCGGATATCCCGCTGGCGCCATTCGAGGTGGTTGTGTACAGCGCCCTGCCGATCCCGCCGGAGTCCGCCGGCCAATCGCCGCGCTGAATCCGCTCGGCGGCGGATCAATCCGAAAGGATGTATGAGAGACCGACGGTTTGTGGCCGTGCATCGGGGCGGGCCGCTGGATCGGGACAGTCACGTGTTCCTGATCCGATGGGCCGCCGCCTGCGCGGAGCGGGTGCTGCCCATCTTCACCCGCCACAGTACGGATCCCCGACCGAAGGATGCCTTGAAGGTGGCCCGCCAATGGGCTCGCGGTGAAGTAAAGACGGGCGCTGCCATGAAAGCCTCGCTGGCCGCGCACGCCGCCGCGCGGAGCGCCACAAATCGAGCGGCCATCGCCGCGGCGCGCTCGGCCGGGCAGGCCGTGGCCACGGCGCATGCCGCGGATCACAGCATGGGCGCGTTGTTGTATGCGTTGAAAGCGCGGGAAGCGGCCGGCCGCCCCACGGAAACGGAATTGCGGTATCAACTCGCACAACTCCCCGCGCATCTTCGGGAACCTGTGGCTATGGGCATATCCCTGCGCCTGAAGAAACTCGGTATCGGACATCAGAACTCAACGCGCAAGGCGGCCGCGCGCGGCGGAACACGGCGCAAAATGCCGGTGTCTCAGCGTTGACGCGGGAACGTCCGGCATCGGCCGGCGAACCTGTTTCATCTTGGAGCGCGGGGGCATTCGTGACAGAATCACGCATTATGAAGGCAGATTCACCCATGGCCGGACGACGGGCCGCGGTCGAGCGCAAGACGCGGGAAACGCAGATTAACCTCGATCTGGGGCTCGACGGCGAGGGCCGCTATTCCATCGAAACGGGTCTCCCGTTCATGAATCACATGCTGGAACTTCTGGCCAAGCATGCCTGCCTCGATTTGAACATCCGGGCCCGGGGCGATACGCAGGTGGACGATCATCACCTGGTCGAGGATCTCGGGCTGGTGCTGGGTTCCGCCCTCAGCCAGGCGCTCGGCGATCGCGCCGGCATCACCCGCTACGGCCACGCGCTGCTGCCGATGGATGAAACCCTCAGCATGGTCGCGCTGGATTTGGGCGGACGGCCGTTTCTCGTCTATCACGTCGAGCTGCCGGTGCGGAAGATTCATGAATTCGATCTCGGACTGGTGGAGGAGTTCATGCGCGCGTTCAGCACCGAAGCGCGGATGAATCTTCACATCCAGCATGTGTACGGGCGGGAACCGCACCACATCATCGAGGGCATCTTCAAAGCCCTTGCCCGCGCGCTGCGGACGGCCCTGGCTCCGGATCCCCGGATGCGCGGAGTGCCTTCGAGCAAAGGCGTGTTGTGACCCTGCGCGATCGAGCCGCCGCGCCTCCGGCACGTCCGGTGGGCATTGTGGATTACGGGATGGGCAATCTCGGCAGCGTGTACAACGCATGCAAATTCCTCGGCATTCCCGCGGAACTCATTGTCCGCGCCGGGGAATTGGAGCGGTGCGCCGCCGTCATTCTGCCGGGCGTGGGCGCGTTTGGCGATTGCCGCGCGCATCTGGACGCGCATGGGTTCGCCGAACCCCTCACGCGCTGGATTCGCTCCGGGCGTCCGCTGCTGGGAATCTGCCTGGGCATGCAGTTGCTGTTCGAATCGAGCGAAGAATCGCCCGGCGTGCCCGGACTCGGCATTTTCCCCGGCCGGGTGCGAAGATTTCCGGACGCGCCCGGTCTCAAAGTGCCGCAGATGGGATGGAATCGCGTGCGCCAGCGGAATCGCGAGTGCCCCATATTCCGCGGGGTTCCCGACCAGGCGTATTTCTACTTCGTCCATTCCTTCTATTGCGATCCGGCCGACGCGCGCGTGACGGCCGGCGACACCGAGTATGGCCGGTCCTATTCCTCCGTGGTCTGGCAGGGCAGGGTCGCGGGCGTCCAGTTCCATCCGGAGAAAAGCCAGGATGTGGGATTGGCGATGCTCCGCGCGTTTGCGGACTGGTCGCTGAACGGCATCGCGCCGTCGGGAGCCCCGGCATGAGTTTTCTGATTCTTCCCGCGATTGATTTGCGCGGCGGTCGGTGTGTGCGGCTGAGACAGGGCCGGGCGGACGACCAGACGGTCTATTCCGATGATCCCGCGGACATGGCGGATCGCTGGCGGGACGAAGGCGCGGAATACCTGCATGTCGTGGATCTCGATGGCGCGTTCGCCGGCCGCCCCATGCAGCTCGATGAGGTTCGCCGCATTGTCGCGCAGTTCGGACGGCCGGTGGAACTGGGCGGCGGGATTCGTACCGATGCCGACATTCGCGCCGCGCTCGACACCGGTGTGCAACGCGTCATCCTTGGCACCCGCGCGTGCGCGTCGCCCGATGAAATCGTCCGCCTGGTGGGCGAGTATGGCCCCCGGATCGCGGTGGGGATAGACGCGCGAGACGGGATTGTCAAAGTGGCCGGATGGATGGCTTCCGGGCAGGTGGCGTTAGCCGATCTGGCGCGGCGCATGAGCGATGCGGGGGTTTCGACCCTGATTGTCACCGATATTGCCCGGGACGGCATGTTATCCGGTCCCAACGTCGCGTCGCTGTCCGATACCGCCTCCGCCGTGCGCAGCGCCGTCATCGCATCCGGAGGCGTCAGCGCTCCGGACGACATACGCGCCTTGCGCGCATGCGGCCGGGACAATCTGAATGCCGCGATCGTGGGCAAAGCCTTGTACGACGGCGCCACCACGCTGGCCGCGCTGCATGACGCCGCCCGGGAACCCCTATGAAGCTGTTTGACCGATGGCGTTCCGTTCGCGCGCGCATCCTGGCCTGCGTGGCGGGCATCGCGTTTTCCATGCTGACCGGATGCGCGGAGTGCGAGTTGGATTTGGCAGTTTCCAAACAAGGCGCTGCCGTGATGACCGTACA
This sequence comes from Kiritimatiellia bacterium, assembly GCA_017996315.1. GTDB lineage: Bacteria > Verrucomicrobiota > Kiritimatiellia > PWTM01 > PWTM01 > JAGOHE01. The sequence goes on along the minus strand of JAGOHE010000029.1, from coordinate 6,427 downwards.
GGCCGTCGCCGCGCCGGAGGATCTCGACCGGATCAAGCCGCTCGTTCCGACGCTGCGGGCCATGGGCATGGATATGAGCCTTACGGAAGCGTTGCTGGCGGCCCGGATACCCTCGAAGGAAATCCCGCCCGCGGCCTTCGAGAACTTTGCGCGAATGTTCGGTCCAAAACTTCAGATGGACGGGGTGACTCGAACATCCGTCGGACGGAAGACAGGAGTCCGCGCGGTATTTCGCGCGGCGCGGGTTTCCGATTTGTACTGGTCGTCATCCGGCCAGGCCGGGGACCGCGTGGGATTTCATTTCGTGCCCGGACGCGCCGCCATATTCCGAATCCTTCCGCCGGCCGCCGCGGATGCTCATCCAACCTCTGGACAGAAGGACCGTGGTTCCATCCAAGCCTTGGATAAATTGTTGGGCGCGGCGCTGGCGCCGTTGCGGGCGCGGGTGACGGTGACGGTGGATGGTCAGATTCTTCAGACCAGCGCGGCGCGAAAGTCCGGGGCGTCATCCGTCGTGGTGGCGCAGGCGGACGGCCGGCGCATGGGATTGGATACGCTGATGCGGATGTCCACGGTGAAGAGCGTCGGCGATATCCAAGCCATCGCGGAACGTCCGCCCGCCGGAGTGTTTCTGGAAAATCCCGTCCAGCCGCTGGTCATCCGCTTCGAGTAGACCGGGGGTCAGAGCGGTTTGGCGAGGATGTGCGCCGAACGAATCAGCTTCTTCTGCCGGCGGGCAAACCATTCTTCCAGCCGGTTTCCTTGGACAGCCCGACCCGCGCTGGCGGATGTTCTCCGCGTGAGCAACGAAATCAAGACGGAGATGTCGTGGTGCTCGCCCAGCAGATCCTGAATGGCCGCCAAACGCCGGATTTTATTGCGCAAGCCGGGGATGCCCTGCGATTGGGCCAGCTCCAGGGCATAGCGGTATTTCTTGATGCGGATGCGATACTCGTGCCATTCATGCGCGTCTCCCGAGCGGCGGGGGAGCATGCGTTCGACCGGCCGGGCGAACATACGCAGGCGTTTTCGTAGCGCGCGTTGGATCTCCTCGGCCTGGCGCGGGCGCGGCGGATCGGAGGCCGGGAGTTTCCATTGGGGAACACGGTCCAGCTCCCGCAGGAGCGCCTGCAATTCCTTTTCGGCGGGATGCGTTTTCATCCGCAACCGGCGATCCAGAAGGGCTTCGATGTAATGGCGCGCCGCGGCGGCTTCCGTCCGGAGAGCATGCCCCCGCATGAGATCCCACGAGGCGGCCAGAATATCCCGGCTTGCTTCCAAGTCGCGTAACGGCCCCAATCTCCGGGCGACGCGCCGGATCCCGTTCTTTAAGCGGAGCGGACCGGGTTCCGCCCATGCGTCGCGGAAAAACATCAGGGCGGCCCGCGTGCGCCGCCCAGCCACCCGCAGATCGTGCATGGCTTCGGTGTCTGCGCGGCGTTGTACGCGGATAACGGAGGCGCGCAAGCGCTCGGCGGAAGATGCCAGAGCGGTGTGCGCGGCGCGGATCCATGCGGGGTTGGCGTTGATGACCGTTCCCTCCGGTGCGGGTCAGCGACCAACGCGCTTCAACGCGGCGGGCTGCATGAGCCAGTTGAGCTGGGCTAATCCGGCGGAAGGTTCACCCTCGAACGAGAGCGAGCACACGGCGCCCTTTTTGAAGAGCAGGCCGATGGCCCGCTGACCGGTCAGACAGCGCGCCGCCCAGGCGCCGACCTCCGGCATATGCCCGACCGCGATCACATCGTCCTCGCCTTCATGCTCCAGCCATTGGAGGAATTCCGGCAGGCTGCCCCCGGGCGCCAGGCAGGGCAGGGTGACCACGCTCCGGGCCGATCCCAGGACGTCCGCGAGAATCTCCGCCGTCTGCCGGGCGCGCCGCAACGGGCTGGTCGCCACACAATCCGCGACCACACCCAGCGCGCGCAGCCCTTCGGCGATTTCCCGCATGCGCTCGATGCCCTCCTGCGTCAGCTCGCGCTCCGCGTCGCCGCCGGGCGAATCGTCCTCCGCGATCCCATGACGGACCAGATACAGATTCATCATCCCTCCAGCGAAATGAGCATCGGCTCCTCGACGGCTTCCACCACCCACTTCAGAAACCGGGCGCCGTCGGCCCCGTCAATCAGGCGATGATCGTACGACAGCGACAGCGGCATCATCAGCCGGGGTTCAATGGCGCCGCTGGGCCGCACCACCGGCTGCATCGCCGCGCGGCTGACGCCGAGAATCGCCACTTCCGGCGCGTTGATGATCGGCGTGAAAAAAGAGCCGCCGATGGATCCGAGGTTGGTGACGGTGAACGTCCCGCCGGCCAGATCGTCCGGCGTGATGCGCCCTTCGCGGGCCCGCTGGGCGATCTCTCCCATTTCGACCGCGATCTGCACGATGTTCTTCTGGTCCACGTTGCGCACGACCGGCACGAGCAGGCCGCGCTCGGTATCCACCGCCACCCCGAGGTTGAAGAATTTCTTGTACACGATTTCGCGCCCGGCCATGTCGAGGCTGGCGTTGAACTTCGGAAACACCTTCAGCGCGGCGGCGCAGATCTTGAGCAGGATCGCGGTCACCGTCAGTTTCCCGCCCGCCGCCTCGGTGCGCGGAGCGAATCGCTTGCGCAGGACTTCGAGTTCCGTAATGTCGGCTTTCGCGTGCTGCGTGACGTGCGGGATGGTGGCCCACGCGCGGCCGAGATGTTCGGCGGTGGCTGTGCGGATGCGGGACATCGGTTCGCGGGTGACCGTGCCATAGGGGCTGAAATCGGGCAGGGGCGTGGACTCCAGCGCGCAGTGGGTGCGCACCTTGCGCCCGGTGTTGATCTGCCGCGCATGGCGTTTGACGTCCTCGATCGTAATGCGCCCCTGAGCGCCGTGCGGAGTGACGTCCTCAATATCCACTCCGATTTCCCGCGCGAGACGCCGCACCGACGGCGCCGCCGCCACCGGCACGCGCTTGCGTTCGGCCCCCGTCGCCGGGCGAATCCGCTCGATCGCGGGTTCCGGAGCGCGAGCGGCCGCCGCGGGCTCCGACGCGGCCGGAAGGGACGCGGGAGCGGTCTTCGGCGCTGGCGGCGCGGGTATGGCCGGGGCGGCGCCGGAGGTCTTCAGTCGGAGCAGCGTCTCGCCAATCTTCGCGCGAACGCCTTTTTTCGCGAGCACTTCGACCACCTCGCCCTCCACGGGCGAAGGGACTTCCATCGCGGCTTTTCCGGTTTCGATTTCGATGACCGCCTGGTCTTTCTTCACGCGGTCGCCCGGTTTCACGAGCACCTTGACCACATCGCCGCCCTCAATATTTTCCCCCAGCGGCGGCAGGGGCAGATCCATGATTCCGCCGCCGGATGCCTTGGATTCGGCGACGCGAGGCGATGTCTTCGGCGCGGCGGCTGGAGCGGCGGCCGGCGCGGGCTTGGAAGGCGCCGCGGCGGCCGGGGCGGGCGCGGGGGTCGCCGTCGGTGGGGTGGAGTCCCCGGCTCCGGCGATGGTCAGTATCGGCTGCCCGATTTTCAGCGTCTCGCCCGTCTTGGCCAGGACGGACTCCACGCGCCCGGCAAAGGCGGCGGGGACTTCCATGGAGGCTTTGCCCGTTTCAATTTCGATGACGGGCTGGTCCTTGGCGATCGTGTCGCCGGGTTTTACGAGCACCTTGACGACGTCACCGCCGGTGATGTTCTCGCCCAGCGACGGAAGCTTCATTGTTGTTGCCATGCCGATATCTCCAATGCGCGAACGAAATCAACAGATCCACGGATCCGGCTTCGCGGGATCGAGCCCCAGCGCGCGATGGCCTTGATCCGCCTCCGCCGCGGGGATCGTGCCCTCGCGCGCCAGTGCCGAAAGCGCGGTGGTGGCGATGTGCGCCGCGTCCACTTCAAAGAACGAGCGCAGGCCTTCGCGGCCATCGCTGCGGCCAAAGCCGTCGGTGCCGAGGGTGACCATGGCTCGCGGAACGAAACGCGCCAGCGCGTCGGGCAGCGTTTTCATGTAATCCGACACGGCCAGCACGGGGCCCGCGCCGCCCGAGAGGCAACGGGTGATGTGCGGGGTGCGCGGTGTTTCCGTCGGATGCCGCAGATTCCACCGCTCCACCTCGAGCGCGTCGCGCTGGAGCTGCTTGTAGCTGGTCACCGACCACACCTCGGCCTGCACGCCGAATTGTTCATGCAGGATATCCCGGGCCTTGACGGCCTCGTTCAAAATGGCGCCGCTCCCCAGCAGGGTGACCGGTTTCGATCCCTTCTTCGCGGGCGCCTCGAGCAGCCGGTACATGCCGCGCAGGATGCCGTCCCGCGCGCCCTTGGGCATCGCGGGCTGCGGATAGCTCTCATTCATCACGGTGAGATAGTAGAAAATGTTCTCGCCGTCCTGATACATCCGCCGGATGCCGTCCTCGACGATCACCGCCAGCTCGTAGGCGTAGGCGGGGTCGTAGGCGATCAGATTGGGCACCGGCAGGGCGAGCACATGACTGTGGCCGTCCTGGTGCTGGAGCCCTTCGCCCGCGAGCGTCGTGCGACCGGCCGTGCCGCCGACCAGGAAGCCTTTGCACCGCGAATCGCCCGCGGCCCAGATCAGATCGCCGACGCGCTGGAGGCCGAACATCGAGTAGAAGATGAAGAAGGGGATCGTCTGGATGCCGTGGTTCGCGTAGGCCGTACCCGCGGCGATGAAGGAGGAGAGCGATCCGGCTTCGTTGATGCCTTCCTCGAGAATCTGTCCGTTCTTCGCTTCCTTGTAGTACAGCAGACTGTCGGCATCCACGGGTTCGTAGAGCTGGCCGGGATGGGAATAGATGCCGCACTGGCGGAAGAGCGCCTCCATGCCGAACGTGCGCGCTTCGTCGGGGACGATGGGCACGATGAACTTCCCGAGTTCCGGATCCTTGAGCAGTTTGCTGAGGATGCGCACGACGACCATGGTTGTGGAGACGGGACGCTCGGAACCGGCCTCGAACTCGGAGAAGACCGAGCGCTCCGGCGCGGGCAGCGGGGTGAAGAGGGTGCGCCGTTGCGGGAAGAATCCGCCCAGCGCCTCGCGGCGCTCGCGCAGGTAGATCATTTCGGGACTGCCCTCGGGCGGACGATAGAACGGCACCCGGCTGAGTTCCTCATCCGAAATCGGGATGGAGAAGCGCGCGCGAAACTCGCGCAGCTCGTCCTCATTCAGCTTCTTCTGCTGGTGCGTGATGTTCTTCCCTTCGCCGCCTTCGCCCAGTCCGTATCCCTTGATCGTCTTGGCGAGAATCACCGTCGGGGTGCCTCGATGCTCGACCGCCGCCTGAAACGCGGCGTACACCTTTTCAGGATCGTGCCCGCCCCGGCGCAGGTTCGACAAATCCTCATCCGAAAGCCCCTTGACCATTTCCAGCAGGCGGGGATCAGCTCCGAAGAATTTGCGCCGAATGTAATCGCCCCCCTCCACGACATATTTCTGATATTCGCCGTCCACCACTTCGCCCATGCGCTTGACGAGAACGCCGTCATCGTCTTTTTCGAGCAGCGGATCCCATTCACTGCCCCAGACCACCTTGATGACATTCCAACCCGCTCCGCGGAAGGCGGCCTCAAGTTCCTGGATCACATGCCCGTTACCGCGGACCGGACCGTCGAGGCGTTGCAGGTTGCAATTGATCACGAAGATCAGGTTGTCCAGACGCTCGCGGGCGGCGAGGGTGATCGCGCCGAGCGATTCGGGCTCATCCGTTTCGCCATCGCCGAGGAACGCCCAGATCTTTTGATCATGGGACGGCCGCAATCCGCGGTCCTGCAGATATTGAATGAACCGCGCATGGTAAATCGCCTGAATCGGGCCCAGGCCCATTGACACGGTCGGGAATTGCCAGAAATCGGGCATCAGCCACGGATGCGGATAGGAGGGCAGGCCGGGTGTGGCATGGAGTTCGTGGCGGAAGTTGTTGACGCGATCCAGCGACAGCCGCCCCTCGAGAAATGCGCGGGCATAGATGCCGGGCGAAACATGACCCTGAAAATACACCAGATCGCCCGGGTGCTCCGCAGTCGGCGCGCGGAAGAAATGATTAAACCCGACTTCATAGAGCGTCGCGGAGCTGGCATAGGAGGAGATGTGCCCGCCAATGCCTTCTTCTTCACGGTTCGCGCGCACCACCATCGCCATGGCATTCCATCGCACCAGGCTTTTGATGCGGCGTTCGAGTTCCCGGTTGCCGGGGTAGGGCGGCTGCGCGGACAGCGGGATGGTGTTGATATACGGCGTGTTGGCGGTGAAGGGGAGACGAATGCCGCGCTGGTAGGCCCGGATGGAAAGTTCCTTCAGCAGCCGGACGACGCGGGACTCTCCGGAGCGATCCAGCACATCCTCCAGCGAATTCAGCCAATCCCGGGTCTCCTCCACGTCGCTGTCGTCGTCACGATACGGCAATTCGTTGATATTCACGGAGTCATCCTCAT
>JAGOHE010000195.1 GCA_017996315.1 Kiritimatiellia bacterium | reverse complement strand
CCAAAGGCTCCGCCGAGCCGGGGCGTATCCACCTCGACCCGGTGCATCGGTATGCCCAGCACCTGTGCCGTCATGCGCTGAACCGCGGTCGGCGCCTGGGTGGCGGACCAGATTCGCACGCCGGTTTCGGACGGCATGGCCAGCGCGCCCTGGGTTTCGAGATACACGTGCTCCTGCGCGCCGGTGGCGGCCGTTCCGGTGACGATGGTCGCGCACTGCGCCCATGCCGATTCCACCTCCCCGCAGGAGAAAGTGCGCGGCGGGACGAGCCAGTTTCCCTGCGCGTAGGCCTCGCGCGGATCCCAGATGGCGGGCAGGGGATCGGCGGTGATCTCGACCGCCCGCGCGGCCCGGCGCGCGGCGGCCGCGGTTTCGGCCACGACCAGCGCCACCGGTTGCCCGATGCAATGCACCTCGCCCTCGGCCAGCAGCGGTTCATCCTCAAGAATGGCGCCAATCTGGTTCCGGCCGGGGATGTCGGCCGCGGTCAGGATCGCGCGCACACCCGCCATGCCGCGCGCGGCGGCGGAGGAGATCCGGAGATTCCGTCCGTGCGGCATCGGCGAGACGCATACCGCCGCATGCAGCGTGCCGGCGGGCTCGGGCAGATCGTCCACGAAGAGCGACTCGCCGCGCACATGACCGATGGCATCGGGATTCGTGTTCATGGCTCGGGATCCGGAAATACATCCGGGAAACAGGCGGCGAAGTGCGCGGCGATCAGGCCGCGCAGCAGGGCGCGTTTATAGGCGGCGGAACCGCGCACGTCATCGATCGGAGCGATCTGAGCGTCCGCGGCTTCCTGCGCGGCACGCAGGGCGTCGGGATCAGGCGCGCGGCCCGCAAGCGCCGCCTCGGCGCCCGTCAGCCGCATGGGCACCGGCGCCACTCCGCCGGCCGAGAGGCGGACGCGGAGGATGCGGTCGCCCTCCATCTCGAAAGCGGCCGCGCTGTTTACCGCGGCAATGTCGAGATGTTCCCGGCGCGAGACTTTTTCAAAGTTATATCGGAGCGACCGCGGCGGAATCCGGAAACGCAGCGCCCGCACAAGCTCGCCGGGCCGCGTGTCCATTTTTTTGTAACCGAGGTACCACGCGGCCAGCGGTACTTCGCGGACGCCGCCCGATTCGTCGCGCAGGACCAGGACAGGATCCAGCGGCAGAAATAGAATCGTCAGGTCACCGATCGGCGAGGCGTTGGCGAGATTTCCGGCAAGCGTTGCGCGTTCGCGGATGGGGCGGGAGGAGACCAGCGGGAACGCGGCGCGCATGGCCGGCACGGCCTCCGCGAGGAGATCGGATCGAACGAGCGTTTCGACCGTGGTGGCGCCGCCCATGATGAGATCATCGCCTTCGCGCCGAAGGCCCGCCCAGTCCGACCGCCGCAACAGGAAACGCAGGGGCGCGTGTTCCATGGCTTCGGCGCGCTGGACAAACAGATCGGTGCCGCCGCCCACGGATACGGGATGCTCCGCTTCGGGTGGTTCCGGGGGGGCTTCCGACAAGGACAGCGCGCGCAATCGTTCGGGGATGTCGGAAAAATACGCGGGCAGCACCCGCCGGCGGATCAGTTCCGCCAGCCGTTCGGAGGGATTCAAGGATGCGAGGTCCGCGAACCGATCCGCCAGCCGGACGCAGACCCGGCGCAGCCCGTCATAGCCCGTGCAACGGCAGATATTGCCCGCCGCGGCGAGTTCCGCGTCATCGCGCGTGAGCGTCGGAGAGCCGAGCAGAAACCCCGTAAGCGCGATGACAAAGCCCGGTGTGCAGAATCCGCATTGCGTCGCGCCTTCCTCCACGATGGCTTCCTGCACAGGCGTCAGACCCTCGAGATTCAGGCCCTCGATGGTGACAATCTGGCGGCCGGCGGCATCGCCGGCCGGGAACAGGCACGAGTTTACGGCATGCCACGTGACCTCACCGCGTTCATTCGTTTCGCCGATCAGCGCCAGGCAAGCTCCGCAGTCGCCCTCGCGGCATCCCTCCTTCACGCCGGTCAGCCGCATGTCGCGGCGGAGCACATCGAGCAGCACCGCGCCGGCCGGCGGATGGATTTCGAGGGTATCCGCATTGACGATCAGGCGCATGGCAGCGAATCCCGGATCAGCGCGTCCAGACCGCCAGCAACAGGGTCAGCGCGAGAGCGGCGGCGGAAAGACCGTCCAGCGCGAACTTCGGTTCGATCACGATCCGGCGAAGGGCGGGGGAGCATTGGGCGCGCAGGACGATCGCTGCGCCCAGCGGCGCGGAGGCGGCTGCGGCGAGCATGGTCAGCGTCGCGAAATGAACGGACAGGTAGCGGCCGGATTCGGCGTGAATGCAGGCGGGCACGCCGGTGAACAGCCCGACCGCGGGGAACAGCAGGGCGGCCAGCAGGCCGGCGGCGGCGCCGCGCGCGATGAGACCGCGCCACGGAGGGGGCGCATCGGCGCGGGGCGATATGGCTGCCCAAAGGGCGGCCTGGAGAAAGTATGCAAAGACCGGACCCGCCGCGCGGGTCAACAGGGGGGTGACCTCACCCACCGCCATGCCGAGCAGTTTGATCGCCGCGCAAATGGCCGCCGCTCCGATCAAGCCCCGGCGGGACAGACCGGCCGCGCGCGCTCCGGATAGAAATAGAAAAGCGGTTCCAGCCAGCAGGGAACCTCTCCAGGCGGGGCGTCCGGCGGCCGCGCAACTGATGCCCATCAGCGCTTCTTCCAGTCCCCACATCGCGCCCGCGGCCAGCAGGACACGGGCGCTGCTTGCATGCCCGGTGGCGGATAATAATCTCATGGGTGTCCTCCATTTTCAGCATGGCGGGGCTCGGGCCCGAATGCAACGCATTTCGGAAGCCGGATACTTTTCCCGGATTTCTGCTAGCGTCGCGACATTTTTGAGACGATCCCACTCGGTGCCCCTTGAGATTGCGTGATAGACTCGCACGTTTTTCCAAATCGGATCAGGCATGTTTGCACGAGAAACTCCAGTGCCGTATTCTCGCGATGTGGTCGGGTCTATGTCGCGCCTAGTCCGATTTATACCGGAGTTCGATTTATATCCCGGTACAAATTTATACTGCGCGCCGTCTCGCGCCGCTGACATCGCGATTCTCCCCAGGACAACATCGCCCTTCGCGGGTTACCGGGAGAAAAAGATGTCCTGCTCCGGGGAATTGGTTCCTAGATTCGAGTCGTAAAGATAATCCCGGATGGTGAATCTGGAGCTGGAAATGCCGCCGATCGAAGTCCAGATTTCACCCGTGGTCCCATCCTCAAGATAGATGGATCCGTTGTCTCGAAAATATCCCGTAAAAACCTGACCTTCACCGGGAAGGGACGTCAGGATGGTGAGCCTGCGTCCAGCCTGATCAATCTCCGCGGTCAGCCCCCGGCTCTCGGTGGGGGACTGGTAGGAGCCATTCCATGAACCCTCGATATTAGGCACGTCGGCGGGCGCGACGGTTGCCGTGCCCTCGTCCACGATCACCCCCGGATTTTCCGAGTCCCCGCCC